>BBSL01000457.1 GCA_001319865.1 Burkholderia sp. E7m39 | reverse complement strand
TATGACGGCGCGGCGCAGATCGAGATCAACGACTTCGGCGCGACGCCGGGCGTCGTAGCGCTGCGCCTCGCGGAAGCCATCGAAGCCGCCGATCAGGGAGCGAGCACATGAGCACGGTACTGATTCAAGGCGCGCCCGTCATGCCCGCGCTGCGCGACAGCTTCATCGAGTTGTCGGCGCGCGAGCGCGCCCGGGCGCTGCTCGACGAAGGCTCGTTTCGCGAGCTGCTCGGACCGTTCGATCGCATCGAATCGCCGTGGCTGCCGCTGCAGGGCATCGTCTGCCAGGCCGACGACGGCGCCGTGATTGCGCGCGGCACGATCGACGGCGAGCCCGCCGTGGTCGCCGCGATCGAATCGGCGTTCCAGGGGGGCAGCATCGGTGAGGTGTCGGGCAGCAAGATCGCGGCGGCGCTCGAACTGGCGCTCGCCGACTGCGAGCGCGGCAAGATCGTGCGCCCTGTCGTGCTGTTCGAAACGGGCGGCGTGCGTCTGCAGGAAGCCAATCTCGGGCTGGCCGTGATCGCGGAGATGCAGGCGGCCATCGTCGCGCTGCGCCGGCACGTGCCCGTCGTCGGCGTGATTGCGGGGATGGTCGGCTGTTTCGGCGGCATGTCGCTGGCGGCGGGGCTGTGCTCGTATCTGATCGCGACGAAGCAAGGGCGCCTCGGCATGAACGGGCCCGAAGTGATCGAACAGGAAGCGGGTATCGAAGAACTCGATTCCAGCGACCGGCGCCGCGTGTGGCAGATGATCGGCGGCGAGCAGCGCGTGGCGACAGGCCTCGCGGACGCGCTCGTCGACGACGACGCGCACGCGGTGCGCGCCGCCATCCGCGACGTGTTCGCGCGCGGCGTGCCCGCTGCGCATCGCACGGAGCAGGTTGCCGCCTATCTGGAACGGCTTGCGCGCATGGACCCGTCGGACGTGACGCCCGACACGATGCGCGAAGTGTTCAAGGCGAACGACGCAGCCGGCAACGCAAACACGACGCGCAAGGAGCAGTGATGAACGCATCCACCAACGATTCAATCACGCGCGGCATGCGCTGGTTCAACGCGCTCGCAGGCGAGACATCGACGGCGGCGCCCGTCTGGTCCGGCGAGGCGCCGCTCGGCGGCGAAACGGCGAGCTTCTTCTGCGTCGTGCCCGATCCCGACAACCGCTTTGCGCGCGCCCGCGACAACGTCGTCGGGCTCGAACAGGGCTGGCGGCTCGCGCAGGCCGTGCGCGCGGCGATGGCGCGCGATGCGTCGTCGGAACGCAAGCGCCCGATCGTCGCGGTCGTCGACGTAAAGAGCCAGGCTTACGGCTATCGCGAAGAGACGCTCGGCATCCATCTGGCGTGCGCGTCGGCCGTCGATGCCTATGCGAGCGCGCGCGACGCCGGACATCCGGTGGTCGCGCTGATCGTCGGGCCGGCGATGTCGGGCGCGTTCCTCGCCCACGGCTATCAAGCGAACCGGATCATCGCGCTCGACGCACCCGGCACGATGGTTCACGCGATGGGCAAGGAAGCGGCCGCGCGCGTCACGCGCCGCACTGTCGAAGCGCTCGACGAACTCGCCGAAAAAATCACGCCGATGTCGTACTCGATGACGTCGTTCGCGAAGCTCGGCCTGCTCGACGCGCTGATCGAAGGCGTCGACGCCGATGCGCCGACTGCCGGGCAGATCGAGCGCGTGCGCAGCGTGCTCGCCGAAGCCGTGCAAAGCGCGCGCGCCGATACGAGTCGCGGGCTCGCGCGGCGGCTCGAATCCGATGCGGCGAAGCGCACGCGCGCGGCGTCGATCGAAGTGCGGCGGCGCCTCGCCGAGCAATGGGACGCTGCGTGATGCGCGTGTGTGCCGCCGCGCCGTTCGCCGGGCACGCCGTGCTGGAAGACGGCGGCGACGCGCGCTGGCAGGCGCACGACATCGTGCGCCTGCGCCGCCTCGCATCGTTCGACAACGAACCGGCATGGGTTCGCGATGCGTTCGCGCGCGCGCCGTTCGCCGTCGTGCGGCGGGCGCATGCGGCGGCGGGTTATGTCGCCGTCGGCGTGCGCGGCGCGGCGCGCAACGAGCGATATGGAACGTGGACGCGCGTCGACGACATCGATACGGCTTTTACGCCTGAAGCGCTGTGTCCGCTCGCGGCGTCGACGCTTGCCGCGCCACGCGCCAGCTTGCCTGCGTTCGTCGCGCTGAACGCGCTGCAACGCGACGCGTCATGCTTCGGCGCCTACGTGTGGGGACCGACGGGCAGCGTGGGTTTCGAACTCGCGACGCGCGTGCCCGCTGTCACGTCGACCAGCGATCTCGACCTGTTGATACGGATTCCCAATCGTCTGACGCGTCACGCGGCTCAAGAGATTCAGGTGGCGCTCGACCGCCACGCCGCGCGCGCGGGCCTGCGCATCGACGCGCAACTCGAAACGCCCGCCGGCGGCGTCGCGCTCGCCGAGTACGCGTCGGGCAAGGCACGCGTGATGGCGCGTCATGCGAGCGGCCCGAGGCTCGTCGCCGATCCGTGGGCGCTCGTGCCCGAGCCGGCGAGCGCGTAATGCTGGCGTTCCTGTTCCCCGGCCAGGGCGCGCAATCCGAGGGCTTTTTGCATCGACTCGGCGCGCACGCCGCGATCCGCGCGACGCTCGACGAGGCATCGGACGTGCTGGGCGTCGACGTGTTGACGCTCGATACGCGTGCGGCGCTCGAATCGACGGTCGCGGTCCAGACGACCCTGCTCACCGCCGGCGTCGCGATGCAGCGCGCGCTCGCGGCGCAAGGGCTCGAGCCGGACCTGAGCGCGGGGCTTTCGGTCGGGGCGTATGCCGCGGCTGTGAGCTGCGGCGCGATCGCCTTCGCCGACGCGCTGCGGATGGTCCACCAGCGCGCTGAGCTGATGGAAGCGGCGTACCCGCGCGGCTACGGGCTCGCGGCAATTGCCGGGTTGACCGAGCACCAGATCGAGCAGCTCGCCGACGCGCAGGCACGCAACACGCATCAACGCGTCTATGTCGGCAATGTGAATGCGCCGCGCCAGATCGTCGTCGCGGGTTCCGATACGGCGCTCGATACGTTCAACGAACGCGCGCTCGCGGCAGGCGCGCGCAAGGCGACGCGGCTCGCCGTCAGCGTGCCGTCGCATTGCGAATTGCTCGCCGCCGCCGCCGACGCGCTGACGGACTACGCGCGCAGCGTACCGTTGCGCGCGCCGTCGAGCGTCTATGTCGGCAACCGCGGCGCCCGCGCGCTCCATACAGCCGAAGCCGTGCGCGACGATCTGGCGACGAACATGCGCTACACGGTCCGCTGGTTCGATGCGCTCACCGTGATGATCGAAATGGGCGCCAAAGTATTTGTCGAAGCGCCGCCTGGCCAGGTGCTGACGGATATCGTTCGCGAGCAGTATCCGGATGTCACGGCGCTCGCGGCAGCCACGTTGCCCTTCGAAAGACTCGTGCCGACCATCCAGCGACGCATCGAATCCGCCCGCTGAAAACGATTCCTTATGCGCATTAAATTTTTTGTTTTACTTATTGGTTGTGTAGCGGAACAGCGTCGCTATCGTTCGCCCGCGACGAAGCGGAACGTCAGGTTGACGCGCTCGCCTAGCACTTTCGGTTCTTTCGGGACGCGGTGGCGCCATTCCGCCTGCGTCCTGCCGCGCATGACGAGCAGGCTGCCCCCCTTCAACTGATACGACTGCACGACACGCGACCGGTTGTGCTGCAGATCGAAGCGGCGCGACGCGCCCAGACTCACCGACGCGATGACGGGTTCGTCGCCGAGCTCCCGCTCGCGGTCGGCGTGCCAGCCCATGCTGTCGGCGCCGCTGCGGTAGCGGTTGAGCAGCACGCTATTGAACGGCGCGCCGCACGTCGCTTCGGCGGCGGCCCGCAATTGCGCGACAGCGGGCGTCCACGGCGCCGGCATGTTACGGATGCCCGAATAGACGTACACGGCGTCGGGCTCGCCTTGCCACGCGGTCAGACGCGGCAGCGGCACGCGGCCTGCCGGCGTGAGCATCGAATCCTGCTGCCACGACACCTCGGCGACGATACGCGCGAGGAACTGCGCGGCGGCTTCGGGCGAAAGCCACTCGGGAAACCATGCGACGTCGGGCGTCGGCAGATCGTCGAACAGATCGGTGGACATCGTCTTGCGACGCGAGCGCGCTCGCGAAACCTCATTTGATTGGCATGGCGGCTATTATCGACGCCGCGCCGCAGCAGGTCATCCGCGCGGATTGCGCTTTCATTCGCGAGCGCGCCGAACGGCGTCAGCTCGCCAGCAGCGCGACATAGAAGACGATCGCGCCGACCAGCGCGCCGACGAAGCAGAAACCTTCTTCCGCATCGTCGTCGCCGCGCGAGCGCAGCCACGCCGCGACCACGCCGAACAGCCCCGCGACGCCGAGCGCGACGAACACCATCACGACATAGAACAGCGACGTGCGCCCAAGCTCGGAAAAATCGATGTCATGCACGGCGTAGTAGACGCCCAGCGCCATCAGCGACAGCACGACCATCGGCAGCATCACGTGGCTGCCCTCATGACCGATGTGATGTTCGCGATGCGCGAGTTTTGTCGTTTTCATCGTTTGCCCTCCCCCAACCGCCCACGATCTGGCGATGACGCGCGCGTGGCCGCCAGTGGGAGAGTGTCTCGCGCCCGTCGGATACCGGGAACGGAACGCGGGAACCGCCGCCCTGCCGCCGACAGTCACGCTCAATTTCAGGATAGTTCGTTCCTGCACCCAATTCAATGTCCATTTAATTGACATTTGATCGGTATGACGAAGAAGTTGCGGCACACCCTGCGCTGTCTTTGCTGCGTTGCAATGTGCCGCTGACGACCCGCCGCGCGGCATCCTCGGGCGCCTTCGGCAAGGGCGCGGAACTGCTTGTAGAATGATTGGCCGCCCCGCGATTCTGTCGGCGTACGTTTTCTGCAACTCCCGTGTGATTCCTGTCCGGCGCTCATTCAGCGCCCCCGCTCCCACCTATGCGCCGTCTATCGTTTTTTGCCCGGATCATCGTCATCGGCATCCTGCTGCATGTGTACGTAGGCATCCGGATCATTCCGGAGCTGCCCGTCGATGCCGCAGCGAAATGGCTGTGCACGCTGTGGCTCGTGCTTTCCGTGCTGCTGATTCCCGTCGGCATGATCGCGCGCTCGATCGAACGGCAGCCGCTCGGCGACCGGCTCGCGTGGGCGGGCCTGATCGCGCTGGGTCTGTTTTCGTCGCTGCTCGTGCTGACGTTCGCGCGCGAACTGATACTGCTCGTCGTGCTGATCGTGGATGCCGTTTCGCCGCATGTCGTCGATCCCGCGCGCTGGCGGGTCGACAGCGCGACCGCCGTGCCGCTGCTTGCGCTGCTGTCGACGGCCATTGGCTTTTTCAACGCACGGCGCCGCGCACGCGTCGTGTCGATCGACGTGCCTATCGACGATTTGCCGCGCGCGCTGGACGGCTTCACGATCGTGCAGATCAGCGACATCCACGTCGGGCCGACGATCAAGCGCGGCTACGTCGATGCCATCGTGGATGCCGTGAACCGGCTCGAACCCGACCTGATTGCCGTGACGGGCGATGTCGTCGACGGCAGCGTCGAGCATCTGTCCGATCACACGCGGCCGTTGTCGCGCCTGTCCGCGCGGCACGGCGCGTATCTGGTGACGGGGAATCACGAATATTATTCGGGCGCCGATGCGTGGATCGCGGAGTTTCAGCGGCTCGGCCTGCATGTGCTGCTCAACGAACATGTCGTCGTCGAGCATGACGGCGCGCAGGCCGTGATCGCCGGCGTCACCGACTATTCGGCGGGGCACTTCGATCCCGCGCATGAAAGCGATCCCGCGGCGGCCCTCGAAGGCGCGCCCGGCGACGTGCTGATCAAGGTGCTGCTCGCCCATCAGCCGCGCACGGCGGAAGCCGCCGCCGATGCGGGCTTCACGCTGCAACTGTCCGGCCATACGCATGGCGGCCAGTTTTTCCCGTGGAATTTTGCCGTGCGCCTGCAGCAGCCATTCGTTGCCGGTCTTTCGCGGCTCGATAACCTGTGGGTCTATACGAGCCGCGGCACCGGTTATTGGGGACCGCCGAAACGTCTGGGCGCGCCGTCGGAAATCACGCGTTTGCGTCTGGTCGGCAGCGGCGCCTGAGGCGTCGCAGGGTCTGCATCAGGCCGTGACCTTCTCCTCCGGCAGCATCGATCCCGTTTCCTGAAAGCGCGCGTGCCATGCGAATGCCTCGCGCAACACGTGCGGCGTCTGCCCGCCGAAGCGCAGTGCGTCGCGATAGTAATCGCGCAGCAGATCGCGATAAAGGGGATGCACGCACTTGTCGATGATCAGCGAAGCGCGTTCGCGCGGCGCGAGTCCGCGCAGATCGGCAAGGCCGATTTCCGTCACGACGATATCGACATCGTGTTCGTTGTGGTCGACGTGCGGGACCATCGGCACGACGCTCGAAATCGCCCCGTCCTTCGCGATGGACTTCGTCGCGAAGATCGCGCACGAAGCATTGCGCGCGAAATCGCCCGACCCGCCGATGCCGTTCATCATGTGCGTGCCGCCCACGTGCGTCGAGTTCACGTTGCCGTAAATGTCGAACTCGAGCGCCGTGTTCAGCGCAATCAGACCGAGACGCCGGATCACTTCGGGATGGTTGCTGACTTCCTGCGGGCGCAGCACCAGCCGGTCGCGATAGCGCGCGAGATCGCCGAACACCTGCGCCTGGCGTTTCTCCGACAACGTGATCGATGCGCCCGACGCGAATGTCACCTTGCCGGCATCCATCAGGTCAAAGGTCGAATCCTGCAGGACTTCCGAGTAGATCGGAAACGGCTCGAACGGCGACTCGACAAAACCGGCCAGCACCGCGTTCGCGATCGTGCCGATGCCCGCCTGCAACGGCGGCAGCGGCGACGGCATGCGTCCGTGCGAGACCTCGTGCTGCATGAACTCGATCAGATGACGGGCGATGCGCGCCGTGTCTTCGTCGGCGGGCAGCACGGTCGACGGGCTGTCCGGCTTGTCGGTGATGACGATCGCGGCGATCTTCTCGGGCGGAATCTCGATGGCCGTCGTGCCGACGCGGTCGCTGGGACGCACGATGGGCAGCGGATCGCGATGCGGACGGCGGCCCGGAATCCAGACGTCGTGCAGCCCTTCGAGCGCGAGCGGCTGCGCCAGATTGATTTCGACGATGACCTTGTCGGCGAGAATCGCAAAGCTCGCCGAATTGCCGACGGATGTGCTCGGCACGATGCCGCCCGTTTCCGTGATCGCGACGGCTTCGATGATCGCGACATCGAGCTTGCCGAGCTGACCGGCACGCAGCATCTCGACGGTTTCGGACAGGTGCTGGTCGACGAACATCACGTCGCCGCGATTGATCGCCTTGCGCAGCGTGTTGTCAACCTGGAACGGCAGACGGCGCGCGAGCACGCCGGCATCCGTCAGCACGCTATCGACGCCATGACCGAGCGAAGCGCCCGTCATCAACGTGATGCGCAGCGGCTTGTTCTCGTTGCGCGCGCGTTCGGCGAGCGCGACGGGCACCGCCTTCGCGTCTCCTGCGCGCGTAAAGCCGCTCGCGCCGACGCGCATCCCATCGTCGATCAGCAGCGCAGCCTGCGCCGCCGAGGTGATTTTGCTGCGCAATGCGGCGCAACGAATCCGGTCTTCGTACATGATTGAAAGTCTCTCCAGTGTCACCCACGCGGCAACGGAAGCGCACATCTTGTCGGGGTGTGCGTCGTGCGTCGCCGCTCGATTCGGCTTGTCGTCCGATGTTGTGTTGCGATGGCTGCGCGCTGCCGCTCGCGTCAGCTGCCGAAATACATCACGCAATAGCTCACGGGACCGACACACTCGTTGGTCTTTTGTGCCGGCTTCGGCACGCGGCCCTGCGCTTGCGGTTGCGCAACGCGCGCTGCCGTATTCGCCTGTGCGACCTGTTGCGCGCTCCCGTCCGCCGGCGTCGCTGTCTGCGCGTGCGCAACGGCGGCAGCGGACAACGAACAGGCAATCAGGACCCACTTCAGCGCTTTCATTTGAATCTCTCCAGTTGTTTCGATGACTGCGTAAGCAGTGACTTAAATATAGGACTGGGGCCGCGCTGGATTAAGAGGGGCGCCTGGAAGGCATTCTTCCTGGTTGCAGCAGGATCGGTTTGCGCCAGGCGTTGTCGGCGTGGGGCGGCTTTCAGCGGAGCCGCGCTTTCGGCGACGGCGTAGGGACGGATGAGCGCGCGTCGAATGGCGCGTCTTTGTCGAGCAGCGCCGTGCGGATGAAATGCAGGCAGCTAAGAATGCGCTGCTGATCGTGGCGCCTGTCGCGGTCCTCGTGGACGATCTCGAGCACGCGTTGCACCGCGCGAATCGCCGCGCGCACCGAGCGTTGCGCCGCGTCGGCGCGAACCTTGTCGGGCCGCTCGAAAAGCGCCGCGAGGTCTTGCGCGACGCGATCGAGCGCGGGTTTCCAGCGCGCATGTATGCCGGGCGCATAGCTCGCGCGCTCGATTTCGCTGCGCAAGTCGATCGTGGCATGGCCGACTTCGAGCGTGACGAGCATCCACCGCAGTGCATTGCGATGCCGTCGCGAGCGCCTCGGCAACAGCATGCGCAACTGGTTCATCAGATCGTGCGTGCTCGACTGGAAGCGCTGCGCGAGTCCGGCAAGCGGCGCCTTGCACGCGAGCGTCACCTGGCTGCGCAGGTCGCCCTCGATTCGCGCGATCAGCCACGGCATCTGCACGGGGAAAACGACTGCTGTGCCGATCGCCGTCGCGAGCATCGCCGCGACAAGGGCGAGTCCGTTGTTGATGAGCAGATCGGGCGCGTAGACAACGACGTTGTCGGGCGCCGCGAGCAGGCAGAAGAACACCGTGAAGCCCACACCGTAGCCCGCCGTTTTCGGCCGCACCGCGAGGAACGTGCCCGCCGCGAGCACGGGCGCAAGCATCGCGCAGAGCAGCGGAAAACCGTCGATGGCGGGATAGACGTAACAGGTGACGAGATAGCCGGCCAACGCCGCGAAGGCCGCGCCGGCCGTCATCTGCAACCCGAGCTTGACGGGATTCGGCGCCGACGACGTCAATGCGCAGGTGAGCGCGGCGCCGATCACGGCCAGGCCGCCGCTCTGCCAGTCCGTCGCGATCCAGAACCAGCTCACAGCGCCGACCACGGCCGCCGTGCGGGCAAACGTGCACGCGACGACGAAGCCGTTGGTCCGGCTGACGTAGCGCACGGGCGGCCGCTCGCGCGCCGGATTGTGATTCCTGGCGAGCGACGCGTAGGTGTCGATGTATCGACCGAATTCGACGATGAAGCGATACAGCAGCTCGCCCGCCGTATCGAAATCGGGCAGACATTGCGGTTCGCCCGATTCCAGCGGACGGCGCGCCGCGCGCATGCTGGCCGGCAGCGTCGACTGGACATGCTTGAGTCCGAGCGCGAGACGGGCAGCATCGGATGAATCGAAGCGTCGCTCCTGGTGAGCAGCTAGCAAACGCGAAAGCTCGTGAAAATACGGCGTGATCGACTCCAGCACTCGAACGGAATGGTTGTCTCGCAGGCGCTTTCTTAATTGATGCAGCGCATGCAAGCGCGCGCAGACATCCATGAATTCGTGATTCAGCCTTGCAAGCACCTGACTGCGGGAGCGCACCCCCGGATCTTCGAATGCGGCGAACGCGCGCGTCGCCTCGAAGCCCACTACTTCGTCGACCAGATCCGCGAAATAGCGCTGCGAAGTGCCCCGCTCGACGGCCCCATCCAGCACCTTCACCGCGAAGACAGTAAAATTGAGATGCCTTGATTGCAGCGCATTTTGCAACGCCAGGCTGGATCGGCGCGGCACGATCAACGCACTGACGGCGGCCGAACAGATGATACCGATCGCCACTTCCGCGGCGCGGGTCAGCGCGGCGAGAAACAACGCGTTCGGTTCCATCACAGTCGGAATCCCGATCAGCACAGCCGTGTAGCCAGCCAGCACGAAACCGTACCACCGAAAATGCCGATACCGGACCGCCGCCGCCACGCACGCGCCCATCCAGGCCGTGATCCCGAGCATGTAAAGCTCGGGCTGCTGCGCGAACAATGCGCCGAGCAGCAGCGCAGCCAGCATCCCGACGAACGTTCCGACGATCCGATAAAAGCTCTTTGCGAGCACCATGCCGCTGAACGGCTGCATCAGCACGAACACGGTTGTCATCGCAGTGCGCGGCTGCTGCAGTTCGAGCAGCATCGCGATACCCAACGCGAGCAGCGCCGCCGCTACCGTCTTGAACAGATGCAGCCAGATGAGGCCGTCGGTCGTCGCCCAATCTTCACTTGCATCGCGGATCGCGCGCAGCATGCCAGCGCGCCATCCGAATGAATCGGACGATGCTTGCTTGATCGCATGCTGGGGTTCCATGGCTCTGTATCACGCGAGGAGGTTGTCGGAGGAATACGCAGATAGAGGAGCGCATTTCTGCTCTAGAGGCGCCGATTGTAGGAGCCGCGAAGGCGTGAATTAATGGGAGGCATCAGGAACGTCCCTTCCAGATCACTCAACAATGGCGGCCCGCAACTGGCGGACAATAACGGTTTGATGTCGATCAAGAAGAATTGATGGATACGTTACAAAACATGCGGGTCTTCGTGCGCGTCGTCGAAGCCGGCAGCTTTACGGCAGCAGCGCAATCGCTGAATACGACGACGGGCGCGATGTCCCGCGCGGTCTCAGAGCTCGAGGCACATCTTCGGACGCGCCTGCTCAATCGATCGACACGGCGTCTCGCGCTGACGACTGCCGGCGAGACTTATCTGAAGCGATGTCAGCAGATTCTTGCTGATATCGACAATGCGGAGGAAGAAGCGAGCGGCGCGCATGAGCGTCCGTCAGGCATCTTACGAATGCATAGCTTTGCGAGCATCGGACAACATTACGTGCTCCCCGCGATTTCGCGGTATCGCGCGCTTTATCCCGAAGTGGCCGTCGAACTGACGCTCTCGCAGCAAATGCCAGATCTGTTCGAAGGTAGCGCGGACGTGGCCGTGGTTGGCGCGTCGACGTTGCCGAATTCGGATCTCGTGTCGCTCCTGCTCGGGACAACATTCAGCATTTTGTGCGCATCGCCCGCCTACATACGTGCGCACGATGCCCCCAAAACGCCCGCCGACCTGCAGCATCACGATTGTCTGTTGCTCAAGACGCCCGCGTTTCCGCACAACGAATGGACGCTCGAGGGGCCGAACGGCATGGAAGTACTGGAGGTGAGCGGTCCGGTGCAGGTGAACATCGCCGAATCGCTGATCGTGGCCATTCGGGAGGGTATGGGCATTGGCATGCTGCCGCTGTACGCGGCCATTGATGGATTGCGCACGGGTTCGCTCGTGCGGGTCTTGCCGGACTATACGTTGCAGAAGATGAATGTTTACGCGTTGTACCCGTCGCGCAAGTTCATCGACGCGAAGACCAGGACGTGGGTTGAGTTTTTGCGCACGCACCTGCCGCAGGTGATAGCCCGCGATGTCGCATTGTTAGATGAAATTGGACCGGACGGCGTGCTCAGTGATGAGGCGCATGCGCATGCGGCCGATGTAAAGCCCGTTGTTCAGCGCGTGAAGGATTGAGGGGTTTTGCTGTTTTGCTGTGTCATAGCCGGCTTCGGGCGTTGGGGGCGCGTTGGCTGCTTTAAGCGTGCCCTATCGTCGGCCATTTTAGTTTTGGGACGCCCAGCGGCGACACCGGGAGTCGGGCGCGGACAGGATCGAAGAAACGAACGGGATTTCCACAATCGCGGGACATCGCGGGGTGGTGGCAACCACGATTGTCTGGTGCTTCACG
>BBSL01000456.1 GCA_001319865.1 Burkholderia sp. E7m39 | reverse complement strand
AGACGCTGCATCAAAGTCCCGTCGACTATGCCTGCGAACTGAAATTCGACGGCCTTGCAATCTCGCTGCGGTACGTCGATGGCAAGTTCACGCAAGCGGCCACGCGCGGCGACGGCGCAACGGGCGAGGACGTGACGGAGAACGTGCGCACCATCCGTTCGATTCCGCTCACGCTCAAGGGCAAGCGCGTACCAAAAGTGGTCGACGTGCGCGGCGAAGTGCTGATGTTCAAGCGCGATTTCGACAAGCTGAACCAGCGTCAGCGCGACGCGGACCAGCGCGAGTTCGCGAATCCGCGCAACGCAGCGGCGGGCAGCTTGAGGCAGCTCGATCCGAAGATCACCGCGCAGCGTCCGCTGTCGTTCTTCGCATATGGCATCGGTGTGCTGGACGGGGTCGAGATGCCCGCCACGCACAGCGAACTGCTCGACTGGTATCACGAGATGGGGTTGCCCGTGAACACGGAGCGCGCCGTGGTTGAGGGCGCCGAAGGGCTGCTTGGTTTTTTCCGCAAGGTAGGCGAGAAGCGCGACAGGCTGCCGTACGACATCGATGGCGTCGTCTACAAGGTCAACCGGCGCGATCAGCAGGACGCGCTCGGCTTTGTGTCGCGTGCGCCGCGCTTTGCGCTTGCGCATAAGTTTCCGGCCCAGGAAGCGCTCACCAAACTTGTCGCGATCGATGTGCAGGTTGGCCGCACGGGCGCGATCACGCCAGTCGCCCGGCTCGAGCCGGTGTTCGTCGGCGGCGCGACGGTGACCAACGCGACGCTCCATAACGAGGACGAAGTACGCCGCAAGGACATCCGCATCGGCGATACCGTGATCGTGAGGCGCGCGGGCGACGTGATTCCCGAGGTAGTGGGCGCGCTGCTCGATCGCCGGCCGGCAGATGCACATGAGTTCGTCATGCCGACGCAATGCCCCGTATGCGGCTCGGCAATCGAGCGTCTGCCCGACGAAGCGATTGCGCGCTGCACGGGCGGCCTGTTCTGTCCTGCGCAGCGCAAGCAAGCGTTGTGGCATTTCGCGCAGCGTCGCGCGCTCGATATCGACGGTCTGGGCGAGAAGATCATCGACCGACTTGTCGAACTGAATCTGGTGCGCACCCCTGCCGATCTGTTCAATCTGGGTTTTGCAACGCTCGCTGAACTCGACCGCTTTGCGGAAAAGTCGGCGCAGAACCTGCTCGACTCGCTAGAAAAAGCCAAGCACACCACGCTTGCCCGCTTCATTTATGCGCTCGGTATCCGGCACGTGGGCGAGTCGACGGCAAAGGATCTGGCGAAGCACTTCGGCTCGCTCAATCCCATCATGGACGCGAGCGTCGACGAACTGCTCGAAGTGAACGATGTGGGGCCCGTGGTCGCCGAGGCGATCCACCAGTTCTTCGCCGAAGAGCACAACCGCACGGTCATCGAGCAGTTGCGGGCGCCCGGCAAGGTGACGTGGCCGGAAGGTCCGCCCGCGCCGAAGGCGCCGCAGGGCGTGCTGGCGGGCAAGACGGTGGTGCTGACGGGCACGCTGCCCAACATGGGCCGCGACGAGGCGAAGGAGTTGCTGGAAGCGGCCGGCGCGAAGGTGGCGGGCTCGGTATCGAAGAAGACCGACTACGTAGTGGCGGGCGCGGAAGCGGGCAGCAAGCTCGCGAAAGCCGAGGAACTTGGCATCCCCGTTCTCGACGAAGATGGTATGCGTAAGCTCCTGGAGGGGCACACAACATGATCCACGAAATCCTCAAGATGGGTGATCCGCGCCTGTTGCGCATCGCAAAGCCTGTTGATCACTTCGACACGCCCGAACTGCACGAGCTCGTCCGGGACATGTTCGAAACGATGCACGACGCCAACGGCGCGGGTCTTGCCGCCCCGCAGATCGGCGTCGACCTTCAGGTGGTGATCTTCGGTTTTGGCCATAACGAGCGCTATCCCGACGCGCCTTCCGTGCCCGAAACGGTGCTGATCAATCCGACCATCACGCCCGTATCGCTGGATACGGAAGAAGGCTGGGAGGGCTGTCTGTCGGTGCCGGGCCTACGCGGCGCGGTGAGCCGGCTGTCGATGATCCGCTATCATGGCTTCGACCAGTTCGGCAAGCCCATCGATCGTGTCGCCGAGGGGTTTCACGCGCGTGTCGTCCAGCACGAGTGCGATCACCTGATCGGCAAGCTGTACCCGATGCGGATTACGGATTTCTCCAAGTTCGGCTTCACGGAGGTGCTATTTCCGGATCTCGATCCGAAAGCGGACGATTGAACCGGCGCGTCGTTCAGGGCGGCGGAGCCGAACAGGAGAAGGAAAAAGAAAAGCCCGCAACAGCGGGCTTTTTCGTGTCGGCAGGCGCTCTTGGATCGGCGCTGCCCAGGCTCAGAACGACTCGTCCGGGCTCAGATAGCGCCACTGTCCCGGCGGCAACGCGCCGAGCACCACGCGGCCCATCCGGACGCGCTTCAGGCCGACCACGTGCAGACCTACCAGCTCGCACATGCGGCGAATCTGACGCTTCTTGCCTTCGCGCAGCACGAAGCGCAACTGTTCGCCGTTCTGCCAGCTGACCATCGCCGGCTTGAGCGGCACGCCGTCGAGTTCGAGACCGTGACGCAGTCTCGCGAGGCTTTCGGGCGGAAACTGCTGTTCGACGTCCGTTTCGACATCCCCGTACGTGACGCGCACCAGATATTCCTTGTCGATTTCCGAATGGCCGCCGATCAACTGCTTGGCGATGCGCCCGTCCTGGGTCAGCACCAGCAGGCCGGTCGAATCGATATCGAGACGTCCTGCGGGAGCCAGCTGGCGCAGATGCGCGGCCGAAAAGCGGATGTCCGTGCGGTCGCCGTCCCAGCGATTCTCGGGTTTGACGAGCGTCACGGCCGGCTCGTAGCCGTCTTCCGCCTGGCCCGACACGTAGCCCACGGGCTTGTGCAGGACGATCGTCACCTGCTTCATTTGGGCCGCTTGTGCGGCGGGGTCGATCTGGATGTCGGCATCGGGGCGGACCTTCGTGCCGAGCGTATCGACGACGACGCCGTCGACGGTCACCCAGCCCTTTTCGATCCACTCGTCGGCTTCGCGGCGTGAGCACAGGCCGAGCTCGGACATCAGCTTCGACAGGCGCAGATTGCCGGGCGCATCGTTGTATTCTCCTTCGTCCCGCTGGCGCGGCGCTGCCGCCGGTCGCACCTTGCGGGCCGGCTTTTCCGCTGGGCGGTCGAAACGCGCCGGGCGGTCGAAGCTGTCCTCGACGGAGCGCGCATCACGCTTTGCTTTCGTCGCGCGCGGCGCCGGCTTCGCCGCGGCGGGCGGCGCATCGGCGGCGCGGTCCGGGTAAGCGGCTTTCACGGGCCTGGCGTAGGCGCGGCGTTCGGTGTGGCTTGGCGCGTCGTCGCTGCGCGCACGGCGCGGCGCACCTTCGGCGGGGGGCCGGCGCTCTTGCTGCGCGCCACGATCGTCGTAGGCGGTTTTGGCAGGGCGTGCAGGTCGGCCGGAGGCGCGCTCGCCGCGTGCTTCCGGTTGTTCGCGACGCGGACCGCGCGGTGCGCGGCCTTCGCTGGCGTCGTCGCGATAACGTCGCTCGGTGCGTTCCCGCGGCGGCGCACCGTCGGCGGCGCGGGTGGTGCGCGGCGCGCCACGGCGTTCGTCGCTCTCACGAGGGCCGCGCCGCGCGCCGCGCGCATCGTCGTCGCGCGCGAAGCGTGAAGGGCGTTCGCCAGCGCCCGTCGAAGCGCCCGAGCGCGCCGGGCGATCGGAGAAGCTGCGTCGTTCGCTTTGCGCTCCCGCGTCCCGGCGGAATCCGCTCGCCACGTCCGCACGATCTTTCCGGACGGGACGCTCGCCTGGTGCACGGCGCTCCGACGAAGACCGCTCGAACGAAGGCGAATTGCCGCGCTCGCGCGAACCTGTGCCTGCCGCGCGCGCAGGACGATCGCCCGTCGCGCGGCGTTCAACGACGAATCGCCGCGCTCGCGCGA
>BBSL01000455.1 GCA_001319865.1 Burkholderia sp. E7m39 | reverse complement strand
GACTCGCATGAAATCTCACACTGCGATCGCGCGCAGCAGCTCGGTTTCGACCTGGATTTGTCGTCGGTTGTCCGAGAGGCCGTGTCCGTCGAGTAGGAACACGTCCTCGACGCGTTCGCCGAGCGTATTGATCCGCGCCGCGTGGACGCCGACCCGGTGCTCGGCCAGCACGCGCGCGATCGAATAAAGAAGGCCCGGCCGGTCGTTGGCCGACACGGACAGGATGTAATACTGGCCGCGCTCGTCGGCCCGCAGGTCGACGCGCGGCGTCACCGGGAAGGTGCGCGACAGGCGCGACAGACGACCCTTGGACGGCTCCGGCAGCAGCGTGCCCTGCGCCGTCAGGCGCTCCGTCAGCTCCTGCTCGACGAGATTGGCGATGTCGCGATAGTGGACGTCCTGCTCCGTATGCGCGACGAGGAAGTTGTCGAGCGCGTAACCGTGCCGGGTCGTGCTCACGCGCGCGTCCAGCACGGACAGCGCGTTGCGGTCGAAATACGCGCAAATGCCTGCGAACAGGTCAGGGCGGTCCTTCACGTAGACCAGCACCTGCAGCGCCTCGCCGATAGGCGACGGCCGCGCGCGGACGATCGGCGTCGGCGTCTCGACGTGGCGATGCAGCACGCGCGTTTGCCATGCGATATCGGCGGCGTCGTGGCGCAGAAAATAGCCGACGTCGAGCTTGTCCCACAGCGCGCGGTGCGCGTTCTCGGGCACGGTTTCGAGCCGCAGCAGCGCGAGCGCTTCTTCCTGGCGTTGCTTGAGCTCCGAGTGCGCATCGGGGCGGGCGCCGCCTAGCACGGCGAGCGTCGCGCGGTACAGGTCTTCGAGCAGCTTGCCCTTCCACGTGTTCCATACTTTCGGGCTAGTGCCGCGGATATCGGCGACCGTCAGCAGGTAGAGCGCGGTGAGGCTCCGCTCGTTGGCGACGAGATCCGCGAAGCGTTTGATCACTTCAGGATCGCTCGTGTCCTGTTTCTGCGCGACCTGGCTCATCGTCAGGTGATGCTGGACCAGCCACACGATCAGCGCCGTGTCTTCCGCGCCGATGCCGTGATCGCGGCAGAAGCGGCGCGCGTCGGCCATGCCGAGCGTCGAGTGGTCGCCGCCGCGGCCCTTCGCGATGTCGTGGAACAGTGCCGCGACGTACAGCACGTAGGGCCGCTCGAAGTTCGCGATCAGCTGGCTGCAGAACGGATATTCATGCGCATGCTCGGCAACCGCGAACCGCCGCATGTTCCGAAGCACCATCAGAATGTGCTGATCGACCGTATAGACGTGATACAGATCATGCTGCATCTGTCCGACGATACGGCGGAAGTTCAGCAGATAACGCCCCAGTACGCTCGTTTGGTTCATCAGACGCATTGCGTGCGTGACGCCCTGCGGCTGCTTCAGGATTTCCATGAACAGGCGCCGGTTTTCCGGGTCACGGCGCCAGTGCTGATCCATTTTGTCGCGCGCGTTGTACAGCGCGCGCAGCGTCCGCGCCGACAGACCCTTGACGCCCGGCGTTTCCTCATACAGCAGGAACGCTTCGAGGATCGCGTTCGGTTCGCGCTCGAATACGTCGTCGCTGGCGATTTCCAGCATGCCCTGCTTCTCGACGAAGCGATCGGACAAGACGCGCGTAATGCCGCTCGTGCTAGGAAAAAGCTGGGCCTCGATGTTCTGGATCAGAATCGTCGACAGCTGAGTGACCGCTTTGGCGGCCCAATAGTAGCGGCGCATCAACTGCTCGCTGGCACGCCGCGTCGACGTTGCCTTGAAACCGAAACTCTCGGCGAGCGGATTTTGCAGGTCGAACACCAGAATGTCTTGGCGACGTCCCGCCAGCACGTGCAGGCGGGCGCGAAGCGTCTTCAGGAAGCCTTCGTTGCGGCGCAGCTCGCGTGCTTCGCGGTCGGTGATCAGGCCGCGCTGGTCCAGTTCGCGCCAGCTGCTGCCAAAACCTGCCGCTTGCGTGACCCACAGAATCAGCTGGAGATCTCGCAAGCCACCCGGACTTTCCTTGATGTTCGGCTCGAGCGCGTAGGGTGTGTCCTGAAATTTCGCATGACGCTGTCGCATTTCCAGGACTTTCGCCTGGAAAAACGCGCGCGGATCGAGCGCGTCACGGTAGCGCAGCGAAAAACTCTCAAACAGCGTCGTGCTGCCAACGATGCGCCGCGCTTCCAGCAGCGAGGTTTGCACGGTCACGTCGTTCGCGGCTTCTTCGATGCACTGGGACACCGTGCGCACGCTGCTGCCCAGTTCCAGCCCGAGATCCCATGCAAGTCCAATAAACCGCTCGATGCGCGACTCGAGATGCGGCACGGGCTCGTCCGGCAGCAGCACCAGGATGTCGATGTCCGAATGGGGCGCGAGCTCGCCGCGCCCGAATCCGCCCACGGCCAGCAGCGCCAGCGACGCGGGAAGGTCGCACGCGGCCCACGCGCCGCGCAGCGCGTCGTCGGTGATGCGCGCGAGCGAACGCATTAGCGTATCGACGTTGGTCGCGGTCTTGAAGCGGTCCAGCAGCGGGTTTTTGGCCACCTTGTAATCCGCCTTGAGTGACGTGGCATCGGAAAGGGCGACAGCGGGAACGCTACTCATAGGCGGCGGGCGACGAGAATGGTCAGGCCGTGGCGGCGGCCACGATGTGCGGGCGGGCGGGCGTGCCGGCGGAGACGGTGAGCACCTCGTAACCCGTCGGCGTGACGAGAATGGTGTGCTCCCATTGCGCCGACAGGCTGCGATCCTTCGTCTTGACGGTCCACTGGTCGGGCATCGTGCGGATGTCGCGGCGGCCGGCGTTGATCATCGGCTCGATCGTGAAGATCATGCCCGCCTGCAGTTCGATGCCCGTGCCGGGGCGGCCGTAGTGCAGCACCTGCGGGTCGTCGTGGAACACCTGGCCGATGCCGTGGCCGCAGTATTCGCGCACGACGCTGTAGCCGAGTCCTTCCGCATGCTTCTGGATCGCGTAGCCGATGTCGCCGAGATGCGCGCCCGGGCGCACCTGCTCGATGCCGAGCCACATGCATTCATATGTGGTCTGGACGAGGCGCTTCGCCATGATCGACCCTTCGCCGACGATGAACATGCGGCTCGTGTCGCCGTAATAGCCGTTCTTGATGACGGTGACGTCGATATTGAGCGCGTCGCCGTTCTTCAGCGCCTTGTCGCCGGGAATGCCGTGGCAGATCACGTCGTTCACGGACGTGCAAACGGCCTTTGGAAACGGCGGATAGCCGGGCGGCTGGTAATTGAGCGGCGCGGGAATCGTGCCTTGCACGTTCGTCATGTATTCGTGGCACAGGCGGTCGAGTTCGCCCGTCGTGACGCCGGGCTTGACGAACGGCGTGATGTAGTCGAGCACCTCGCTCGCGAGCCGTCCGGCGATGCGCATCTGCGCGATATCGTCTTCGTTTTTGAGCGTAATAGCCATGAGTCGGGCCTGAAAAGCGGGTTATCGTGTAATTATCGCACCTTATTCCTGCTGTCGCAGCGTTTTGCGGACCGGCTGGGCATCGGGCGATGCCATGGGCGGGCGTCCGCTGCGGCTCCGGCGCTCCCGCGCGTCGTGCCGTTGGCGGCAGCACGGTGCAACCCGGGCCGGGCGGCGGGGCTACCGCGCAGGTTGAGTCCTGCAATGCTCGCGTGCTATACTCATTGGCTAAGTCAATCGCCAGTTTGAATGTTCAACTCGTTTTAACGCGTGTTGGTCACCTAGCTGGCGGCAGGCTTTCCTCGTGAACGAAGGAGCGGGGTCGGGGCGGCAAAGTTTCCGGCAGCGCAGTTCGCGAGATTCGCAAGCCGGCGCACCCAGGGTGTTCGCGGCGTCAGGTTTTCCAGATAGGGAAAACGGCGCGGCGGATACGGCAGCCGGCTTAAGACCCAACCCTAGCGGAGATTTTCATGGCAGTTACCATGCGTCAGATGCTGGAAGCCGGTGTCCACTTCGGTCACCAGACGCGCTTCTGGAACCCCAAGATGGCCCCCTTCATCTTCGGCCATCGCAACAAGATTCACATCATCAACCTCGAAAAGACGCTGCCGATGTACAACGACGCGCTGAAGTACGTGCGTCAACTGGCAGCGAACCGCGGCACGATCCTGTTCGTTGGCACGAAGCGTCAATCGCGCGACACGATCGCTGAAGCGGCGCAGCGCGCGGGCATGCCGTACGTCAACGCACGCTGGCTCGGCGGCATGCTGACCAACTTCAAGACGCTGAAGGTTTCGATCAAGCGCCTGAAGGACATGGAAGCGGCAGTCGAGGCGGGCGAGCTCGAAAAGATGAGCAAGAAGGAAGCGCTGCTGTTCGAACGCGAAATCGCCAAGCTGCAAAAGTCGATTGGCGGCGTGAAGGACATGGGCGGTATTCCTGACGCAATTTTCGTCGTCGACGTCGGCTATCACAAGATTGCCGTGACGGAAGCGAACAAGCTGGGCGTGCCCGTCATCGCCGTGGTCGACACGAACCACTCGCCGGAAGGCGTGGACTACGTGATCCCGGGCAACGACGACGCCAGCAAGGCTGTCGCGCTGTACACGCAAGGCGTGGCTGACGCTATCCTCGAAGGCCGTGCGAACGCGGTCAACGAAGTCGTGCAGGCTGTTCGCGGCGGCGACGGCGACGAGTTCGTCGAGGTCAACGGGGAAGCGTAAAGCACCCTGTGTCCGGCAAAAAAGGGGGCTCTCTATAGGCCCCCTTTTTTTAAGTCGCGACGATCTGAATGAGCAGCAGCAACGCTCATGCGGCAGTGCGGAAATAAATGCGCTGCGCTGAAACGAAATTCTGCCGCCGGCATCGAATGCGGGCGGCGTGTGACAGACAGACTCAAGGAGCGAATGATGGCGGCAATTACCGCAAGCATGGTGGCAGAACTGCGCGCGAAGACCGACGCGCCGATGATGGAATGCAAGAAGGCGCTGACGGAAGCCGACGGCGACATGGCGCGCGCGGAAGAACTGCTGCGCGTGAAGCTCGGCAACAAGGCGAGCAAGGCGGCGTCGCGCGTGACGGCTGAAGGCGTGATCGCTTCGTTCATCGAGGGCGGCGTTGGCGCGATCGTCGAACTGAACTGCGAAACCGACTTCGTTTCGAAGAACGACGACTTCATCGGCTTCTCGAAGAAGGTTGCCGAGCTGGTCGTCAAACAGAATCCGGCTGACGTGGCGGCACTGTCGGCGCTGGCACTCGACGGCTCGACGGTCGACGCAGTGCGCTCGGCGCTGGTCGGCAAGATCGGCGAAAACCTGTCGATCCGCCGTTTCGCCCGTTTCGAAACGTCGAACAAGCTGGCTGCGTACCTGCACGGCACGCGTATCGGCGTGCTGGTCGAGTACACGGGCGCGGACGAGCAGGTCGGCAAGGACGTCGCGATGCACATCGCCGCGATGAAGCCGGTCTCGCTGTCGTCGGACGACGTTCCGGCCGACCTGATCGCCAAGGAGCGCAGCATCGCTGAGCAGAAGGCTGCGGAATCGGGCAAGCCGGCCGAGATCGTCGCGAAGATGGTCGATGGTTCGGTTCAGAAGTATCTGAAGGAAGTCTCGCTGCTGAACCAGCCGTTCGTGAAGAACGACAAGCAGACGATCGAACAGATGCTGAAGGCAGCCGGTTCGAGCGTGCAGAAGTTCGCGCTGTTCGTGGTCGGCGAAGGCATCGAGAAGCGCCAGGACGACTTTGCCGCTGAAGTCGCCGCGCAAGTCGCTGCTGCAAAGCAACAATAAGCTTCGTTTAAGTTTTACGTATTACCGTTTCACCCGCGGCGGGGCTGGACTTCGCCGCGGCCGGCAGCGCCGCCGGGCTGTGCGCGCGAAAAGGCGCGTCGCATCAAGCGGTTGGCGCGCCTCGAGCGTCATCGAGGCGCATCAATTTGGCGGCGCTTGCCCGAACCCGTATTTCACCCCTACAGTTAGTTCCTGTTGTTTGGCGGCTTTTTTTGCCCTGCTCAGCGCGATCCGGATATCTCTATGCCCACTGCCTATAAACGCGTCCTCCTCAAACTCTCTGGCGAAGCCCTGATGGGCGACGATGCATTTGGCATCAATCGCGCGACGATCGAAAGAATGGTGGCGGACGTGGCCGAGGTGGTGCGGCTCGGCACGCAGCTGGCGGTCGTGATCGGCGGCGGCAACATCTTTCGCGGTGTGGCGGGCGGCGCAGCGGGCATGGACCGTGCGACAGCCGACTACATGGGCATGCTGGCCACGATGATGAATGCGCTGGCGCTGCAGGACGCGATGCGTCACGCCGGCATCGAGGCTCGCGTGCAGTCGGCGCTGCGCATGGACCAGGTCGTCGAGCCGTATATCCGTCCGCGCGCGATCCGTCAGCTCGAAGAAGGCAAGGTCGTGATTTTCGCGGCCGGCACGGGTAACCCGTTCTTTACGACGGACACGGCAGCGGCGCTGCGCGGTTCGGAAGTGGGCGCGGAAGTCGTGTTGAAGGCGACCAAGGTGGACGGCGTCTATTCCGCCGACCCGAAAAAGGACCCGTCGGCCACGCGTTACACGACGATCAGTTTCGATGAGGCAATCGGTCGCAATCTGCAGGTGATGGACGCGACGGCGTTCGCGCTGTGCCGCGACCAGAAGCTCCCCATCCGCGTGTTTTCGATCGTCAAGCCGGGCGCGCTCAAGCGCATCGTGTTGGGCGAGGACGAAGGCACGCTCGTCCACGTGTAAACTCTCTTTCACGTCTGTGGGCTTGAGCGCGGGCTTGGGCGCAGCCTCTGGCGCTGACGGGCCCGCATCGTTTTGAAGGTTCGGAGGTTTAATCATGTCTGTGGCTGACATCAAGAAAGGCGCTGAGCAAAAGATGCAGCGCTCGCTCGACGCGTTCAAGAACGATCTGTCGAAAATCCGCACGGGCCGTGCGCACACGGGCCTGCTCGATCACATCCAGGTCGACTATTACGGCTCGCCTGTGCCGATCTCGCAGGTCGCGAACCTGACGCTCGTCGACGCCCGCACGATCGGCGTGCAGCCGTGGGAAAAGAAGATGGTCGGCGTGGTCGAAAAGGCGATCCGCGAGTCGGATCTCGGCCTGAACCCGGCTTCGCACGGCGACGTGATCCGCGTGCCGATGCCTCCCCTCACGGAAGAGCGCCGCAAGGAGCTGACGAAGGTCGTCAAGAGCGAAGGCGAAACGGCCAAGGTGGCCGTGCGTAATCTGCGCCGCGACGCCAACGAGCAACTGAAAAAGCTCGTGAAAGACAAGGAAATTTCGGAAGACGACGAGCGCCGTGCAGGCGACGACGTCCAGAAGCTGACGGACAAGTTCGTGGCCGAAATCGACAGGCTGGTGCAGACCAAGGAAGGCGAGATCATGACGGTTTGATGGTCTGGCGTACACCAGACAGACGAACTTTCACTGATCATCGTTTCTTTCTTTGCAGCTTTTCCCGACGGCCATGACCTATACAAGCTCAACCGTTCGCGTCCCTGACGTTTCAGCCGTACCGCGTCATATCGCGATCATCATGGACGGCAATGGTCGTTGGGCGACTCAACGCCGTCTGCCCCGCGTCGCGGGGCATACGCGCGGCGTCGACGCCGTACGCGCAGCCGTCGAGGCGTGCGCGCGGCAAGGCGTCGAATATCTGACGCTGTTCGCATTCAGTTCCGAAAACTGGCGCCGTCCGACTGACGAAGTCTCGTTCCTGATGCGCCTGTTTGTCACCGCGCTCGAGCGCGAGATCGGCAAGCTGCACGCAAATGGCATCCGTCTGCGCGTGGTTGGCGATCTGTCGATGTTCGACAAGAAAATCCAGGACCTGATCGCGCGCGCCGAAACCAAGACGGCGAAAAACACGCGTCTCACGCTGACGATCGCCGCGAACTACGGCGGCCGCTGGGACATCATGCAGGCCACGCGCAAGCTGGCCGAGCAGTCGGTGGCGGCAGGGCGTCCCGTCGAGATCAGCGAGGAAGCCTTCGCCGGGCACCTCGCGATGGCCTACGCACCCGAACCGGATTTGTTCATCCGCACGGGCGGCGAGCAGCGCATCAGCAACTTCCTGCTGTGGCAGCTCGCGTACACCGAGTTCTATTTCACCGACACCTACTGGCCGGACTTCGACGCCGACGCGCTTGGCCGCGCCATCGCGTCCTACACCGGGCGTGAGCGCCGCTTCGGCCGCACCAGCGCGCAGCTCGAACCGCAATCGCAAAACGCCGATTCGCTTCCATGCTAAAAACCCGTGTCATCACGGCGATCGTCCTGCTGGCCATTCTCATTCCGGTCACGCTGTGGGCGCCGATCGGCGGCTTCGGCGCGCTGATCGCGTTCGTCGTCGTGTTTGCCGCGTGGGAATGGGCGCG
>BBSL01000454.1 GCA_001319865.1 Burkholderia sp. E7m39 | reverse complement strand
GGTAAGGCGTTCGGAAAGCACAAGCTCGCGCCGTCCATCAGCCCCGGCAAGACCTGGGAAGGGGCCATCGGCGGGTGGCTTGCCGTGATGATCGTCGCGGCCGTGGCCGTTCTCACCCACGCCTTCGCGCCGACCTTGTTTACTGCGCTGCCCGACCATCTGGGCGGCGCTCGTGCGTTTGCCACGCTGACGCTGCTGGTCGTGTTCAGCGTGGTGGGCGATCTGTTCGAGTCGATGCTCAAGCGCCAGGCCGGCGTGAAGGATTCGAGCAACCTGCTGCCGGGCCACGGCGGCGTGCTCGACCGCATCGACGCTTTGTTGCCGGTGCTGCCGCTCGCGATGCTGCTGTTGTCGTAGCCATCGGCTAGAGATAGAGATATGCAAAAACGACTCACTTTGCTCGGTTCCACGGGCTCGATCGGAGACAGCACGCTCGACGTCGTCGCGCGTCATCCTGAACGCTTTTCGGTCTATGCACTGACGGCACATCGCAACGGCGACAAGCTCGTCGAGCAGTGCCTGCGCTTTCAGCCCGAAGTGGCCGTGGTCGGCGATGCCGACACGGCTGCGAGCGTCGCCGCGAAACTGCGCGCCGCCGGCTGCAAGACAGAGGTGACATACGGCCCGCAGGCGCTCGTCGACGTGTCGAAGAGCGAAGGCTGCGATACCGTGGTCGCGGCCATTGTCGGCGCGGCGGGTCTCGAGCCGAGTCTCGCGGCGGCGCGTGCCGGCAAGCGCATCCTGCTCGCAAACAAGGAAGCGCTCGTGATGTCGGGCTCGATCTTCATGGACGCAGTGCGCGATAACGGCGCGATCCTGCTGCCCGTCGACAGCGAGCACAACGCGATCTTCCAGTGCCTGCCGCGCGAATCGGCGCTGCATGGCGGCGTGTCGAAAATCATTTTGACCGCGTCGGGCGGGCCGTTCCGCACGCGCGAGCCGTCCAGTCTCGTCGACGTTACGCCGGAAGAAGCCTGCAAGCATCCGAACTGGGTCATGGGCCGCAAGATCTCGGTCGATTCCGCGACGATGATGAACAAAGGCCTCGAAGTGATCGAGGCGCATTGGCTGTTCAATCTGCCCGGCGATCGTATCGACGTGCTGATTCATCCGCAAAGCGTGATTCACTCGCTGGTGTCGTACGCGGATGGATCGGTGCTCGCGCAACTGGGTAATCCCGACATGCGCACGCCGATCGCTCACGCGCTGGCGTTTCCGGATCGTGTGGATTCGGGCGTCGCGCAACTCGATCTCGCGCAGATCGCGCAGTTGTCGTTCGAGAAGCCGGATTACACGCGCTTTCCGTGTCTCGCGTTGGCGATGAAGGCGCTGGCCGAAGGCGGCGTGGCGAGCGCCGCGCTCAATGCGGCCAACGAGATCGCCGTCGAGGCGTTCCTCTCGCGACGCATCGGCTTCACGGCGATCGCACAGGTGGTCGACGCCGTGCTGAACACTTTGCCCAACCGCGAGGCGTCGAGCCTCGCCGACGTGGTCGATGCCGACGCCGCCGCGCGCCGCGCCGCCCACGCCTATATCGACGCTCTGCCGGCGGGCGCACGCCTTACGGAACGCGCCGTCCAGTGAGGCGTTTATGAATCTGCTGATCGAAGTGGTCGCCTTCGCAGTCGCGATTGGCGTCCTGGTGGTCGTCCATGAGTATGGCCACTACAGCATCGCGCGCCTGTGCGGCGTCAAGGTGTTGCGTTTCTCGATCGGCTTCGGCAAGCCGCTCGCGCGCTGGGTCAGCAAGAAGACGGGCACCGAGTGGACCATCGCGGCGCTGCCGCTCGGCGGCTACGTGAAGATGCTCGACGAGCGGGAAGAGGGCGCGCCCATCGCGCCCGCCGACTTGCCGCGCGCGTTTAATCGTCAATCCGTCGGCAAGCGCATTGCGATCGTGGCGGCTGGTCCGGTCGCGAACTTCATCCTCGCCATCGTGCTGTTCGCGGCCGTGTTCGCGACAGGCGTCACCGAGCCCGCGGCGATCGTCGCGGCGCCCGCTGCCGATACGGTTGCCGCGCGCGCCGGCTTCGACGGCGGCGAGAAGGTGGTGGCCGTGCGGGATGCGAATGCGGGCGAATCGGAGCCTGTGCGTTCGTGGTCCGATCTGCGCTGGAAGCTGCTGGGCGCCGCATTCGATCACAAGCGCGTCGTGCTGACCGCGAAGGACGCGCACGGCACTTTCGACTTTCCGCTCGACTTGCAGAATCTTTCCGACAAGGAGGTCGATGACGACTTCATGTCGCGCCTGGGTTTCGAGCCGGGCGGCGGCACGCTGTCGGTGGCGGGCGTGCAGCCGGGCAGCGCGGCATTGAACGCGGGCTTGCTGGCTGGCGATCGCATCCGCGCGGTCGACGGTCGTCCGGCCGACAATGCAACCACCTTCATCAACTACATCAAGTCGCACGCGGGCAAGCCCGTCGTGCTGCAAATCGAGCGCGGCGCGAAGAACCAGCCGGTCGCATTACAGAATCTGACCATCGTGCCGGCCGCGCAGCGCGACGAAGCGACGGGTCAGCCGATTGGCCGCATTGGCGCCGAACTCGCGACCCAGGTGCCGTCCATCGACGTCCGCTATGGTCCCGTCGAAAGCCTGCGCCTCGGCGCGCATCGCACGTGGGATCTCGCGGTGTACTCGGTGCGGATGTTCGGGCGGATGATTACGGGCGAAGCGTCGCTGAAGAACCTGTCCGGTCCCGTGACCATCGCGGACTATGCGGGCAAGAGCGCGAGGCTCGGTCCGTCAGCATTCCTGTCGTTCCTCGCCCTTGTCAGCATAAGCCTCGGCGTGCTCAACCTTTTACCAATACCGGTATTGGACGGGGGGCATCTGTTATATTATCTGGTTGAAGCTGTTACCGGCAAAGCCGTATCGGATCGCTGGCAGCTCGTTCTACAAAGAGCGGGACTGGCTTGTATCGTCGCCTTGTCGGCGATCGCGCTGTTCAACGATCTTGCTCGTTTAATCCATTTTTAAAGTGTCTGGCGGCGTACGATGGCGCCCGCCTGACCTGATGCAGCTATACACACTGGGGAAGCACGTTGTTTAAACCTCATCGCTTTGTTCCAAAGACGGTTGTAGCCGCGGCATTCGCCGCGCATGGGCTGGTAGCCCACGCGACGACACCTTTTGTGGTGAAAGACATTCGGATCGAAGGGCTGCAACGGGTCGAGCCCGGCACGGTGTTCTCCTATCTTCCCATCAAGCAAGGCGATACGTTTACCGACGAGAAGGCTTCCGAAGCCATCCGCGCGCTGTACGCAACGGGTTTCTTCAATGACGTGAAGATCGCCACGGAAGGCGACGTCGTCGTGGTGCAGGTCGCGGAGCGTCCCGCCATCGGCACAATCGATTTCTCCGGCCTGCACGAGTTCGAGAAGGACAACCTGATCAAGGCGTTGCGCGCCGTCGGTCTGTCCCAGGGCCGCTACTACGACAAGGCGCTCGTCGACAAAGCCGAACAGGAACTGAAGCGCCAGTATCTGACGCGCGGTTTCTACGCGGCTGAGGTCACGACTACGATCACGCCGATCGATCGCAACCGTGTTGCGGTCCTGTTCGCCGTGATCGAAGGTCCGAGCGCGAAGATCCGCCAGATCAACTTCATCGGCAACAAGGCGTTCAGCACGGGCACGCTGCGCGACGAAATGCAGCTGTCCACGCCGAACTGGTTCTCGTGGTACACGAAGAACGACCTGTACTCGAAAGAAAAGCTCACGGGCGACCTCGAGAATGTTCGCTCGTACTACCTGAACCGCGGCTATCTCGAGTTCAACATCGAGTCGACCCAGGTGTCGATCTCGCCGGACAAGAAGGACATGTATCTGACGGTGACGCTGCATGAAGGCGAGCCGTACACGATCAACAGCATCAAGCTCGCGGGCAATCTGCTCGACCGCGAAGCCGAACTGAACAAGCTGATCAAGATCAAGCCGGGCGACCGTTTCTCGGCGGAGAAGCTGCAGGCCACGACGAAGTCGATCGTCGACAAGCTCGGCGAATACGGCTACGCGTTCGCAACCGTGAATGCGCTGCCGCAGATCGATCAGGAACATCACAAAGTCGACCTGACGCTGCAGGTCGATCCGAGCCGCCGTGTGTACGTGCGCCGCATCAACGTGGTCGGCAACACGCGGACGCGCGACGAAGTGGTGCGCCGTGAAATGCGCCAGCTCGAAAGCTCGTGGTTCGATTCGAACCGCCTCGCGCTGTCGAAGGACCGTATCAACCGTCTGGGCTACTTCACCGATGTCGACGTGACCACGGTGCCCGTCGAAGGCACGCCCGACCAGGTGGACGTCGACGTCAAGGTCGCCGAAAAGCCGACGGGCGCGATCACGCTGGGTGCGGGCTTCTCGTCGACGGACAAGGTGGTGCTGTCGGCGGGCGTCTCGCAGGACAACGTCTTCGGTTCGGGCACGAGCCTGTCGGTGAACGTGAACACCGCCAAGACGTACCGCACGTTGACGGTGACGCAGGTCGATCCGTACTTCACGGTCGACGGCATCAAGCGTATTACCGACGTCTACTACCGCACTTACGAGCCGCTGTACTACTCGACCGATTCGAGCTTCCGTATCGTGACGGCGGGTGGCGACCTGAAGTTCGGCATTCCGTTCTCGGAAGTGGATACGGTGTACTTTGGCGGGGGCTTCGAGCAGAACACGCTCGACGTCGACGCGAATACGCCGACGGCCTACATCAACTATGTGAACCAGTTCGGCCGCGTGTCGAACAACGTGCCGTTGACGGTCGGCTGGTCGCGCGACGCGCGCGACAGCGCGCTCGTGCCGAGCCGCGGCTACTTCACGCAGGCCAACGCCGAATACGGCACGCCGCTGGGCGGCGTCCAGTATTACAAGGCCGACCTGCAGGCGCAGTACTATTATTCGTTTGCCCGCGGCTTCGTGCTCGGCTTCAACGTCCAGGGCGGCTACGGTAACGGTATTGGCAACGCGTACCCGATCTTCAAGAACTACTACGCGGGCGGTATCGGCTCGGTCCGCGGCTATGAACCGAGCTCGCTGGGTCCGCGCGACGCGACGACGAACGACCCGATCGGCGGTAACAAGATGTTCGTCAGTAACGTCGAGTTGACGTTCCCGCTGCCGGGCACGGGCTACGACCGCACGCTGCGTGTGTTCACGTTCATCGACGCCGGTAACGTCTGGGGCGATCCACGTCAGGGCGGCACGACCACCACGGGTTCGAACGGCCTGCGCTACGGCTACGGTGTCGGTCTTGCGTGGATTTCTCCGATCGGTCCGCTCAAGCTGTCGCTCGGCTTCCCGTTGCAGAAGCACACGGGCGACCAGTATCAGAAGTTCCAGTTCCAGATCGGGACGGCGTTCTGATTGCGCGCTCCGGAACTGGAACCCCTTACAGCATCGAGAGGATGACTTTGCTAACTGGACTGTTTTCGAAACGTGTGGCGTGTGCAATGGCGCTGGCCATGACGCTCGGCGTGGGCGCGGCGAGCGTCGCGCACGCGCAGGAAGCGCGAATCGCCGCGGTGAATTCGGATCGCATCCTGCGCGAGTCCGCGGCGGCGAAGGCGGCGCAGACCAAGCTCGAGGCGGAGTTCGCGAAGCGCGACAAGGATCTGCAGGACATGGCGCAGCGCCTGAAGTCGATGTCCGATTCGCTCGACAAGAACGGTGCGTCGCTGTCACCCGCCGATCGCGCGCAGAAGCAGCGCGATCTGTCGCAGCTCGACACGGATTTCCAGCGCAAGCAGCGCGAGTTTCGCGAGGACCTGAACCAGCGCCGTAACGAAGAACTGGCGGCCGTGCTCGATCGCGCGAACAAGGTCATCAAGCAGATTGCCGAGCAGCAGCACTACGATCTGATCGTGCAGGAAGCGGTCTATGTGAGCCCGCGCATCGATATCACCGACCAGGTGCTGAAGGCGCTCGCATCGTCGGGCAACTGAGGCCGGATCGGACGGCGGCGAGCCGGCCGTCCGGCGCATGAATCCGGCGCGCGCCGCACAGGCGCGCGACCTGGGCAACTGAACAGCAGGAGCAGTACACGCATGGCATTTACGCTCGAGGAGATCGTCCAGCGGTTTGGCGGTGAGATCGTCGGCGATCGCGCTCACCGCGTTGGCAATCTGGCGCCGCTCGATCAGGCCGGTCCCGATCATTTGGCGTTTCTTGCCAACCCGAAGTATCTGGCGCAAGTTGAGACGACGCGCGCGGGCGCAGTGCTGATTAACGCAGCGGACCTGGAGAAGGTTGCGTCGCGCGACGGCCGTAACTTCATCGTCACGCCGAATCCCTACGCTTATTTCGCACGTCTGGCGCAGGCTTTCATCGATATGGCCGCGCCGAAGGCGAAGCCGGGCGTGCATGCGAGCGCGACCATCGACCCCACCGCGCAGATTGACGCAAGTGCGGTGATCGGTCCGAACGTGACCGTCGAAGCGGGCGCCGTGATCGGCGAGCATGTGCGACTCGACGCGAACGTGTTCGTCGGGCGCGGCACGAAGATCGACGCCGGCTCGCATCTGTATCCGAACGTCGCCGTGTACCACGGCTGCAAGATCGGCGAGCGCGCGATCATCCATGCCGGCGCCGTGATTGGCTCGGACGGCTTTGGTTTCGCGCCTGATTTCGTCGGCGACGGCGATGCGCGCACGGGCAGCTGGGTAAAGATTCCGCAAGTAGGCGGCGTGTCGATCGGACCGGATGTCGAAATCGGCGCGAACACCACGATCGATCGCGGCGCGATGGCCGACACGATCATCGAGGAATGCGTGAAGATCGACAACCTCGTGCAGATCGGCCACAACTGCAAGATCGGCGCCTACACGGTCATCGCCGGTTGTGCGGGCATTGCGGGCAGCACGACAATCGGCCGGCATTGCATGATCGGCGGCGCGGTCGGCATTGCCGGCCACGTCACACTGGCCGACTATGTGATCGTCACCGCGAAGTCGGGCGTATCGAAATCGCTTCTGAAGCCCGGCATGTACACGAGCGCTTTCCCGGCCGTGGATCACGCCGACTGGAACAAAAGCGCCGCATTGATGCGCAATCTCGACAAGCTGCGGGATCGCATCAAGGCGCTCGAAGCCGCGGTGGCCAGCGCCTCCGGAGACAAGGCGTAAGGACCTCGGCAAGATAGGCACCACGACAGGCACCACGACACGCACGACCAGCGGCACGACCGGGCACGACAGGCCGGCGCGCGCGGCGCCCGGCTGACGCGCAGCCGGCACGGAACGGGCGGCGCGGCGCGTGGACGTCAACGTGGTTTGTGCACCCAGCATTCGCAGTTATCATCGCGCAACCCTTGCGTGAGCAGAAACACCATGAGCACCGAAAAAATTAATCTCGACATTCACAAGATTCTCACGCTGCTGCCCCATCGCTATCCGATCCTGCTCGTCGATCGGGTGCTCGAACTCGAGCCGCACAAGAGCATCAAAGCGCTGAAGAATGTGTCGATCAACGAACCGTACTTCATGGGCCACTTTCCGAAGCGCCCCGTGATGCCGGGCGTGCTGATTCTGGAAGCGCTGGCGCAGACGGCCGCGCTCCTGACCTTCGCGGAAGAGCCGCATGATCCCGACAACACGCTGTACCTGTTCGTCGGCATCGACAACGCGCGCTTCAAGCGCGTCGTGGAGCCGGGCGACCAGCTGATCCTGAACGTCACGTTCGAGCGTCATATGCGCGGCATCTGGAAGTTCAAGGCGCGCGCGGAAGTGGACGGTCAAGTGGCCGCCGAAGCCGACCTGATGTGCGCCGTGCGCCAGACGGACGGCCAGTGATTGCCGCGGCCGGAGAGCCGCGAACGGCGACGTCCGGCGAGGCGCGTGGCAGAACAATCGAAACCTCGGGCGGTCACACGATGCTTTGCATCGCGGCCGCTTCAACGCGTCGGATGACGCCGCAGCGTCATCCCGCCATGTAACGGAAACACAAGCGAGGGCGCATGAGCAGGATTCATCCTACTGCGATCATCGAGTCGGGCGCACAGCTCGACGAATCGGTCGAAATCGGACCGTACGCCATTGTCGGCGCGCACGTCACCATCGGTGCGCGTACGACGGTCGGCTCGCACAGCGTGATCGAAGGCCACACCACGATCGGGGAGGACAACCGCATCGGCCATTACGCGTCGGTCGGCGGACGTCCGCAGGACATGAAGTACAGGGACGAGCCCACGAAGCTCGTGATCGGCAGCCGCAACACGATCCGCGAATTCACGACGATCCACACGGGCACGGTGCAGGACAAGGGCGTCACTACGCTCGGCGACGACAACTGGATCATGGCGTACGTGCACATCGGTCACGACTGTCAGATCGGCAACAACGTGATCCTGTCGAGCAACGCGCAGATGGCAGGCCACGTGATCATCGACGACCACGCGATCGTCGGCGGCATGTCGGGCGTGCATCAGTTCGTGCGCATCGGCGCGCACTCGATGCTGGGCGGCGCGTCGGCGCTCGTGCAGGACATTCCGCCGTTCGTGATCGCGGCGGGCAACAAGGCTGAGCCGCACGGCATCAACGTCGAAGGGCTGCGCCGCCGCGGCTTTTCGCCGGACGCGATTTCGGCGCTGCGTTCCGCGTACCGTCTGCTGTACAAGAACGGCCTGTCGCTCGAAGAGGCGAAGGTGCAATTGCGTGAACTCGCATCGGCGGGCGGCGACGGCGACGAGCCGGTGCGCGCGCTCGTCGAATTCGTCGAGCAGTCGCAGCGCGGCATCATCCGCTAACCGATGCCGTTGCCTACCAGTCCGCTGCGGCTTGCAATGGTGGCCGGCGAGCCGTCGGGCGACCTGCTGGCGGCATCGCTGCTCGACGGGCTCGCGGCCCGTCTGCCGCAGACCACGCAGTATTTCGGCATCGGCGGCCCGCGCATGACCGCGAAGGGCTTCGACGCGCATTTCCCGATGGAAAAGCTGTCGGTGCGCGGCTACGTCGAGGCGCTAAAGCACATTCCCGAGATTCTCGGCATTCGCAATGAGCTGAAGCGCCAGTTGCTGGCCGAGCCGCCGTCGGCGTTCATCGGCGTTGACGCGCCCGACTTCAACTTCGGACTCGAGCATCCGCTTCGCGACGCGGGCATCCCGACCATTCACTTCGTCTGTCCGTCGATCTGGGCGTGGCGCGGCGGCCGCATCAAGAAGATCGTGAAGGCCGTCGACCACATGCTGTGCGTCTTCCCGTTCGAAAAGGCGCTGCTCGAAAAGTCGGGCGTCGCCGCGACTTACGTCGGCCATCCGCTCGCCGACGAGATTCCGCTCGAACCGGACATGTCCGGCGCGCGGCGCGTGCTCGGTCTGCCCGAAAGCGGGCCGGTGATTGCCGTGCTGCCGGGCAGCCGTCGCTCGGAGATTGCGCTGATCGGCCCGACCTTTTTCGCTGCGATGGAACTGATGGCGCAGCGCGAGCCGGGCGTGCGTTTCGTCATGCCCGCCGCGACGCCGGCGTTGCGCGAATTGCTCAAGCCGCTCGTCGACGCGCACGCCAGTCTGCCGCTGACGCTGACCGACGGCAATGCGCAGCTCGCCATGACCGCCGCCGACGCCATTCTCGTCAAAAGCGGCACCGTCACGCTCGAAGCGGCGCTGCTGAAAAAGCCGATGGTCATCTCGTACAAGGTGCCCTGGCTGACCGGCCAGATCATGCGCCGTCAGGGGTATCTGCCGTACGTCGGTTTGCCGAATATTCTGGCGGGGCGTTTCGTCGTGCCCGAAATCCTGCAGCATTTCGCGACGCCCGAGGCGCTGGCGGATGCCACGCTGACGCAGTTGCGCGACGATGCAAACCGGCGCACGCTGACGGAAATCTTCACTGAGATGCATCACGTGCTGAAGCAGAACACCGCGCAACGGGCCGCGGAAGCGGTCGTCGGCATCATCGAAGCGCGTCGGGGGCGTCCATGACCCGCGCGACGGGCGCCGCCGCGCCGCGCAAGGCGCCTGCGAAAAGCGTGAAGCGCGTGGTGGCGCAGGTCGGCCTCGATTTTTCGTCGCCCGACGACATCATTTGCGGTGTCGACGAAGCCGGGCGCGGGCCGCTCGCGGGGCCCGTGGTGGCCGCCGCCGTGATTCTCGATCCATCGAAGCCGCGCATTCGCGGCCTCGACGATTCGAAAGCGTTGACGGCCAAAAAGCGCGACGAGCTGTACGACAAGATCATCGACCGCTCGCTGGCGTATTGCGTCGCGTCGGCCTCCGTCGAAGAAATCGACACGCTGAACATCCTGCACGCAACGATGCTCGCGATGAAACGGGCCGTCGAAGGGCTCAGCGTCACGCCGACACTGGCGAAGATCGACGGCAATCGTTGCCCGACGCTGAGCATCCGCAGCGAAGCGATCGTCAGCGGCGACGCGCTCGTGCCGTGTATTTCGGCGGCATCGATTCTGGCGAAGGTCACGCGAGACCGCATGCTGCTCGAACTGCATCAGATGTTCCCGGTGTACGGCTTCGACGCGCACGCCGGCTACGGCACGCCGCAGCATCTGACGGCGCTGCGCGATCACGGTCCGTGCTTGCATCATCGGCGCTCGTTTGCGCCCGTGCGCGAAGCGTATGTGCGGCTTGGCATGACGATCGATCTGCCTGACGATGTCGTCGTCGTGCCGCCCGTCGTGGACGGCGATCCGCTGCTCGCCGACGACAGCGCGCCGTTCTGAGCCGGCGCGCAAGCAAGCCAGGCGCCTTCGGGCGCTTTTCTTTTCACCGTTTTTTTCGCCGTATCGACACGATTTTCGCTGCCAGTGAAAGCCATCACCTCGCGGGACAATCCGCTCTACAAGCGCCTGAAGGCATTGGCCGGCTCGACGCATCAACAGCGCAAGAGCGCTCACGCGCTGCTCGAAGGTTTCCATCTCGCGAGCGCGTATCTCGACGTCGCCGGCCAGCCCGAAACCTGTGTCGTCACGGAGGGCGCATTGCGCCACGACGAAGCGCAGGCGATCGTCGCGCGGATCGACGAGCGGCGCATCGTGACGCTGCCGGATGCCCTCTTCGGGCAGTTGTCGAACGTCGTCAACGGCGTGGGCATGCTGCTGCTGGTCGACAAACTCGATGTGCCGCTGCCCGAGCGTGTGACGACGGGCTGTGTCGTGCTCGACGGCGTCCAGGACGCGGGCAACGTGGGCTCGATTCTGCGCAGCGCGGCGGCTGCGGGCATCGGCCATGTGTTCTGCGCGCCGGGCACCGCGTACGCGTGGTCGACGAAGGTGCTGCGCTCGGGCATGGGCGCGCATTTTTTGCTGCAGATTCACGAGGACGTCGAATCGCAGACGCTGATCGGGCGGCTCGACGTGCCCGTCGCGATTACGGATTCGCACGGCGCGCAGGCGATCTACGACATCGATCTGTCGGGGCCTGTCGCGTGGGTGTTCGGCAACGAGGGCGCGGGCGTGTCGCAGCCGTGGCGCGATGCCGTCACGTATCGCGTGACGATTCCGCAGCCGGGCGGAATGGAGTCGCTGAACGTCGCGGCCGCCGCCGCCGTGTGTCTGTTCGAGCAGTGCCGCCAGCAGCGCGGGCGCTAATCGAATCCCGCTTCAAAAGCAAAACGCCGCTGATGTCAGCGGCGTTTTCAGTTCAGCGCAATGCCTCAATACGACGACCGGTCGAGCCTGATTTCCTGCAGGATCGTGGTCGCGATTTCCTCAATCGACTTGTGCGTCGACGAGAGCCATTTGATCCCTTCGCGCCGCATCATCGCCTCGGCTTCGTTGATTTCGTAGCGGCAATTTTCGAGCGCCGCGTACTTGCTGCCGGGGCGCCGCTCGTTGCGGATCTCCGAAAGCCGTTGCGGATCGATCGACAGCCCGAACATCTTCGAGCGATGCGCGAGCAGCGGCGTGGGCAGCTTGCCGCGCTCGAAGTCTTCCGGAATCAGCGGATAGTTTGCGGCCTTCACGCCATACTGCATCGCGAGATACAGACTGGTCGGCGTCTTGCCGCTGCGCGACACGCCGACGAGAATCACGTCCGCTTCTTCGAGATTGCGATTGGACTGGCCGTCGTCGTGCGCCAGCGAGAAATTGATCGCCTCGATCCGGTTCTTGTACTCCTCGGTGTCGGCGTTCTGGTGGCCGCGGCCCATCGCGTGGCTGGACTTCAGTTCCAGCTCCTGCTCGAGCGGCTCGACGAAGGTCTGAAACATGTCGAGCACCAGCGCGTTCGAGTCTTTCACGATCTGGTTGGACGCGCTGTTCACGAGCGTTGTGAACACGATCGGGCGACGGCCTTCGTGATGAGCGGCTTCGTTGATCTTTTCGAGCGTGGCGTACGCCTTCTCGTTCGAATCGACGAATGGGACACGGACCAGGCGGAATTTCTGGTCGAACTGGGAAAGGATCGAATGCGCGAAGGTTTCGGCAGTAATCCCGGTACCGTCGGAGACGATGAATACGGTGGGCGGCATCGAAGGAACAGAAAACAAGGGCAGGAACGCGGGCGTCAACGTCCGCTCGAATGGGACCTTGCCGTGTGCCGCGCGCTGCCCGGGGGCTGGCCGGGAAATTGCAACGTCGGCACGACGGCGCATTGTGCGCCGCGAGCGTCGCGCGCCGGGTGCAAACGCCGCAGTTCGACACGCAAACCCCGGCGGCAAGCCGCGCGCGCCGTCTCAGGCGCATTTCTCCGCCGACTGTCACATTTTAAGAGTCGGCACGGTAGAATAGCGGCAACCTGTTGGATAAGCAATTGCAGCCAAATCGCGCGTAACTGCCGGTGATCCCTCATCCATTACGCCGCGATTTGTACGTAACTTGCACGGCAACGCTGCAAATTCGCTCAATCTCCCGCTTCGTCGGGCTTCGTGCGGGGCATGCGGCCCTTCCGCGATTGCTTCTCCAACAGGTTGCGCAAGGCACGGGACCACGCTTCCAATAAGCGCCCCGTGTTCAAGCCCACTTGCGCAATCGAGCATTTTTTCCACACTTAGGGGCTTGTATGACTAACGCAGTCAACGTTGCTAAGGATCAGGCGTATGTAGTTCCATTCGAGCAGTTGCGAATGACCGACGTGGAAATCGTCGGCGGCAAGAACGCGTCGCTCGGCGAGATGATCAGTCAACTCGCTGAGGCGGGCGTTCGCGTGCCGACCGGCTTTGCCACGACGGCGCTCGCATTTCGCGATTTCCTCCATCACAACAATCTGACCGAACGCATCGCGCAACGTCTGGAGACGCTCGACGTCGACGACGTGAAGGCGCTCGCCGCTGCTGGCAAGGAAATCCGTCAATGGATCGTCGATGCCCCGTTGCAGTCGCGGCTCGAAGAGGAAATCCGCACGGCGTTCGAAACGCTGACAAAGAGCTCGCCTGAAGAGCTGTCGTTTGCCGTCCGTTCGTCGGCAACGGCGGAAGACCTCCCCGACGCATCGTTCGCCGGCCAGCAGGAAAGCTACCTGAACGTGGTTGGCATCGAAGACGTGCTCGATCGCATGAAGCACGTGTTCGCGTCGCTGTACAACGACCGCGCCATCTCCTATCGTGTCCACAAGGGCTTCACGCATGCTGAAGTCGCGTTGTCGGCGGGCGTGCAGCGCATGGTGCGCTCGGACGTCGGCGCGGCGGGCGTGATGTTCACGCTCGATACGGAATCCGGTTTCAAGGACGCCGTTTTCATCACGTCGAGCTACGGCCTCGGCGAAACGGTCGTGCAAGGCGCGGTGAATCCGGACGAGTTCTACGTCTTCAAGACCACGCTCGCACAGAACAAATACCCGATCATCCGTCGCTCGATCGGCTCGAAGCTCATCAAGATGGAATTCACGAAGGCGGGCGAGCAAGGCCGCGTGAAGACCGTCGACGTGCCGCACGAGCAGCGCAACCGCTTTTCGATCACCGACGAAGACGTGATCGAGCTCGCGAAGTACGCCGTCATCATCGAAAAGCACTACCAGCGTCCGATGGACATCGAGTGGGGCAAGGACGGCCGCGACGGCAAGATTTTCATCCTGCAGGCGCGTCCGGAAACGGTGAAGAGCCAAGGCGGCAACAAGGCCGAGCAGCGCTTCAAGCTGAAGGGTCAGTCGCAGGTGCTGGCGACGGGCCGTGCAATCGGCCAGAAGATCGGCGCAGGTCCCGTGCGCGTGATTCACGATCCGTCGGAGATGGAGCGTGTGCAGCCGGGCGACGTGCTCGTCGCGGACATGACCGACCCGAACTGGGAGCCGGTGATGAAGCGCGCGTCGGCGATCGTCACGAACCGTGGCGGCCGGACCTGCCACGCGGCGATCATCGCGCGTGAACTGGGCGTGCCGGCGGTGGTGGGCTGCGGCGACGCAACCGACGTGCTGAAGGACGGCGCGCTCGTGACGGTGTCGTGCGCGGAAGGCGACGAAGGCAAGATCTACGACGGTCTGCTCGAAACGGAAGTGACGGAAGTCCAGCGGGGCGAACTGCCCGAGATCCCCGTCAAGATCATGATGAACGTCGGCAATCCGCAGCTCGCGTTCGACTTCGCGCAACTGCCGAACAAGGGCGTGGGTCTCGCGCGTTTGGAATTCATCATCAACAACAACATCGGCGTTCACCCGAAGGCGATTCTCGAATACCCGAACGTCGATCAGGACCTGAAGAAGGCCGTCGAAAGCGTCGCGCGCGGTCACGCATCGCCGCGTGCGTTCTACGTCGACAAGCTGACGGAAGGCATCGCGACGATCGGCGCAGCGTTTTATCCGAAGCCCGTGATCGTGCGTCTGTCGGACTTCAAGTCGAACGAGTACAAGAAGCTGATCGGCGGTTCGCGCTACGAGCCGGACGAAGAAAACCCGATGCTGGGCTTCCGCGGCGCATCGCGCTACATCGCTGAAGACTTCGCGCAAGCGTTCGAGATGGAGTGCATGGCGCTCAAGCGCGTGCGCGAAGAAATGGGCCTGACGAACGTCGAGATCATGGTGCCGTTCGTGCGCACGCTGAAACAGGCTGAGCGCGTGGTCGGGCTGCTGGCGAAGTACGGCCTGAAGCGCGGCGAAAACGGCCTGCGCCTGATCATGATGTGCGAAGTGCCGTCGAACGCGATCCTCGCCGAAGAGTTCCTGCAGTTCTTCGACGGCTTCTCGATCGGTTCGAACGACCTGACGCAGCTCACGCTCGGCCTCGATCGCGACTCGGGCATGGAACTGCTCGCCGTCGACTTCGACGAGCGTGATCCCGCCGTCAAGTTCATGCTCAAGCGCGCGATCGAAACGTGCCTGCGTCTGGACAAGTACGTCGGCATCTGCGGCCAGGGCCCGTCGGATCACCCCGACTTCGCGCAATGGCTGACGGACGAAGGTATCGCATCGATCTCGCTGAACCCGGACACGATCATCGACACGTGGCAGGCGCTGGCGAAAACGACCGCGAAGTAAGCATCGCGCATCGTTTAGCAGGCGTCGGTAAAAGGTGCCGCTGCGAACGATAAAACGCTGACGCTTCATGCTATAAACACCCCGGTAGCCCCGGGGTGTTTTGCTTTGTGGAGGCGCAAGTGACGCACATGGTTGGACTGCTCTGGTGGATCGGCGCGGGCGTGCTGGTCGTACTCGAACTGATACACGGCACGTTCTATCTGCTGATGGTGGCGCTGGGCTTCGTCGCGGCGGCGCTGGCGCGTCTCGCGGGCGCGGACCTGACGCTGCAGTTCGGCATCGCGGCCGTCGTTGCGCTGGCCGCGGTGCTAGTGCTGCGCAAGTCGCGCTTTGGCCGCAAAACCAGGACGCGCGCCGAAGCCGCGCGCAATCCCGACGTGAATCTCGATATCGGCTCGACGCTGATCGTGCCCGCATGGCACGCCGGACACGCACGGACCAGCTATCGCGGTGCGACCTGGGATGTCGAACTCTCGCCGGGCGAGCCGGAAGATGCGAACGTCTACGAAATCACTGCTTTACGCGGCAATTGTCTGGTCGTAGTCGCGAGTCGGCACGCGGTGCGGACGTGAATCGTTAGGGCTGGTTCAGGCGTTGTTGAGACGCGGCTCGAAAGGCGCATCTGGGATGCGCACAACAACTCAAAGACAGAATGGGGGTGCAGGAATGGAACCGTCGAGCATCGTTGGGCTGGTTTTGCTGATCGTCGTGATCGTGATTGCTGCACAGACGATCAAGATCGTGCCGCAGCAGCACGCGTGGGTGATGGAGCGGCTCGGACGCTATCACGCGACGC
>BBSL01000453.1 GCA_001319865.1 Burkholderia sp. E7m39 | reverse complement strand
GCCGAGTCAGGTCTGCATCACGCGCGACAACACGCAGCTGCAGGTAGACGGCGTGCTGTATTTCCAGGTGACAGATCCAATGAAGGCGTCGTACGGTTCGAGCAACTTCGTGTTCGCGATCACGCAGCTGTCGCAAACCACGCTGCGCTCGGTGATCGGCAAACTCGAACTCGACAAGACCTTCGAGGAACGCGACTTCATCAACCATTCCATCGTGTCCGCGCTCGACGAAGCGGCGTCGAACTGGGGCGTGAAGGTGCTGCGCTACGAGATCAAGGACCTGACGCCGCCCAAGGAAATCCTCCACGCGATGCAGGCGCAGATCACGGCCGAGCGCGAGAAGCGCGCGCTGATCGCGGCGTCGGAAGGGCGCAAGCAGGAGCAAATCAATATTGCGTCGGGCGGGCGTGAGGCGGCGATCCAGAAGTCCGAAGGCGAGCGTCAGGCGGCGATCAACCAGGCGCAAGGCCAGGCCGCGGCGATTCTGGCTGTGGCTGAAGCAAACTCGCAGGCGATTCAGAAAATCGCGGCGGCGATCCAATCGACGGGCGGCATGGAGGCCGTCAATCTGAAGGTGGCCGAGCAATATGTGAACGCGTTTGCGAATCTCGCGAAGGCGGGGAACACGTTGATCGTGCCGGGAAACATGGCCGACATGAGTTCGATGATTGCGTCGGCGCTGACGATCGTGAAGCAGAACAAGACGCCGGCCTGAAGGCGAGGCAAGCGGCAAAGAAAATGGCCCGCACACGTGTGCGGGCCATATTTTCTCAGCCTTTGAAACAGAGCAAGCCGGGTCAGGTCGGCGTACGCATCAAGCGTGCCTTTTCCCGCTCCCAATCGCGCTTCTTCTCGGTTTCGCGCTTGTCGTGGAGCTTCTTGCCCTTGGCAAGCCCGATCTCGCACTTGACGCGTCCGTTCTTGTAGTGAAAATTCAGCGGCACGAGCGTGTAGCCGCGCTGCTCGACCTTGCCGATCAGCTTGCTGATCTCTTCCGCATGCAGCAGCAGCTTGCGCGTGCGCACGGGGTCGGGATGGATGTGCGTCGAGGCCTCGGGCAGCGGGCTGATGTGCGTGCCGATCAGAAATAGCTCGGCGTTTTTGATCACGACGTAGCCTTCCTTGATCTGGCCGCGGCCGGCGCGCAGCGCCTTGACCTCCCAGCCCTCCAGCACGAGCCCCGCCTCGTAACGCTCCTCGATCGAGTAATCGAAGAACGCCTTTCTGTTGTCGATGATGCTCATGAATGGAAACTGCCCAACTCGTTTAAAATCACGATTTTAGCAAAGCGGGGCACGGAAAACCCGCCGCGGTGTCATTCGATTGTCACGCGTTCGCTATTTCCCATTCACCGTTGCCACGCGCTGTTCAATTTATGGCAGATGTCCAGAAAACCGTGTTGATCCGCCATTCGGCGGAGCAGATGTTCGACCTCGTCACCGACGTCGCCGATTACCCCAATTTCCTTCCGTGGTGCGGCGGCGTCGAGATCCGTCGCCAGGAAGAAAACCTGATGGAAGCGAAGATCGACATCAACTTCAAGGGCATCAAGCAGCACTTCGCGACACACAACACGCAGGAACGGCCGACGCGCATCGATATGAACTTCGCCGACGGCCCGTTCAAGAAGTTCACCGGCTACTGGCGCTTCACACCGCTGCGCGCGGACGCGTGCAAGATCGAGTTCGCGCTGCACTACGAGTTCTCGAACATTCTGCTGGAGAAAATCATCGGACCGGTGTTCAGCCATATTGCGAACACATTCGTCGAATCGTTTGTGAAACGCGCCGACCAGCGCTACGGCAAGGCATGAGCACGACGCTGAACATCGAAGTCTGCTACGCGCTGCCGCACGAGCAGACGCTGATTGCGCTCGAACTGCCGCAAGGCGCGACCATCCAGCAGGCCATCGACGCGAGCGGCATCCTCGCACGGCACCCGGGCATCGATCTGACGCAGCAGAAGACGGGCGTGTTCGGCAAGCTCAAGCCGCTCGACGCCGTGCTGGCGGATCGCGATCGCGTGGAAATCTACCGGCCGCTGATCGTCGATCCGAAGGCGGCGCGTCAGGCGCGCGTCGAGAAGTCGCGCAAGGAGGGCTCAGTCGAAGGGCGCAAGTGGCTGCCGAAGGATTCGCGCTAGGGCGCATCGGCCGAAACAGCGATGAACGGCGCACCGCGTAGGCGGCGCGCCGTTTTTTTGTTGTCCATCGCCAGATTCGGCTGGCGAAACTAGTGCACGGCCGCTTGCGCCTTGTCTTCGAGCGTCGGGCGGTGGGAATCGTCGCCGGCGTGCTGGCGCACCGACCAGCTGACGCCCGCCACCAGCAGCACGATGGCGGCCAGTTCGAGCGAGCGCGGCATCCGGTGGTCGTAGATGAACGCATACAGCAGCGCGAACAGCGTCTCGAACACGATCAGCTGGCCCGACAGCGTGAGCGGCAGCCGTTTGGACGCCGCGTTCCACAGGCCGTTGCCGAGCCACGATGCGCCGATCGCGAGCGCCAGATTCAGCATCCAGAACAGATGCCAGCGGCTATCGACGTGCGACGTATCGACGGCAGCCGACGGCACCACGGCGACGGCGAGCCACAGCAGCACACCGAGCAAGCCGGTCACGACGCCCCACAGCACCGACCACTCATTGCCGCTGAAATGCGTGTGACGCTGCAGATAGCGCGCGTTCTCGACGGCGAACCACGTCCAGCAGGCGAGCGCGCCAATCGCGCACGCGATCCCGACGAGCTTCGTCGCAATCGTTCCCGACGCACCGCCCGCCGTGCTGAACACGTCCACATTGATGCACGCGATACCCGCGACGACCAGCGCGAGCGGCCACACGAGCCGCGCGAGCGGCACGGCGCCGTGGTCGCGCCGGCCGAGCAGCGTCACCGTGACGGGCAGCACGCCGACGATCAGCGACGACGGCGCGATGCCGACGAGATGCACGGCGGCCGTCAGCAGCAGGTAATAGAGCAGGTTGCCCGCGAGCGCGAGCTTGACGAGCGCGCGCAGGTCGCCGCGCGTCAGGCGGCGCAGCAGCGAGCGCGCCGACGGCAGCGCGGCGACCAGCGACACCGCGCCGTACATCGCATAGCGCCCGGCGCTCAGCAGCACGGGTGAAAAATCGGGCAACAGCCGCGGCACCAGAAACACCATGCCCCATAACGCTCCCGCCAACATCCCGTAGACCACGCCGCGCTGCATTGCCTGCCCCGAATCGAAAAACTGAAAAGTGCGCGCAGCATAGCTTGCCCCGCGCATCGGCGTCTTGTTCGATTCTGCACTCCGCCGCGCTTCGACTATGCTGGGAAAGATGTCTGCAAGCGATGCCTGCAAGCGACGTCTGAAAGCGCGCGTGCCTTCGAACGAGCAAACGAAACGTGCTCGAACGCGAGCCGAACGCAGAAGCGAAAGAGTACGGTCGTTCGATGCCATAAAACCATGAACAATTTCGCTAACTGACTGTTCGCGCAGTGAAAAGCGGGGAGGTATCGCGTATAATTCGCTTTTGCGCCTATAGGATTTGCCATGCGTCTGATCCAAAAAGCACTCACGTTCGATGACGTGCTCCTCGTCCCGGCCTTCTCCGACGTTCTGCCGCGCGACACCAGCCTGAAAACCCGGCTGACCCGCAACATCTCCCTCAACATGCCGCTCGTCTCCGCCGCGATGGATACCGTCACGGAAGCCCGCCTCGCCATTGCGATGGCGCAGATGGGTGGCGTCGGCATCATCCACAAGAATCTGACGCCCGCCGAGCAGGCTCGCGAAGTCGCGAAGGTCAAGCGTTTCGAATCGGGCGTGGTGCGAGACCCGATCACCATTCCGCCGCAGATGAAGGTGCGCGACGTGATCGCGCTGTCGCGCCAGCATGGCATTTCCGGCTTCCCCGTTGTCGAAGGCGCACAGCTGATCGGCATCGTGACCAACCGTGACCTGCGCTTCGAAAGCCGTCTGGACGAGCCCGTGCGCACGATCATGACGCCGCGCGAGCGCCTCGTGACCGTCAAGGAAGGCACGCCCCTCGCCGAAGCGAAGGCGCTGATGCATAGCCACCGTCTGGAGCGCGTGCTGGTCGTCAACGATTCGTTCGAACTGCGCGGCCTGATGACGGTGAAGGACATCACGAAGCAGACGGAACACCCGGACGCCTGTAAGGACGAGCACGGCAAGCTGCGCGCGGGCGCCGCCGTCGGCGTCGGCCCGGACAACGAAGAGCGCGTGTCGCTGCTGGTGCAGGCGGGCGTCGACGTGATCGTGGTCGATACGGCGCACGGCCACAGCCGCGGCGTGCTGGAGCGCGTCCAGTGGGTCAAGAAGAATTTCCCGCACGTCGAAGTGATCGGCGGCAACATCGCGACGGCTGACGCGGCCAAGGCGCTCGTCGAGTACGGCGCGGACGGCGTGAAGGTCGGCATCGGCCCGGGCTCGATCTGCACGACGCGTATCGTCGCGGGTGTCGGCGTGCCGCAGATTTCGGCTATCGCCAACGTGTCGGCGGCGCTCAAGGGCTCCGGCGTTCCCGTGATCGCGGACGGCGGCGTGCGTTTCTCGGGCGACGTCAGCAAGGCGCTCGCAGCGGGCGCGGACGCCGTGATGATGGGCAGCATGTTCGCCGGCACGGAAGAGTCGCCGGGCGACGTGTTCCTGTATCAGGGCCGCCAGTACAAGTCGTACCGCGGCATGGGCTCCGTCGGCGCGATGAAGGACGGCGCAGCGGATCGCTACTTCCAGGACAACTCCGCGAACATCGACAAGCTGGTGCCGGAAGGCATCGAAGGCCGCGTCGCCTACAAGGGCGCGGTCGGCGCAATCCTGTTCCAGCTGGTGGGCGGCGTGCGCGCATCGATGGGTTACTGCGGCTGCCGCACGATCGACGAGCTGCATGAGAAGGCCGAGTTCGTCCAGATCACCGCGGCGGGCATGCGCGAATCGCATGTGCATGACGTGCAGATCACGAAGGAAGCGCCCAACTATCACGTGGACTGATCGCCGATGAAGCCGCTGCTGCGTGCCGTACTGATCATCGATGCGTTGTTGCTGCTGGCGTTTGGGCTGGTGTTGCTGCTCACGCCGTGGAAATCGTTGTACGACGCGCTGCAGCTGGTACAGACGGACCCGGCGCTGGTCGGGCAGGGCGCGGGTGTCGCGCTGATCGGACTCGCGTGGCTCGCGCTGCATGCGTCGATCGACGGCGCGATGACGGCCACGGTCGCCAAAGTCGTCGGCCATGTGAACTGGCTGACGGGCGTGTTGATGCTGGTCTGGCTGGTCGGCCTGCATACGCCGCCCATGTCGGGTTTGGGCCAGCTGGTGGCCGTGCTTGTGGGCGTGGTGTTGCTGGTGATCGGGCTCGGCGGCGTGAGGCTGGCGGGCGCAGTGAAGCGGCGCGAGCGGCTGGCGGGCACAGCAGCCGCCCAACGCGCCGACCGCACGAACGCGCGCGAAGCGGAGAACGAGGCGCGCAAGGCCGAACGTGAACGCGATGCGGCACGGCCGGGCGTCGTCTATCCCGCGAGCGGGACGTATGTCGAGCCGACGCTCAGTGCGGCCGCAGCGGCGCCCGTCAGTCCCGCAACGGGTCATCCCGTCGAGCCAGGCCTCACGGCCACGCCGTCGCGGGCGACGATGCCCGAAGCGGCCGCCGCCGCGCGCGAAGACGCGCTGGCGCACGAGCGCCTGGCTCAGGCGCATGAGGATGCCGCCGCGCGTGAGCGCGCAGCCGCCGAGCGCGACGCCGCCGAAGCGAAATCCGGGTCGCCCCGGCCGCCGTTTCATGGCTGACGCGCGCGACTTGACGCCCACTGCCGAGTCAACCGGAATCCGTCTGCGTGCAGGTCCTGCCGTGTCGATGACGGTGCGCCGCAATGCGGCGCCCGGACGCCCGGTGCGCCTCGATCCCGTCCGTTTTGAATATCATGCCGCCGCGTCGCGAAGCGACAAGCGCGGCTTCTCCTATCCGTTCTTTTTAGATTCCGTCCGCTGCCATGCATGACAAGATCCTGATCCTCGACTTCGGTTCGCAAGTCACCCAACTGATCGCACGCCGCATCCGCGAAGCGCATGTGCTGTCGGAAATCCATCCGCACGACGTCAGCGACGAATTCATCCGTGAATTCAAGCCGAAGGGCATCATCCTGTCGGGCGGCCCGAACTCGGTGACGGAGAGCGACACGCCGCGCGCGCCGCAAGCCGTGTTCGAAGCAGGCGTGCCCGTGCTCGGCATCTGCTACGGCATGCAGACGATGGCCGAACAGCTCGGCGGCAAGGTCGACACCGGCCATATGCGCGAATTCGGCTACGCGGAAGTGCGCGCGCGCAACCACACGAGCTTCCTCGACGGCATTCAGGACTTCGCGACGGCGGAAGGCCACGGCATGCTGAAGGTCTGGATGAGCCACGGCGACAAGGTGCTGGAAATGCCGCAGGGCTTCCTGCTGATGGCGTCGACGGAATCGTGCCCGATTGCCGCGATGGCCGACGAGGCGCGCCACTTCTACGGCCTGCAATGGCATCCGGAAGTCACGCATACGGTGCAGGGCCGCGCGATGCTCGAACGCTTCGTGCTGAAAATCTGCGGCGCGAAGCCCGATTGGGAAATGGGCAATTACATCGACGAAGCCGTCGAGAACATCCGCAAGCAGGTCGGCGACGAGCACGTCATTCTTGGCTTGTCGGGCGGCGTGGATTCGTCGGTGGCAGCGGCGCTGCTGCATCGCGCGATCGGCGATCAGCTGACTTGCGTGTTCGTCGATCACGGCCTGCTGCGCCTGAACGAGGCCGAGCAGGTGATGTCGATGTTCGCCGACAACCTCGGCGTGAAGGTGATTCACGTCGACGCGAGCGAAGCCTTCATGTCGAAGCTGAAGGGCGTCACCGACCCCGAGGCGAAGCGCAAGATCATCGGCGCTGAGTTCGTCGAAGTGTTCCAGACGGAAGCGGGCAAGCTGACGGACGCGAAGTGGCTCGCGCAGGGCACGATCTATCCGGACGTGATCGAATCGGCGGGCAAGGGCAAGAAGGCCGCGCATACGATCAAGAGCCATCACAACGTGGGCGGCCTGCCGGAAACGCTGAACCTGAAGCTGCTCGAACCGCTGCGCGAACTGTTCAAGGACGAAGTGCGCGAACTGGGCGTGAAGCTCGGTTTGCCGCCTTCGATGGTGTATCGCCATCCGTTCCCGGGCCCGGGCCTCGGCGTGCGGATTCTCGGCGAAGTGAAGCGCGAGTACGCGGACCTGCTGCGTCGCGCGGACGCGATCTTCATCGAGACGCTGCGCACGTTCATCGACAAGGAAACGGACAAGTCGTGGTACGACCTGACGAGCCAGGCGTTCGCCGTGTTCCTGCCCGTGAAGAGCGTCGGCGTGATGGGCGATGGCCGCACGTATGAGTACGTCGTCGCGCTGCGCGCGGTGCAGACGCTCGACTTCATGACGGCGCACTGGGCGCATCTGCCGCACGATCTGCTCGGTCATGTGTCGAACCGGATCATCAACGAAGTGCGCGGCATCAATCGCGTGGTGTACGACATCTCGGGCAAGCCGCCTGCGACGATCGAGTGGGAATAAAGAAGTGGAAAAAGGGCGCTGCGGCGCCCTTTTTTGCGCGTACTTTCCCAATGCAGGCAACGCTTAGGGCCTGTCCAGCACGTACGTCGCCGCCAGCGTCCCGTAGTACGGTTTCAGACCCACGCTTCGCATGCCGAGCCGCTTCATCACGTTGATCGATTTCACGTTCGCCGGATGTGTCGTCGCGAAGATCGAGGCGATGCCCAGTTCCTCAAAGGCAAATTCGATCATCGCGCGGGCCGCCTCGGTGGCGTAGCCTCGTCCCCAGTAAGCGCGCTTCAGGCGCCAGCCGACTTCGACGGGATTGGCCGGCTCGTTTTCGATGTGCTGCACGCAGCCCGCACCGATCAGCTCGCCATCGTCGGAGCGGACGAACGCCCACCACGAGAAACCCAAGCGGTCCCATTGCGCCTTCGACGTGTCGATGCTGTGCTGCACTTCCTCCGGCGTCGCGGGCGAGCCGTCGCCGAGGTATCGCATCACGGCGGCATCGGAGTTGAGCGCGAGAAGCCCGACGAAGTGGACTTCGTCGAACGGTTCGAGGCGCAGTCTCTCAGTGTGCAGCACGGTTCGCATGTCGTTGCCGATGTCCTGAAAATCCACGGCGCAGCGCCCATTACCGCTTCTACGCGACGCCCGCCAGTTCGCGCGCCTGCGCCAGCGCGGCGCTGATGGCGGCCAGCACGCGTTCGCGCGCTTCGTCGTTCTGCTGCCGCAACGCAAACGACGGATGATACGTCGCGACCACCCGCACGCCATCCACTTCGAGAGGCCGGTCGACATGATCGCGCAAACTGACCTTCTCATGCAGCAGCGCCGTCAACGCCGTCGCGCCCAGCGTCACGACGACGGCAGGCTGCACGCGCTCCAGTTCGTGCGCCAACCAATAGCCGCACGCGTCGATTTCCTGCTGCGCGGCCGTCTTGTGCAGCCGGCGCTTGCCGCGCAGTATCCATTTGAAATGCTTGACGGCATTGGTCAAATACAGATTTTCGCGTGCGAGCCCGGCGCGTTCTATCGCTGCATCGAGCAGCTTGCCCGCCGGACCGACGAACGGCTTGCCGGCGAGATCTTCCTGATCGCCGGGTTGTTCGCCGATCAGCATGATGCGCGCATGATCGGGGCCCACGCCGGCGACGGCCTGCGTCGCGTGCTGCCAGAGCGAGCAGCGGCGGCAGGCGTCGAGCGTCGACGGCGGTTGGCGCGCCGGCTGTGCGCGATGCGCATCGACGGGCACGGCCTTGCCGTCGAGCGCGCCCACGCCGCTTGCCTGCGCGATGCGTCGCGCGCCGCTTTTCGCTTCGCTGATCATCGATGGAATCAGCGCGCCTTCAGGCAGCCCCTTCCAGAAGCGCACGGGCAGGTGCTGTTCGAGCGCGGCCTCGTTCAGGCGCGCGGGGTTGAACGTGCTGCGGTAGTAGGCGAGCCAGAGGGCTTGCGCGTCGTCGGCCCTCTGGCTGCGTTCGGTGCGCGGCAGCGCCGCGCGACGTTCGAGCCGCACGGCCTTGCCGTCCCACCACGCCGCGCCGTCGGGCGTCGAGATCAGCCATGTCGAGCGCCCCATGCGTCGCGCGAAGTGCTCGGCCGACCACGCGAGCACATCGTGTTCCGGCTCGTACCACGCGACATATTCCGGCAGGTCGGGTGCGGGCGCATCGCTATCCGTCGTGGCGGCCGCCGCGCGCAGCCGAAACCGCACGTACGCGATCATGTCGTGCTTCGCGCGACGGACGGCCTTGGCCATGCGATACAGACGCGCGCCATCGGCATCGGCTGGCGATGCTACGGCTCGGTCGCCGCCATGCCAGCGCCAGAGCACGCGGTAGAGGAACGCCCAGCGATCGGGGTCGCGAAACAGCGCGGCGTCTTTCAGCAGATCCGCGAGTTCGCGCGTGATGCGCACGTCGGCGCTATCGATCGAAGCCGGGGCAGGCGGCGTACAGGCGTGCTCGTCGAAAAGCGCCGGCGAGGCTTCGCCGCCGTCTTCATCAATCACCCGCCAGCCAATCGATTCCGGCGTCGCGCGGCTCGCGAGCGCGTGCAGCGCGGCTTCGCGCCAGGCAGCGTAGGTGTTTTCGATGACGATGATGCGCACGTGGACCGACTCCGCGTCAAACCAGCGTCAAAGCAGCGGCAACTGCGCGGGCGGTGGCCGCAACGCGTGACGCAGCCGTTCCGACGACGCCTCGGCCTGTGACGGACGATAGTCGGCTGTCACGACGAACGGCTTGATTTTGTCCATCGGGCAGCGCAATTGCACGAGATCCTGATAGCGCACGCGCCGCGAGCGCCGCAACGCCACTAGCCGCTTCGCGTTACGCAGGCCGATACCCGGCACGCGCGCGATCAGGCGCGCGTTGGCGCGATTCAGATCGACGGGAAAGCTGTCGCGATGCGCGAGCGCCCATGCGAGCTTTGGATCGATATCGAGTGCGAGATTGCCGGGATTCGCGAATAGTTCGTCCGCGCGAAAACCATAGCCGCGCAGCAGAAAATCGGCCTGATACAAACGATGCTCGCGCAGCAGCGGCGGCGCCTTGGCGGGCAACGCGCCCGGACCGTCCGGAATCGGGCTGAACGCCGAGTAGTAGACGCGCTTGAGCCGGTACGAACCGTATAGCGCTTCGGCTGTTTGCAGGATCGTGCTGTCGCTGGTGTCGTCCGCGCCGACGATCATCTGCGTGCTCTGTCCCGCGGGCGAAAAGGGCGGCGCCTTTGTGTCGCCGTCGGCTTCGTCGCGCGCGAGGCGGATCGAGCCCATCGCCAGACGGATCGTATGTGCGCTTTTTTCGGGCGCGAGCCGCTCGAGACTGATTTCCGTTGGCAACTCGATGTTGACGCTCAGGCGGTCTGCATACCGCCCGGCCTGCGCGATCAGCCCGGGATCGGCGTCCGGAATCGTCTTTAGATGGATATAGCCGCGAAAGAGATGATCTTCGCGCAACGACTGCGCGACGCGCACGAGTTGCTCCATCGTGTAATCCGACGACTGGATCACGCCTGAGCTCAGAAAGAGCCCGTCGATGTAGTTGCGCCGATAGAAATCGAGCGTCAGCCCGACCACTTCTTCCGGTGTGAAACGCGCGCGCGGCACGTTGCTCGTACGCCGGTTGACGCAATACTGACAGTCATACAGACAGAAGTTGGTTAGCAGAATTTTCAGCAGCGACACGCAGCGGCCGTCGGGCGTGAAGCTGTGGCAGATGCCCGAACCCGTGGTCGCGCCAAGGCCCTCGGCGCCGCGTGAACTGCGCCGCGGCGCTTCGCTGCTCGCGCACGACGCGTCGTACTTGGCCGCGTCGGCGAGAATTTCGAGCTTCTTCAGCAGTTGCATGGCGGACGGCGGTACTGTATGGATATACAGGTATTCTACGCCGTCTCCGACATCACGCCATGCAGATTCCGCTGCTATCCGGGCGGCTGTCCTGGTTTTGTTCGACTTTCCTGTAACCGGTCTGGGACAGCCGCATCGCGCGATGTGTCAGATGGCCACTTCGGGCGGCGCTTGGCGGAACAGGCGCGTGATCCAGCACAGATACGCGATACCCAGCACGAACCACACCGAGCCGAGCACGAGCGCCGTCTTTTCGAGGCTCGCGAGCAGCCAGATATCGGAAATCGCGCCGATTAGCGGAAACACCAGCCCGCCGAGCACACCGATCTTGCGCTCGCCGTGCTCGCCCGACAGATAGATGCGCACCACGCACAGATTGACGGCCGTGAACGCAAGGAACGCGCCGAAATTGATGAACGAAGTCGACGTGGCCACGTCCAGCTTCAGCGCGATCAGCCCGACAATGCCCGCAATCGCGATATTGATCGCGGGCGTCTTGAAGCGCGGGTGAATGAAGCCGAAGATGCGCTTCGGCAGGATTTCGTCGCGGCCCATCGCGTACAGCAGACGGCCGACGCTCGCCTGTGCCGAGATGCCCGACGCGAACTGCGCGAGGATCAGCCCCGCGAGAAACACGGTCACGAAAATATCGCCGCCGATCATCTTCGCGACTTCGAACGCGGCCGAGTCCGTGTCCTTGAACTCGACGCCCGGATGGGCAAGCTGCATCGTGTACGCGGCGAGCACGAAAATCGCACCGCCGATCAGCGCGATCAGCAAAATCGCGCGCGGCATGTTCTTTTTCGGATCGATGGTTTCTTCCGTCAACGTGGACACGGCGTCAAAGCCGAGATACGAGTATGCGGCAATCGCGGCGCCCGCCATCGTCGCGCCGAACGATACATTCGGCTTGAAGAACGGCTCGGCCATCGCAATGCCGCCGGGCGCGGCCGCCGCGGCTGCATAGTGCCAGCACAGCGCGACGAACATTGCGACGATCGCCAGTTGCACGATCATCAGCACGATGTTGAAGCGCGCAGCCAGTTCGATGCCGACGATATTCAGCCCGCTCGTCAGCACGATGAACGCCACGATCCAGATCCACGACGGCACATGCGGGAACGCGGCGTTCAGATACGCGGCGCCGATCAGCCAGATCACCATCGGCAGGAAGAAATAGTCGAGCAGCGTCGCCCAGCCGATCAGGAAACCGAGATGCGCGTTGAACGTCTTGCGCGTGTACGTGTACGCCGAACCGGCCACGGGAAAGAGGCGCGCGAGCTTGCCGTAGCTGAGCGCCGTGAACGCGATCGCGATCAGCGCCAGCAGATAGGCGAGGGCGGCTGTGTCGTCGCTGGCCTTGGCGAGCACGCCGTAGGTGCCGTAGACGATCAGCGGCGCCATGTAGGCAAGCCCGAACAGCAGCACGGACGGCAAGCCGAGCGTGCGCTTCAGGTGCGACGTTTCACGGGAAGACGACTCTTGCATGATTTCTCCTGAGCCTATGTAAAGGCCGATATGGTTCCTGATCGATGCCTTGTAACCGGCATTGGCTAGACGTGAGTCCGCGCGCGCGCGAAGCGGATGGCCTTCGCGCGTCAAGTCGCGGACGAACTGCCTGGCGCGTCTAGTCGTTGCGGCGGCGGCGCGCTTCGATCATCAGCGCCCGACGTCCGTTCGACTGTTCGACGGGCACGAGGCCGAGCGGCACGCGCGCGTCGTGAAGATAGTTGTAGTGCTCGCGGCTCGCTTCGAGGCGCTTCAGGTCGATCGTCGCCTTCGTCACGGTTTCGTCGCCGCCCAGTTCGAGCACCGTCTCGCCGAACGGATCGACGAGCGCGGAGAGGCCGGGAAAGCTCAGGTTGTCGTCGCCGGAACCGCAACGGTTCACCATCAGCGCGAACATCTGGTTCTCCATCGCGCGTGCCTGGATCGCACGGCGATGCACCGGGCCGAACGGGTCCATGTTGCCGTTGGTGACAATCAGCAGATCGGCGTCGAGCGCGGCGACGGCGCGGGCCGTCTCGGGAAATTCGATGTCGTAGCAGACCAGCAGGCCCACGGTCAGGCCGTTCCACATGCAGGTTTCGAAGCGGTCGCCTGGCGTGAACACGCCGACATCCGATGCCCACAGGTGCGTTTTCCGGTAGCGCAGCGCGATCTCGCCGCGTTCGTCGACTAGCACAGTGGTGTTGTAGAACTGGCTGCCGTCGCGCTCGGCGAGGCCCACGGCCACGGCGACGCCTTTTTGCCGCGCGGCGTCGCGCACGGCTGTCAGGGCGGGGCCGTCGAGCGTCTGCGCGATGTCGGCGACGTTCTCGCGGGTCGGAAAGCCCGACAGCGTGGTTTCGGGAAACACGACGAGCTTCGTGCCGCCTACTGCATCGACGCGTCCGATTGTCTCGACGACCTTGCGCGTGTTGTGCGCGACGTCGCTGTCGATCAGTGCCAGTTGCGCCAGTTCTACCTGCATGATGTTGCCTCCTTCCAGATGCCTTTCAGCGGCGGTGCAATTTGCTTCATGAACCAAAGTGCTTGCGCCGCCACCTTTCGTAGTGAGACGGATTATCGGGGTATTATTTTTGTCCTGAAATTACCCACGAGGGTTACCCTCACCGGAGGACACGATGGACTTCGAATGGCGAGATCTCGCTTTTCATCGGGAGATCGGTTCGGCCATCGATGCCCTCGATGGGCCGCATTTCTGGGCGCGTATTACGCGCGTGCTCGAACGGCATGTCGGCTTCGACAGCTGGGTCGCGCTGCGTTTCGCGCGCGACGGCGCGCCGCGCGTGCTCGCCGAGCAGGCGATGCCCGACGGCAAGATCGACGTGATGTTCCAGGACTACCTGGCCGCGCTCTATCAGCTCGATCCGTTCTATCTCGCGGCCTTCGAGATGCATGCGTCGGGCTTCTACACGCTCGCCGATGTCGCGCCCGACAACTTCCGCATGACCGAGTACTACCAGCGCTACTTCAAGAAGAACATTGTCGGCGACGAGGTGCATTTCAACGTCGTGATCGATCGCGACCATACGATGGGCTTTTCGCTCGGCAAGACGAGCCAGTACGACGAGCGCGAGATTGCGCTGCTCACGCTGTATTCGCCGTGGGTGCTCGCGTTGATGCAGCAGCGTCTGCGTTTCGAAATGTTCGCGGCGGACGACGCGCCGCGCGCAGCGCAAAGCGATGAGGCCGATCTGCACGCGCGCTTCGGCATGCTGACGGGCAAGAACGGGCGCGCGGCGCTGACGGCACGCGAGATCGAAGTGGCGATGCTGTCGCTGAGCGGCTATTCGTCGCGTGCGATTGCGGAGAAGCTGTCGATTTCGTTTGAAACGGTGCGCGCGCACAAGAAGCACATCTACGCGAAGCTCGGCGTTGGGTCGCAGTCCGAACTATTTGCGATGTTCTATGAGCCGGGGAGAGCGGTCGAGCCGGAGTGAACGGTGCGCTCCGTTGCGCGCTTGGGGTGGACTGAGATGGCGCCGTGGTGCATCCGGGTGCGGCGCGTTCATCCTGCCTGTCCTGAGTGAGGCGACTGCTGCACCTGCTGCGTGATGCCGGCGTGCGCAGCGTCGATGTCGCGCGCACGCATCGCATCATTACGGCTCAGTACCGATCCAGCCGGTTGCCCGCGATGCGGACGTGGTCGCCGGGATGCAGATCGCCGGGCGTGCCGACATCGAAAGCGCGCATCGAGCCGTCGTTCAGCTGGACGGAGATCCGGTAGCCCCCCGGCGACGACGCGCCCGCCTGTTGACCCAGCTGATTGCCCGCGACCGCGCCGCCCAGCACGCCGATTGCGGTGGCGGCATCGCGTCCGTGGCCATGTCCGAACTGATTGCCGATCACGCCGCCTACGACCGCGCCGATCACGGTGCCTGCAACGCCGCCCGCCGATACGGCGCCCGGATTCGCGAGCGGCTGGATCGACGACACCACACCGTATTGCGCACCGTATCCGTATCCTGACTGCGGCTGCTGATACGCCTGGCTGTTTTGCCAGTCCGGCTCGTTATCGCCGGGCGGTTGATACTGCGGCTGTTGCACGTACGGCTGCTGATATTGCGGTGGCTGCTGCGCGTATGCGGGCTGCTGCGCATAGACCGGCTGCGCGGGTTGGGTGTACACCGGCTGCGCGGGCTGCGCATAGGCAGGTTGCGTTGCATAGCCCGACGCATACGAGGAGCCATAAGGCGAATTGCCGGGAACGACGCAGCCCGCGAGCGGCAGCGTGACGACAAGCGCGGACAAGGTCGTCTGGACGAGAGGGCGAGCAAAACGGGTGTGGGTCATGTTACGTGAGTGTCGTTGCGCCACCAGCTGTGGACGGCGACGAGTATAGGGAAACGCGCATCGTTATTGACGCGCGGCTCGCGTAACAGTGTGTAAATTGCGCGTCGGATCAAAACGATGACGCATGAAGGGCGATGAATCAGAAGCGCAATCCCGTGCCGACGCCGCACACGCCGCCGACACCGCCGCTTCCGCCGCCGATATTGCAGAACACGCCGCAGCCGGACAGCGCCAGCGACAGCGCGATTCCCACAGCCAGAGACCGCACGACCGAAAGCAGCCATCGTTGGTCGAGATCATGCGGGCGCGAACGGCGTCGAACAGGACGATCAGAACGGACAGGATGTATTGAGACGATGGCCGGATGAAGACGACAGTTAGACATGGCGAAGGGGCGAATATGCGCAAAACCGTCAACCATATCCCGGCGGAAAACGCCATCCCATACGACAAATCCTAAACCTGGATATGTCCTCTAGGCGTCCGACAAATCCATTTCGCAGCTCCCTGATAAAATGCCCGAGCCGCAACGTAGTGGATTGCAAATGAAATTGCTTGATGCACTTGTCGAACAACGGATTGCCGCCGCGGCAGCGCGCGGCGAGTTCGACGATCTGCCGGGAGCCGGCGCGCCGCAGGCTCTCGATGACGACGCTTTGGTGCCCGAGGAAGTTCGAATAGCGAACCGCATTCTGAAGAACGCGGGCTTTGTGCCGCCTGCCGTCGAACAATTGCGGGCGCTGCGCGACCTCCAGAACGAGCTGGATGCCGTCAGCGACAGCTCGACGCGCTGCCGCCTGCAGGCGAAGATGCTGGCGCTCGACATGGCGCTGGAATCGCTGCGCGGCGGGCCGCTCACCATGCCGCGGGAATACTGCCGCCGGATCGCGGAGCGCCTGTCGGAACGGGTCGCCGATGATCCCGCCGTCGACGCGGAGCCGGCGTGATCCCCGAAACCGATCCTGCCGTCGCCCATTCCGGCCCGGACACGGTCGACGCATGCGCCAACGTCCCGGCGCGCGAACCCGTCATTATTTCCGAACGAGATCGCCGTTTCATGGCGCTCGCGCAGGCGGCCGCCGAGGAAGCGCGCGCAGCGGGCGAAGTGCCCGTCGGGGCGGTGCTCGTGCGTGGCGACGAAGTGATCGCCAGCGGCTTCAATCATCCCATCGGCGGGCATGATCCTTCGGCGCATGCCGAAATGGCCGCGCTGCGGGCCGCTGCGCAAAAAGTCGAGAACTACCGGCTGCCCGGCTGCGAACTCTATGTGACCCTCGAGCCTTGCCTGATGTGCGCGGGCGCGATCATGCACGCGCGTATCGCACGCGTCGTGTTCGGCGCACGTGATCCGAAGACGGGAGCGTGCGGCAGTGTCGTCGACGCCTTCGCGAATCCGCAACTCAATCACCACACGACAGTGACGGGCGGTGTGCTCGAGGACGAGTGCGGCGCGGCGCTGCGGCGCTTTTTCGCCGATCGCCGGCGCGCTGCGCGGGAAGCGCGTGCCGCGGCTGCGTCGACAAACCCGGCGTGCGCGGCGAGCACAGTTCAGGCGGATAACCAGCCCGACAATCAACTCCCCAGGCCGGACAATAACCCGATCAACTGACTCGCGGCTCAATATGGTCACGCATCGCACCTTCGAACTGATTGCGCCTTCGGGCTATCCGCACGATCCGAACGCGATTCATCTCGCGCTGAAGCGGTTGCACTCGCAAGGGCATCGCGTGGAAAACGTGAATGCGACGCAGCGCCGCTATCAGCGTTTCGCGGGCACGGATGGCGAACGCGCTGCGGAAGTGAACCGTCTCGCTGACCCATCGCTGAAATTACCGGACATCGTGCTCGCCGTGCGCGGCGGTTACGGCGCGGTGCGTATCCTGCACGGGCTCGATTATCGCGGGCTGCAACGTCGCTTGAGCGAGCGGCCGATCGCGCTAGTCGGTCACAGCGACTTCACCGCGCTCCAGCTGGCGCTGCTGTCGCAGGCCAACGTGAAGACATTTGGCGGGCCGATGCTTGCCGTCGATTTCGGCGCGGAGAGCGTCAGCGACTTCACGATGAAGCACTTCTGGAAGGCGCTGACGTCGCCGACATTCACGGTCTCCAGCACGGTGCCGCAGGCGCAGACAGTCGATGTTTCGGGCACGCTCTGGGGCGGCAATCTCGCCGTGCTGGCGTCGCTGGTTGGCTCGCCGTACATGCCGCCCGTCGAGGGCGGCATTCTGTTCGTCGAGGACGTGAACGAGCAGCCGTTCCGGATCGAGCGGCTGATCTATCAGCTGCATTTCGCGGGCATTCTCGAGCGGCAGCAAGCGCTCGTGCTCGGGGATTTCTCGGGCGGCAGGGCGTTCGACTACGACAACGGCTACGACCTGCGCGCGATGGTCGAGCAGGTGAGGTCGGTGATCGGCATTCCGATCGTGACGGGCCTGCAGTTTGGACACATCCCCGATATGTTGACGCTGCCCGTCGGCGCCGACGCGCGTCTTGTCGCGAGCGGGCATGGGTTCAAGTTGACTGTGTCGGGGCATCCCGTGTTGGCTTGACGCTGCCCGATTGGCTCGCGACGGAGGAAGGCGAGGTAGCTCGCCTTTATTTTCGGTTCAAGTTCGCAACTAACTGTCTGTCGTCGAAGCAACCTTCGAACAGACACGCTCCACGAAGACCGAAATTTTGTTGACAAAATTGGCTTCGCAACGAGGCCACGTGAATGCCATGGCAGGTCAGAAGCCGCGCTGTACAAGGGTTAACGGCGGTTTGGGCTTATTTTCGGCAGGTCAGTCCAAACCAAAATTGTCGAAAATTCGCCGACTAAATTGTTGACAATTATTATGTCCATCCTAAGATGGACTCCATAACAGCACGTACATCATGTCCGAGACACCCAACGTTACCGCGAGCAGCACGAAACCCGAAGCGATCGCCGAACGCATTCGCGCCGCGATCCTCGAGCATCGGCTCGCGCCTGGCGCCAAATTGACGGAAGCCCAGTTGTGCGAAGTGTTCGGCGTCAAGCGCGGACCGATCCGCCAGGCGCTGTCCCTGTTGGCCACCGATCGCCTCGTCGATCTGGAGCCGAACCGCGGCGCGTTTGTCGCGAGTCCGTCGCTGCAGGAAGTGCATGAGGTGTTCGAGATGCGCCGGATCATCGAACTCGCTGTCGTCGACAAGATCTGCGCAGGCCAAGGCTCGCGTCGACTGAAGAACATCGGCGGGATGATCGCGCGCGAGCGCAGGGCGTTCGAATCGCGCGATTTTCCGGCGTGGATCAGGCTGTCGGGCGAGTTCCATACGGAACTGGCTTCGCTGACGGGCAACACGGTGTTGTGCGATTGCCTGAACGGGCTCGTCGCACGCTCCACGCTGATTTCGGCGCTATACGAATCGCTGGGCCGAAGCCCCTGTTCGTTCGAAGACCACGAAGCGATTCTCGCGGCGCTCGACGCCGGCGACTCAAAGAAGGCAGGCGCATTGATGTCGCGCCATCTGCAGAGCGTGGAGTTGAAGATGCTGGATCGGCCTGCTAGCGGCGGAACCGATCTGCATGAAGTGTTCGGCACACGTGCGCTGAGGACCGTGGCCAACTGAATTGAACTGCATGAACTGGACTGCACGAATTGAAGTGCATGCATGACGCCCGCGCTCTCTGGCGGTGCGCGCTGCACCGAAGTGAACGGTTTTGACTGAAACGTCGAACGAGACCTGACCTGATGCGAGCCGGACCCGGCTCGCATCGAGACCGAAAGACCGTAAGGCGATAGTCGCTCACCAAGCGGCCATGCTCACGCGGCAAAGCCTGGCAGTCGTGCGCGGAAAGCCTGTCGGGCCATCAAAACAAGTACGTAAGTACGGAGACAACCGCGGCAATCTGTAAGCGATGCGCATCGGTATCGGCCACATAGTGGGCTGGCTGTGCGCCTGGCATACACGATGCAGTGCTCGTCGATTTTCGTCGACGTTCCCACTTTAGGAGGAATCCATGGCTCAGTTCAGTGCAGCATCCGATAGTTCGGCAATTCCCGATTACGACAGCGGCGCGGACAACACGCACGCATTGCCCGCAGGCTACAGCGAACGCCTGTACAACGAAGACCTTGCGCCCCTCAAGCATCAGACATGGGGCGCCTACAACATCTTTGCGTTCTGGATGTCGGATGTGCACAGCGTCGGCGGCTATGTGTTCGCGGGCAGCCTGTTCGCACTGGGCCTCACGAGTTGGCAGGTGCTGATCGCGTTGCTGGTGGGCATCACACTGGTGAACATCCTGTGCAACATGATCGCGAAGCCGAGCCAGCAGAACGGCGTGCCGTACCCGGTCGCGTGCCGCGCGACGTTCGGCGTGCTGGGGGCGAACATTCCCGCCGTGATCCGCGGCCTGATCGCCGTGGCGTGGTATGGCATCCAGACATATCTCGCGTCGAGCGCGCTCGTGATCGTCGTGCTCAAGTTCTTCCCGCAACTGCTGCCCTACGCCGACGTGCATCATCACGGCTTCATGGGCCTGTCGACGGTCGGCTGGGCGGGCTTCATGCTGCTGTGGGTGCTGCAGGCATTCGTGTTCTGGAACGGGATGGAGACGATCAAGAAGTTCATCGACTTCGCCGGCCCCGCCGTATATGTGGTGATGTTCCTGCTCGCCGGCTACATGGTGTGGCGCGCCGGCTGGCAGAACATCGGCCTCAACCTGGGCGGCGTCAAGTATCACGGCATGGAAGTGGTGCCCGTGATGATCACGGCAATCTCGCTGGTGGTTTCGTACTTTTCGGGCCCGATGCTGAATTTCGGTGACTTCTCCCGCTACGGCAAGAGCTTTCGCAGCATCAAGCGCGGCAACTTCTGGGGCCTGCCCATCAACTTCCTCGCGTTCTCGCTGGTGACGGTCATCACGACGGCCGCGACGCTGCCCGTGTTCGGCGAACTGATTACCGATCCCGTCGAAACGGTTGGCCGCATCGATCATCCGACGGCGGTGATTCTCGGCGCGCTGACGTTCACGATCGCAACCATCGGCATCAATATCGTCGCGAACTTCGTGTCACCTGCATTCGACTTCTCGAACGTTGCACCGAAGCTCATCAGCTGGCGTGCAGGCGGCATGCTGGCTGCAGTGGCATCGATTTTCATCACGCCCTGGAACCTGTTCAACAACCCGGCTGTGATTCACTACACGCTCGACGTGCTCGGCAGCTTCATCGGACCTTTGTACGGCATCCTGATCGTCGACTTCTTCCTCGTGAAGCGTCAGAAGGTCGTGCTCGACGATCTGTACACGGTGTCGGAAAAGGGCTCGTACTGGTATCGCAACGGTGTGAACTATGCTGCAGTGGCCGCACTGCTGCCGGCTGCAGTGATCGCGGTGATCTGCGTGATGGTGCCGTCGCTGAACGGTCTCGCAAACTTCTCGTGGTTCATCGGCGCGGGCCTCGGTGCAGTGTTCTACCGCGTGCTTGCGCGCAATCTGCACCGGACTGCATAACGTGCATACCACAGCTCACAGCTGATAGAAGGTCGCAACAGGAGTCGACATGCGTATCAAACTGATCAACCCGAACACGACGCAACGGATGACGGAGGCCATGGGCCGTTGTGCGCGCGACGTCGTGGCGCCGGGTACGGAGCTGGTGGCGGTGAGCCCGACGATGGGGCCGCCGTCGATCGAAGGCTATTACGACGAGGCGCTCGCCACGCCGGGGCTGCTGGCGGAAATCGAAGCAGGCGAGCGCGAAGGCTTCGACGGTTACGTGATCGCATGTTTCGGCGATCCCGGGCTGTATGCCGCCCGCGAACTGGCGCGCGGCCCGGTGATCGGCATCGCGGAAGCGGCGATGCATGCCGCGAGCGTGCTGGCGCCCGGTTTCTCGGTGGTGACGACGCTCTCGCGCACCTGCGGGATGGCCTGGCATCTGGCCGAGCGCTACGGCATGAAGCGCTTCTGCCGCAACGTGCGGGCGACCGACGTCGCGGTGCTCGAGCTCGACCAGCCGGGCTCGTCCGCGCGGCGCATCATTCTGGACGAATGCCGTCGCGCGCTCGACGAGGACGGCTCGGACGCCATCGTGCTCGGTTGCGCGGGCATGGCCGAACTGTGCCGGGAAATCGAGGATGCGCTGGGCGCGCCCGTCGTCGAAGGCGTGACGGCGGCCGTCAAGTGGGTCGAGGCGCTCGTCGCGCTGCGCCTTGCGACGGCCAAGCGCGGCGACTACGCGAGGCCGCTCGCGAAGCGCTACGACGGCGATTTCGCGCGCTTCAGCCCGATGGGGTCGCAGCCTGCCGCGGCGCCGTCGGCCGTGCCGCAGCGTGCCGCGAACGAGGGCCTGCTGCGGGTCAACGCGAACGCGCTGCGCGCCGATCCCGCCACCGCCGATATTGCACCGCACATACACTCCGTCTGACACGCACTATCTGCCCGCGTGTATGGGCGCACCCGGGCCTTTTCGCTACACTGGTTCTACCCTGCCGGCCGGGCCGTCGCGTGTTTGCCACGCTTTCATGGCGGCCGCCGGCGCGTCATGTCAACGCTCACGTCAACTGCTGCGCCAATCACATCATGTCACTCGACCCGAACTATCCTCGCGATCTGATCGGCTACGGCCGCCACCCTGTACAGGCTGACTGGCCAGGACGCGCGCGCGTCGCGGTTCAGTTCGTTCTCAACTACGAAGAGGGCGGCGAAAACTGCGTGCTGCACGGCGACGCGGGCTCTGAGCAGTTCCTGTCGGAGATCGTCGGCGCAGCGTCGTATCCGGCGCGGCACATGAGCATGGAGTCGATCTACGAATACGGCTCGCGCGCGGGTGTCTGGCGCATTCTGCGCGAGTTCGAGAAGCGCGGCCTGCCGCTGACCGTGTTCGGTGTCGGCATGGCGATTGAGCGGCATCCGGAGGTGGCTCGCGCGTTCGTCGAACTGGGACACGAGGTCGCGTGTCACGGCTACCGCTGGATTCACTATCAGGACATGTCGGCCGAGCGCGAAGCCGAGCACATGCGCCTCGGCATGGAGGCGATCGAGCGCGTGACGGGCCAGCGGCCGCTCGGCTGGTACACGGGCCGGGACAGTCCGAACACGCGGCGGCTTGTGGCCGAATACGGCGGCTTTCTGTACGACTCCGACAACTATGGCGACGACCTGCCGTTCTGGATGGACGTCGAAACGTCGGGCGGCGCGACAGTGCCGCAACTGATCGTGCCGTACACGCTCGACACCAACGACATGCGTTTCGCCACGCCGCAAGGCTTCAACACGGCGGACCACTTCTTCACCTATCTGCGCGACGCGTTCGACGTCCTTTACGAAGAGGGCGACGAAGCGCCGAAGATGCTGTCGATCGGCATGCACTGCCGCCTGCTCGGCCGCCCGGGGCGTTTTCGCGCGCTGCAGCGTTTTCTCGATCACATCGAAAAGCACGAGCGCGTGTGGGTGACGCGCCGGGTCGATATCGCGCGTCACTGGCGCGAGCGTCATCCTTATCAACAACAGGGCAACCGCGGGGCTGCGGCATGAAGGCGATGCAATACACACTGGACCAACTGAACAGCATCTCGACCGACGCGTTCGTTGCGGCGCTGTCGGGCATCTTCGAACACTCGCCGTGGGTCGCCGAGGCGGCGGCCGCGCAACGTCCCTATGCGGATATCGACGCCTTGCACAAGACGATGTCGAATGCCGTCGAAACAGCGGGCGAAGCAAGGCAACTGGCATTGATCAACGCCCACCCGGAACTCGCGGGCAAGGCGGCCGTACGCGGCGAACTGACGGCCGAATCGACGCGCGAGCAAAGCGGTGCCGGCCTCAATCAATGCACGCAGGAAGAGTTCGACAAGCTGATGCGACTGAACTCAGCGTATCGCGAGAAATTCGGCTTTCCGTTCATCCTGGCCGTGCGCGGCTACGACCGTCACGGCATCATCGCGAACTTCGAAACGCGCGTGAACAACTCGCGTGCTGACGAACTGCGCGCAAGCCTCGATCAGATCTACCGGATCGCGCGTTTCCGTCTCGACGATCTGATCGGCGCGTAAGCGCAACGGGCCTCGACGGGCAAGCGCATTCGGACCTCATATACAGCAACAACCAGACAGCAACAACCAGACAGCAAGGAAGATAACGATGGCACTCCCGATTCTCGATCCCAACGCTCCCGAATTCACGCGCCGTTTCGTGAATCTCGCGGACCCGCGTCTCGGTGCGCAGGCGCTCGAAGCCAGCGACGATTTCTTCGCGCCGAAAGACCGCATGCTGAATCCGGAGCCGGCCGTCTTCATCCCCGGCAAATACGACGATCACGGCAAGTGGATGGATGGCTGGGAAACGCGCCGCAAGCGTACGACGGGCTACGACTGGTGCATCGTCAAGCTCGCGCGGCCGGGCGTCATCAAGGGGCTCGACCTCGATACCAGCCACTTCACGGGCAACTTCCCGCCGGCGGCATCGGTGGAAGCGGCGCGCGTGGTCGACGGCGCGCCTAACCAGTCCACACAATGGACCGAGATCGTGCCGTCGACGACGCTGCAAGGCAACAGCCACCACTATCTCGAGGTGGGCGACACGAATGCCTACACACACCTGCGCGTGAACATCTATCCGGACGGCGGCATCGCGCGGCTGCGCGTGTACGGTCAGCCGCAAGTCGACTGGGCGGGCGCGAGCCGCACCGATCTGTTCGATCTCGCCGCGATGGAAAACGGCGCCTATCTGGTCGCTGCGAACAACCAGCACTTCGGCGCTGCATCGACGCTGCTGATGCCGGGCCGCGGCGTCAACATGGGCGACGGCTGGGAAACGCGCCGCCGCCGCGAGCCGGGCAACGACTGGGCGATCGTCGCGCTCGCGCAGCCGGGCATCATCAAGAAGATCGAAGTCGATACCGCGCACTTCAAGGGCAACTATCCGGACCGCTGCTCGATTCAGGCTGCGTATGTGACGGGCGGCACGGACAGTTCGCTCATCACGCAGGCGATGTTCTGGCCCGTGCTGCTCGGCGAGCAGAAGCTGCAGATGGACAAGCAGCACTTCTACGAAAGCGAGATCGCGGCGGCGGGGCCCGTCACGCATATCCGCTTCAACATCTATCCGGACGGCGGTGTGTCGCGTCTGCGTCTGTGGGGTTCGCTCGCATCATGAAGACGCTTGCTATCGAACCGCTGACGCGCGAAGCATTCGCGCCGTTTGGCGATGTGATCGAACTGGAAGGCGCAAAGCAGATTCCCATCAATCTCGGCACGACGATCCGCTTTCACGATCTCGCGAAAGTGGACGTCACCGACGAAGGCGGCCGCACGCTGGTCAATCTGTTTCGAGGGCAGCCGCGCGCGCTGCCGTTCGAGATCAAGATGATGGAGCGGCATCCGCTTGGTTCGCAGGCGTTCATTCCGCTGAACGACAAACCGTATCTCGTCGTGGTGGCGCCCGCTGGGGAGCTGGATGAATCGAAGATCCGCGCGTTCGTGACGAGCGGCTGGCAAGGCGTGAACTACGCGAAAGGCGTATGGCATCATCCGCTGCTTGCGTTGAGTGAAGTGACGGATTTCATCGTCGTGGATCGCGGCGGCGACGGACTCAATCTCAACGAGCAGGATCTGCGCGAGTCGCAGTGGTTGACGGAAGAAGCGATGAATGCCGTTGTCGCCTGATTCGTCTGGTATTTGAGCGGTTTAATAGCGCGTTTGACCGAGGTTCAACAAGCCCATTGTGACGGGAGTCGCAATGGGCTTTTGCTTTGGGGTGTGTGTTGTGCCCGACAGTTGAAGTGTGATGATCGCCGACTGCGTTCGATGACGCGCAACCCGGTCTTCGCCGCTCTTTACAGCGCAACCGATCGATGCGATTCATCCCGCCGCGAAAGGCATCAAGGCGGCTGAAGCGACCGTAAAGCTAGTGTTCGATGTCGGCGCGATGCGAATGCGGAAGACCTGAGCGTCATTCCGTGTCGATATCGGGTCGCTGCTCAAGCGCGAACGGATACGAGCGCGACGGGCGTGCGGATCGTGCTGGCGGAAGCGCGTGTCGTTCGATAACAAAAAAACGGGCTGCCGCTTGCGCGAACAGCCCGCCAACCTCGAAGAACCGGGCTTGCGCCCGTCCATCGACACCTCGTTCGTTAGTTGACCGCGCCACTCTGGAACCAGGCGGCGATCTTTTGCCGTTCCTCATCCGTCATGTGCGTGACGTTGCCGAGCGGCATCGCCTTCAGCGTTACGGCTTGCTGATAGATGCGCTGCGCGTTCGTCGAAATTTCTTGCGGCGTATCGAGCAGCACGCCAGCGGGCGCGCTGCCCATCATCGTCGGATGCGCGGAGTGGCACGCGACGCAGCGTTGTTGCAGCACGGGCACGATGTCGGCCGTCTTCACGACGGGCGCGTTCGCGGCTTCGGCAACGGGCACGACGGGCTTCGGCATCGTCCAGAAGAGGGCGCCGAACATCAGCGCGACGCCTGCGAGGGGGAGATACCACAGCACCTGGCCGCGATGGCGCATCACGAAGAACTGACGGATCAGCGCGCCCGCCAGCATGATGACGATCAGCACGGCCCAGTTGTACGGATGCGTATACGTCATCGCGTAGTGGTTGGATAGCATCGCGAACACGACGGGCAGCGTGAAATACGTGTTGTGCACCGAGCGCTGCTTGCCGCGCTTGCCGTAGATCGGGTTCGGCGTGTCGCCCTTGAGCATCGCGTCGACCATCTTGCGCTGGCCCGGAATGATCACGAAGAACACGTTCGCCGACATGATCGTCGCCAGCATCGCGCCCATGATCAGGTAAGCCGCGCGGCCCGCAAAGATATGGCATGCAAGGTACGCGGCGATCAGCACGTAGATGCCCACGCAGATGCCGAGCACC
>BBSL01000452.1 GCA_001319865.1 Burkholderia sp. E7m39 | reverse complement strand
TTGTCCTTGTTGCCGAGCAGACGGCACAGCGAGTCATAGACGATCCAGCCCGCAGCGAGAAAGCCGAGCGCCGAGAAGATCGCGACAACGGGGCCCATGTCGAGCACGTTCTTGTCGATCAGATACGTGTTCGGCGCGAACAGGTACAGCACCGTGAAGAGACCGAACCCGGACAGCCACGTCGTGTACGACGGCCACTTCGACCAGTGCAGGTCATCGGGCATTTCGGGCGGCGCGACGGTGTACTTCTGCATGTTGTAGAAGCCGCCGCCATGCACGTGCCACAGTTCGCCGAACACGCCGCGCCGACGCTGGTTCGGGTCCGTTGGCGGTTTCAGGCTGTTATCGAGCGCGACGAAATAGAACGATTCGCCGATCCATGCGATTGCAGCGATGACGTGAAACCAGCGAATCGCGAGATTCAGCCAGTCGGTGATAAAGCCTTCCATGGAACTCCTCCACTCCTGATTCGTTGTTCGCGCAGCATCTTGGCGTTACGCGCAATGCGGGGTTAATGCGTTGGTATAGGTTTGCTAGCGGCTCGGTGCATGCAAGAGTGGCCGGATGAAATCGAATGCCGACCGGCTCGTGATGGGCGTGCGCTTCGCGAATGTCTCCATGTCATCAGCGAAATGCACGCACGATATTGCACGCCATGCGATGTCGGCTTGCTTCAGCTTCCTCGGTAGGTGCTGTACGACCACGGCGACACCAGCAGCGGCACGTGATAATGGGCGCCGGGATCGGCGACGCCGAAACGCAGCACGACACGATCGACGAAGCGCGGCTCCGGCACTTTCGTGCCGATCGACGCGAAATAGTCGCCCGCGTGGAACACGAGTTCATATTCGCCGACGGCCAGTGCTTCGCCTTCGAGCAGCGGCTCATTGCAGCGGCCGTCGTGGTTGGTGGTCGTAATTTTGAGCGCGCGGCGAGTGTCGCCGGAAAGCGCAAAGAGTTCGATCTTGATGTCTGCGCCGGGACGGCCATTCGCCGTATCGAGCACGTGGGTAGTGAGCTTGCCCATTCGCGATTGTCCTTGTAGATGCGAGGTTTCAGCGGCGGCCCGATCCAGTACACGTTGCGGCGGATCGAGGCTCCACGTCAGTGGCTACATACCCGTCGGCGGATTGAAGCGAGCGCCGTGACATCCATTGTAGAAACATTGTTCATCTCCGCGAGCCAGCGATAGGAAAGATAATCGCCGACGCATGACGCCCCATCCAGGCACTCGCAATCCACTGCATACGCGAACCAGGGCCGCTGAGCGGGCGCACGTTGCGATCGTACCGGCGCCAAAAATACCGACTATATGCGCGGCCTGAATGTCGGTATCGCAGGAATGCGAGTTGCCAGCGCAATTTTGTCAGCCGAAGGTTACGGTCATGCGCGGCGCGGCCACGCATCCCGAAGACGGCGTAGCACGCTGGGTAACCGGGCCAACTGCGTTCGAACGGACGTAGCGGCGCGGTGGCGTGCCGGCGACATCGCGTTCGAACGGCTTTTGCCTATGCCCGGAACGCCGCATACGGCGGCAACATGCAGTTCGATGCAGCTTGAGCCCACGCCGGGCAGTCGGCCTCGGCCAGGACGGCAACGTGCAGCATCATGCAGTGCCGACATGTGGCGACTCAGGGCAGCACTGGAGAACGAATGACGATGCAAAGCAATGCAATGGGTACGACGCAGGCAAGCGGCCAACGCGGCAAAACGATGCTGCTCAAGCACGCCGATGTGCTGGTCACGATGGACGGCGAGCGGCGCGAACTGCGCGACGGCGCCCTTTATATCGAAGACAACCGTATTGTCGCGGTCGGTCCGACGGACGCGCTGCCGGACTCCGCCGACGAGGTACTCGACATGACGGGGCATCTCGTCATACCCGGGCTCGTCAACACGCACCATCACATGTATCAGAGCCTGACGCGTGCCATCCCCGCCGCGCAGGACGCCGAGCTGTTCGGCTGGCTGACGAGCCTGTACAAGGTATGGGCGCATCTCACGCCGGAAATGATCGAGGTGTCGACGCTGACCGCGATGGCAGAACTGTTGCTGTCGGGCTGCACGACCTCGAGCGACCACCTGTACATCTACCCGAACGGCAGCCGGCTCGACGACAGCATCGCCGCCGCGCGCCGCATCGGCATGCGCTTCCATGCAAGCCGCGGCAGCATGAGCGTGGGGCAGAACGACGGCGGCTTGCCGCCGGATTCCGTCGTCGAGACGGAATCGGACATCCTGGAAGATACGCAGCGCCTGATCGAGACATATCACGACGACGGCCGCTACGCGATGCTGCGCGTTGTCGTGGCGCCGTGCTCGCCGTTTTCGGTGAGTCGCGACCTGATGCGCGAATCGGCCGCACTGGCGCGGCAGTACGGCGTCTCGCTGCATACGCATCTGGCCGAAAACGCGAACGATATTGCCTATAGCCGTGAAAGATTCCGCATGACGCCGGCTGAATACGCGGAGGATCTGGGCTGGATCGGCCGCGACGTATGGCATGCGCACTGTGTGCAGCTCGACGATGCGGGCATCCGGCTGTTCGCGCGCACGGGCACGGGAGTCGCGCATTGTCCGTGCTCGAACATGCGGCTTGCGTCGGGCATCGCGCCTGTCAGGAAGATGAGGCTCGCCGGCGTGCCTGTTGGCTTGGGCGTCGACGGATCGGCGTCGAACGACGGCGCGCAGATGGTCGCGGAGGTTCGACAGGCGCTGCTGTTGCAGCGCGTCGGCTTCGGACCGGACGCGATGACCGCACGCGAGGCGCTCGAGATCGCGACGCTTGGCGGCGCAAAGGTGCTGAACCGCGACGACATCGGCGCGTTGGCGCCCGGCATGGCGGCCGATTTCGTGTCGTTCGACCTGCGTCAGCCGCTTTTTGCGGGCGCGCTGCACGACCCCGTTGCGGCGCTCGTGTTCTGCTCGCCGTCCCAGGTGTCGACGAGCGTGGTGGGCGGAAAAATCGTGGTGAGAGACGGCGTGCTGACGACTGTGGACCTTGGGCCCGTGATCGAGCGGCATAACCAGCTTGCGAGGACGCTGTACCAGAGTGCAGCTTGAGCGCGCGCGACGTGCAAAGGCAAAGCGGCGGTCTCTGACCGCCGCCTGCAAGATAGTGCCTTACGTGTCGTGCATTACTTGTCGATCAACGTCTTGGTTGCTTCTGCGACGAGACTGCGCAGCCAGCGCACTTCATCGGAGTAGTGCACGCGCTCGTGCCACAACTGGTAATACTGCATCGGCGGGAAGTCCAGCGGCGCGGGCACGACGGTCAGCGGCAGGAACTTCGCGTAGTAATCGGCGAAGAGGCGCGTGGTCGTGAAGATCAGGTCGGACTTGATGAGCACGTACGGCGCAAGGTTGAAATACGGCAGCGTGACGACGACGTGGCGCTTGAGGCGCTCGCGCGCGAGGTGCACGTCGATTGCGCCGCGCTGCCCGACGGAATACGGCGTCGGCGCGAGATGCGGCGCGTTCAGGTACTGGTCGAGCGTCAGGCCGCCGCGTTTCGCGAACGGATGTGTGTTGCTCATCAGGCACACGATCTGGTCGACGAAGAGGTTCGACAGATGCAACTGCTCTGGCGGTTCCGGCCAGTTCCCGACGACGATGTCGAGCTTGCCGTCTTCGAGCGCGAGTTCGTAATCGAACGCCGGGCCGAGCGAGTGGAATTCGAGCGTCGCATTCGGCGCCGCCTGGCGAAAGCGCTCGACAACGGTCGGCACGAACAGCACGTTCAGGTAGTCCGGGCAGCCAATCCGGTAGCAGCGGATCGAGGTCGCAGGATCGAAATTGTGCTGCTGAAATTTAATGCGTTCGATTTCGCGCAGTGCATTTTGCACGGGTTCGAGCAGGCGCAGTCCGTACTCGGTCGGCACCATGCCGGATTTGCCGCGCACCAGCAGTGGATCACCGGTGATGTCGCGCAGGCGACGCAAGGCGGCGCTGATCGCGGGTTGTGACTGGTTCAGTTTGACGGCGGCGCGCGTGACGCTGCGCTCCATCAGAAGGGTATGCAAGACGCGCAATAAATAGGTATCGATCGCCTCGCGTTGCTGGCTCATGACTTCTCCGAAATATATGTTCTGGCTGATCGAACTGGGCAAGGGATATATGCGTTTTAATATAGAGATAAAAAACCGTCAAGGGTGGGATACCCGCAAACCTTGCAACGGCGCGGGTCTGCGGGAATTTTGTCGGCTCGACTGAGTGGGTCGATTTCGGTATTGTCGATCGGTTGCGGAGGCGCGACACGCGTTTCCACGCCGGTATCGGGCGCGGCGCGCGACGGATGTCGCGCGCCGTCGGCCACACGCGTAATACGGAAGAACATGAGCGATACATCGACAGGCAGCCCGACGGGCGGCAGCGCACACGCGAACAGCGTGAACCGTCGCAACGGCGCCACAGCGCGCCTCGCCCTGACAGGCATTAGCAAGCAGTATCCTGCAGTTCGCGCGAACGACGACGTCACGCTGATCGTCGCGCCCGGCGAGATTCATGCAGTGCTCGGTGAGAATGGCGCCGGCAAGAGCACGTTGATGAAGATCATCTACGGCGCCGTTCGGCCCGATGCAGGGGAAATTCGCTGGGAAGGCCAGAGCGTCGACATCGCAAGTCCGGCCGCGGCGCGCAAGCTCGGCATCGGCATGGTGTTCCAGCACTTCTCTCTGTTCGAGACGCTGACTGTCGGCGAAAACATCGCGCTCGCGCTCGATGAGCCTTTCGATCTGAAGGCGCTTGCAAAGCGCATTCGCGACGTGTCCGCGGAATACGGGCTCGACATCGATCCGCAGCGCCACGTGCACAGTCTCACGGTCGGCGAGCGCCAGCGCGTCGAGATCGTGCGCTGCCTGCTGCAGAACCCGCGCCTGCTCATCATGGACGAGCCGACTTCCGTGCTCACGCCGCAAGCCGTGCGCAAGCTGTTCGCGACGCTGCGCCGGCTCGCGTCGGAAGGCTGCAGCATCCTGTACATCAGCCACAAGCTCGACGAAATCCAGGAACTCTGCGACACGGCCACTGTGATGCGCGGCGGAAAGGTGACGGGCAGCGTCAAGCCGCGCGAGGAGACACATGCATCGCTCGCGCAACTGATGGTCGGCCATTCGCTGCCCGATTACGAGCGCCGCATGCACTCGCCCGGCGACGTGCTGCTCGACGTGAAAAATCTTTCATCTGCCAGTGACGATCCTTTCGGCACGTCACTCGACGATGTGTCGTTCAGCGTGCACTCGGGTGAAATATTCGGCATCGCGGGTGTGTCGGGCAACGGCCAGGCTGAACTGCTGGCCGCGCTGTCCGGCGAGCACAAAGGAAGCCGCGCCGATGCCGTCACGATTTGCGGCAAGCCAGCCGGCAAGCTCGGCGCGGCGGCGCGCCGCAAGCTCGGCTTTGCGTTCGTGCCGGAAGAGCGGCTCGGACGCGGCGCGGTCCCGGCGATGTCGCTCGCGGAAAACGCACTGCTGACCGCGCATCGCCAACAGATGGTGCGCTCGGGCTGGATCAACGCGGGCGCGATGCGCGCGTTCGCGAAGCGCTGCATCGAAGCGTTCGACGTGCGTTGCGGCGGCGAGGGCGCGCTTGCGCAGAGCCTGTCGGGCGGTAATCTGCAGAAGTTCATCGTCGGACGGGAAATCCTGCAGGCGCCGAAGGTGCTCGTCGTCGCGCAGCCGACGTGGGGCGTCGATGTCGGCGCGGCCGCGTTCATCCGGCAGCAACTGCTGGATCTGTCGGCGCGCGGCGTCGCGATTCTCGTGATCTCCGAGGAACTCGAAGAACTGTTCGACATCTGCGACCGGCTTGCCGTGCTGGCACGCGGACGTCTGTCGCCGTCGCGCAAGACGGGCGACACCAACCCGGAAGAAATCGGGCGCTGGATGGCGGGGCTATTCGGCGACCGCGAAGGCGCGCCGCCGTCGGCAGAACTGCCGGCGCATGCATGACATGAAGTGCATCACACGCACAAAGTTGCATACGATCAGACCATACCGACAACACGCACAATGATTCTTCCGTTTCGACTCGAAGCCCGCACGACGCCGTCTCGAACGATGCAGCTTGCCGTGCCGCTGATCGCCGCACTGCTCACGCTGGTGCTCGGCTTTCTCATTTTCGGACTCGTCGGGCGTGATCCCGCGCAGGCGATGCACGCGTTTTTCATCGAACCGCTGTCGAGCGTCAACGGCTGGACGGAACTGCTGCTAAAGGCGTCGCCGCTGTGCCTGATCGGACTGGGTCTTGCCGTCGGCTACCGCGCGAACGTCTGGAACATCGGCGCCGAAGGGCAGATGCTGCTTGGCGGCATTGCGGCGAGCGGCGTGGCGATCTACTTCGATCAGGCGACGGGCTGGTGGATATTGCCGACGATGATGATCGCCGGCGTGCTCGGCGGCATGGCGTGGGCGGCGATACCCGCGCTGCTCAAGAGCCGCTTCAACACGAACGAGATCCTCACGAGCCTGATGCTCACGTACGTCGCGACGCAGTTGCTGATCTATCTGGTGAGCGGTCCATGGCGTGATCCGCAGGGCATGAACTTCCCGCTCTCCGAAATGTTCTCAGGCGACGCGCTCTATCCAACGCTGTACGGCGACTGGCACTGGAAATTTCTGAAGGGCACGCGTCTGAACGCCTCGATCTTCCTGACTATCGTCGCAATCCCGCTCGTGTGGATCTTCATGCGCAAGAGCTTCGCCGGCTTCCGGATGAACGTGGGCGGTCTTGCGCCGCTTGCCGCGCGCTACGCGGGGTTCTCGGACAAGAAGACAATCTGGACGTCGCTGCTCATCAGCGGCGGCCTGGCGGGTCTGGCGGGGATGGGCGAAATCGCCGGCCCGATTGGCCAGTTGCAGGCGACGTGGTCGCCGGGTTACGGCTTCACGGCAATCATTGTCGTGTTCGTCGGGCGGCTGCATCCCATCGGCATCGTCCTCGCGAGCCTGCTGATGGCGTTGCTGTATCTCGGCGGCGAAGCCGTGCAAACGTCGATGCAGTTGCCGCAGGCGTTGTCCGGCGTGTTCCAGGGGCTGCTGCTGTTCTGTCTGCTGGGAGCGGACCTGTTCGTCAATTATCGCGTGCGCCGTCGCGGCATCGCGGCATCGTAAAACCGCCCGAAACCAGGTCAACATGGATATTCAACAAGCCAGCGCGCTCACGTCGAGCGCGGTCGTTGCGGCAATTCCGCTGATGTTCGCCGGGGTCGGCGAACTCGTTACCGAGAAGTCGGGCGTGCTCAACCTCGGCGTCGAGGGCATGATGCTGATGGGCGCCGTGACGGGCTACGCGGTGACGTCGATTACGGGCAGCCCGTGGCTCGGCGTGCTGGCCGCGATAGCCGCGGGCGTCGCGATGTCGCTGTTGTTCGCGTTCCTTGTGCTGTCGATGCTCGCCAACCAGGTCGCGACGGGACTTTCGCTCACGATCTTCGGCATCGGCCTGTCCGCGTACGTCGGCAAGCCGTACACGTCGGCGGCCGTGCGCGAGTCGATCGGCGCCTGGGTCATTCCCGGTCTCTCGAAGATTCCCGTGATCGGTCCGGCGTTTTTCAGCCTGACACCGCTCGACTATCTCGCGTTCATCATGTTCGCCGTCGTCGGCTGGTTCCTGTACCGCACGCGCGCCGGGCTCGTGCTGCGCTCGGTCGGCGAGTCGCCGCAGGTCGCGCACTCAGTTGGTTTTCCCGTGGTCGGCGTGCGCTACGGCGCCACGCTGTTTGGCGGCGCGATGGCGGGACTGGCAGGCGGCTATTACTCGATCGTCAATCTGCACTTGTGGCAGGAGCAGTTGACTTCAGGCCGCGGCTGGATTGCGCTTGCACTCGTCGTATTCGCGACGTGGCGTCCGGGGCGTCTGCTTGTCGGTGCACTCTTGTTCGGTGCAGTGACAGGCCTGCAGTTTTATGCACAAGCGATTGGCGTGCCGGTGCCGACGCAGTTCCTCGCGATGCTGCCTTACCTCGCGACGGTCGTCGTGCTCGTGCTGATCTCACGCAATCCGAACACGATACGTCTGAATGCGCCCGCGTCGCTCGGCAAGCCGTTCTTCGCCGCAGGCTGAGCGTGGGCGCGAATGGGTGCAGGCCCAATCACGCAAGTTCATGAACCAAAATACATCAGGTCCAACGACAGGAGAAAACATGAAGAAAAGAACCATGCTGCACGCGTTCGCGCTGGCGGCTGCGTCGCTGGCTGCCGGCGGCGCGCTGATGCCAGTGGCGCAAGCCGCCGACGTCCCCGGCGTCGCGTTCGTCTATCTCGGCAATCCCGGCGACGCAGGCTGGACCTATGCGCACGACCAGGGCGCGAAGGAAGCGGAAGCGAAGTTCGGCAACAAGATCAAGATCACGCGCGTGGAGAATGTGCCCGAATCCGCCGATTCGGAGCGCGTGTTCCGCGATCTCGCAAACAAGGGCAACAAGATCATTTTCGGTTCGAGCTTCGGCTTCCAGGACTTCGAGCTGAAAGTTGCAAAGGACTTCCCGGACACCGTTTTTCTGCATGCAACCGGCTATAAGAAAGCCGCGAATTTCGGCACGTATGACGTACGCATGTATCAGGGTGCCTATCTCGCAGGCGTCGCCGCCGGCTATGTGACGAAGACGAATACACTCGGTTTCGTCGCGTCGGTGCCGATTCCTGAAGTGGTCCGCAACATCAATGCATACACGCTGGGTGCACGCTCCGTGAACCCGAAGGTGCACACCAAGGTCATCTGGATCAATAGCTGGTTCGATCCCGGCAAGGAGAAGCAGGCGGCCGAAACGCTGATCGGGCAGGGCGCGGACGTGCTCCTGCAGAACACGGATTCGAGCGCGACGCTAGCAACTGCCTCGGAAAAGCATGTGCATGCGTTCGGCTGGGATTCGGACATGAAGAAGTTCGGTCCTGATGCGCATTTGGGTTCAGTCGTCGCGCATTGGGGCGTGTACTACACAGCTGCCATCCAGCAGGTGCTCGATGGCAAGTGGAAGAATGATCCCGTCTGGTGGGGCATTCCGCAAAAGGCCGTCAATCTCGAGGATATGAACACGTCGGCGATTCCCGCCAACGCGCTGAAGGACGTCGACGCGAAGCGCGCACAGCTGGCAAGCGGCAAGTGGGACGTGTTCACCGGACCGATCAAGGACCAGACGGGAGCGGTAAAGGTGCCGGAGGGCAAGACGCTGGCCGATCCTGAACTACAACGCCTGAACTGGTATGTCGAAGGTGTGGATGGCTCGCTGCCGAAATAATTGGCAGACGTCGCTGCAGCACTGACTTGCGTCGTGCCTCAGGGCATTGCGCACCTGAGCATGCCGCGCATGCGCTTCGCGCTACGCGCACGAACGGGAGAGCTGCATTCGGTTTCGTTCCGAATGCAGCTTTTTTCATTGGCAAGCGCGCGGCATCCGCGTCATGCATCGGTGCGTCAGATTCGCTGCGCTGCGGGAACGACGGCTCAGCGTCAATCGTCGATACGCAAACCGACCTTGAGCGTGACCTGCCAGTGCGAGACCTTGTTGTCCTCGATGTGACCGCGCGTCTCTATGACCTGGAACCAGTGCAGATTGCGCAGCGTTTTACCTGCTTTCTCGATCGCGCAACGGATTGCGTCATCGCTGGACTTGGTCGATGAACCGGTCAGCTCGATTTGCTTGTAGACGTGGTCGCTCATGATGCACCTCCTGATGGTCGAGAAAAGTATAGGTAATGCTTGCGCGTGAATGAACCTGAATACATGTCGCACATCGTGTGCCCGGCATGTTGCAGTACGGTGCCGCCGGTATGATGGAAAGCTCGAATGTCGTTTGTGGATGGCAACTGCAGTCCGATGCAGGCCGTGCATCGAATAGAGGAGAAAAGAAGTGGATATTGGTTTTTGCGGGCCGGGGCTGATGGGGGCGCCGATGATCCGGCATCTGCTGGGCGCGGGACATACAGTGCAGGTGTGGAACCGGACTCGAGCGAAGGCGGAATCGCTGGTTCCGGACGGTGCAACTGTCGCGTCCACACCAGCTGAACTCGCAGGGCGGGCTGAAGCCGTTTTCCTGTGCGTGCTGGATGCTGCAGCCGTGGAGGAAGTCGTATTCGGCGAGAACGGGGTGGTGCGCGGCGTGCTGGCGGCGAACGGCGACAGTCGCGTGCGTTGGATCGTCGATCACGGCAGTATTCCGCCTGCGGCGACGCGTGCTTTTGCGGCGCGCGCGGCGCAAGTGGACATCGGCTGGATCGATGCGCCCGTTTCGGGCGGTGTGTCGGGTGCAATCGCGGGCACTCTCGCCATCATGGCGGGCGGCGAGGCAACTGACATCGCGGCTGTCGCGCCCGCCATCGGGGCGTACGCGGCGCGCGTCACGCACATGGGCGCGGCGGGAGCGGGACAAACCACGAAGCTATGCAACCAGGCCATCGTCACGTCGACAGTGGCGGCCATTGCCGAGGCCGTCAGCCTTGCGCAACGCAGCGGGATCGACGCAGCGCGTCTCACGGAGGCGCTCGCGGGCGGCTGGGCGGACTCGGTGCTGCTGCAGACCTTCGTGCCGCGCATGACGCGGTCGCCCCAGCCGCCGATTGGTGCGCTGAGCACGTTCCAGAAAGACGTCGACACGATCGCCGCCGCTGCATATCAAACAGGAACTCCAATGCCGGTTTCGGGCACCGTGCAGCAGCTTTTGCGTTTGGGTGCAGCTATGGGGCTCGCAGATGCAGATTTATCCGGTTTCATCGACGTGTTGCACACGCCGCGTAAAAAAGACTAGCAGGCGAGGCGCGGGGCTCCGCGCCGGCGCGCCTGACGAGATAACCTGCTAAAATAGTTGGTTTTTCGCCGATCTATCATTCAAAGGGACGCGCCGTGCTGTCTACTGCCAACATCACCATGCAATTCGGGCCGAAGCCCCTGTTCGAGAACATCTCGGTCAAATTCGGCGAAGGCAACCGCTACGGCCTGATCGGCGCGAACGGTTGCGGCAAATCGACGTTCATGAAAATCCTGGGCGGCGACCTGGAATCGAGCGCAGGCAACGTGATGCTCGAGCCGAACGTTCGCCTCGGCAAGCTGCGTCAGGACCAGTTCGCGTATGAAGACGTGCGCGTGCTCGACGTGGTGATGATGGGCCACACGGAAATGTGGGCGGCGATGACGGAACGCGACGCCATCTACGCGAATCCCGAGGCCACCGACGATGACTACATGCGCGCAGCCGAACTTGAAGCAAAGTTCGCTGAATACGATGGGTATACGGCCGAAGCGCGCGCGGGTGAACTGCTGCTCGGCATCGGTATCTCGATAGACCTGCACAATGGTCCGATGAGCAACGTGGCGCCAGGCTGGAAACTGCGTGTGCTGCTTGCACAGGCGCTGTTTTCGAAGCCGGACGTGCTGCTGCTCGACGAGCCGACCAACAACCTGGACATCAACTCGATCCGCTGGCTCGAAGACGTGCTGAACGAGTACGACTCGACGATGATCATCATCTCGCACGACCGGCACTTCCTGAACCAGGTCTGTACGCACATGGCGGACATGGACTACGGCACGCTGAAGGTCTATCCGGGCAACTACGACGACTACATGCTGGCCAGCACGCAGGCGCGGGAGCGCCAGCAGGCCGCCAACGCGAAAGCGAAGGAGCGGGTCGCTGATCTGCAGGATTTCGTGCGCCGCTTCTCGGCCAACAAGTCGAAGGCGCGTCAGGCCACCAGCCGCCTGAAGATGATCGACAAGATCAAGATCGAGGAATTCAAGCCCTCGTCGCGTCAGAATCCGTTCATTCGCTTCGAGTACGAAAAGAAACTGCACAATATTGCAGTGGTTGCGGACAGCATCACGAAGAAATACGACCGCACGATCTTCAATAACTTCAACCTTAGTGTGCAGCCGGGCGAGCGCATCGCGATCATCGGCGAAAACGGCGCGGGCAAGACCACGTTGCTGCGTTCGCTGCTCGGCAATCTGACGCTCGATCACGGCACGATCAAGTGGGCCGAGAACGCGAATGTCGGCTACATGCCGCAGGACACGTATGAAGAGTTTCCCAACGACGTCACGCTGATGGACTGGATCGACCAGTACCGCAAGGAAGGCGACGACGAGCAGATGGTGCGCGGCACGCTTGGCCGTCTGCTTTTTAATGCAGACGACATCAAGAAGTCAGTGAAGGTGCTGTCGGGTGGCGAGAAGGGGCGCATGATCTGGGGCAAGCTGATGCTCGGTCGTCATAACGTGCTGCTGATGGACGAACCGACGAACCACATGGACATGGAGTCGATCGAATCGCTGCAGGTCGCATTGGACAAGTACGACGGCACGCTGATTTTCGTTTCCCACGACCGCGAATTCGTCAGCGGCCTCGCAAACCGCATCATCGAAGTGAAGACGGATGGCACGTTGAACGACTTCGGTGGCAACTACGAGGACTTCCTGGCGAGCCAGGGCGTGCAATAAGCACTAGCCTGCATGCTTTACCGAAACCCGCTTCATACGAAGCGGGTTTTTTATTTCATGCGCGCCTCTCATGAAACCGCCGCGCAGCGACGTGTCCAATCGCGTCCGTTTCTCACGAGTAAAATGAATAGACTCACTCAGGAGACAGGGCGCGAAACGATGAAAACCTTCGAGCACTTTTACATCGACGGCAAGTGGATCAAACCATGCGGAACGGGCACGATCGATGTGATCGATTCGGGTACAGAAGAAGTCATGGGTCGCATTCCCGAGGGCATCGAAGCGGATGCTGAAGCCGCGATCAACGCCGCGCGCGCCGCTTTTGACGGCTGGGCCGCCACGCCACCCAAAACGCGCGGTGCTTTCCTGCAGAAAATTGCCGATAACCTGAAGGCGCGTACAGACGAAATTGCAGGTTACATCTGCGGTGAAGTCGGCATGCCGATCAAGCTCGCGCGCGCGATTCAGGTCGGCGGCCCCATCTACAACTGGAATGCCTATGCAAAGCTTGCGGCTGAATACCAGTTCGAAGAACAGGTCGGCAATTCGCTGGTCGTGCGCGAACCTGTCGGTGTCGTCGCGGCGATTACGCCTTGGAACTACCCGCTGAACCAGATTACGTTGAAGGTCGCGGCGGCGCTCGCGGCCGGTTGCACTATCGTGCTCAAGCCATCGGAAGTGGCGCCGCTCAATGCATTCGCGCTTGCCGAGGCGATCCATGATGCGGGCCTGCCCGCTGGCGTGTTCAATCTTGTCAGCGGGTATGGGCCGGTAGTCGGTGAAGTGCTCGCGAGCCACCCGTCCGTCGATATGGTGTCGTTCACGGGATCGACACGCGCGGGCAAGCGCGTCTCTGAACTTGCAGCCGCATCCGTCAAGCGGGTTGCGCTGGAACTCGGTGGCAAGTCGGCATCGGTGATTCTCGATGATGCCGATTTCGCCGCGGCAATCAAAGGAACAGTGAGTGCATGCTTCCTGAACTCGGGGCAAACGTGCTCCGCGCACACACGCATGATCGTGCCGGAGTCCCGCTACGATGAAGCGCGCGCACTTGCGAAGAAAGCGGCCGAAGCATTTGTCGCGGGCGATCCGCGTGTGGAGACGACTCGACTGGGCCCGCTCGCATCTGCCGCGCAGCAGTCTCGCGTGCAGCAGTATATTTCGCGCGGTATCGATGAAGGGGCGGAACTCATCACGGGCGGTACGGGGATGCCTGACGGAATCTCGAAGGGCTTCTTCGTGAAGCCGACGGTGTTTGGCCGCGTGCACCCGAAGGCGACGATCGCGCAGGAGGAAATCTTCGGCCCCGTGTTGACCATCCTCACCTACAAAGACGAGGAAGAAGCGGTACGCATCGCGAACGATTCGATTTACGGCCTCGGCGGCGCGGTCTGGGCCGGCAGCGACGAGCGCGCAATCGGCATTGCGCGGCGCATCCGCACCGGACAGGTCGACATCAACGGCGGCGCCTGGAACATGATCGCTCCGTTCGGCGGCTTCAAACAGTCTGGACACGGCAGGGAGAACGGCATTTATGGACTCGAAGAGTATCTTGAGTACAAGTCGATGCAGTTGAAGGTGGTTAAACCTGCATGAGTTTGCTTGAGCACGGCGCACGACAGTTCATCTGTGCGCGTGCGTGACTCGTGACTGGGCGCAACGAAAGCGCGTGTCGTCGCACGGCACGCGCTTTTTGTTTGACTTCACGCAAGATACTGCATCCGCTAGTTGCGACCATCGAGGCTTTGCGTCGAATTCCTCGGCGATGGAGGCCTCTCATGTTTCCCTTTCATCCGTTTGCGCCGCTCGTGATCCGTGGGCGATCGCTATTGCCCGTCGTGCAGGGCGGGATGGGCGTCGGCGTATCTGCACACCGTCTCGCGGGCAGCGTCGCGCGCGAAGGCGCGCTCGGCACGATCGCCAGCATCGACCTACGGCATCATCACGCGGATCTGCTCGAACGCTGTCGCGCATCGCCCGATCGCGCGACGCTCGAACACGCGAACCGTATCGCTCTGGCGCGTGAGATCGACGCCGCGCGCAGTCTCAGCGAAGGACGCGGGATGATCGCCGTCAATGTGATGAAGGCCGTCAATGCGTATGCGGACTACGTGCGGACCGCATGCGAGAACGGGGCGGACGCAATCGTCATGGGGGCGGGCCTGCCGCTCGATCTGCCCGATCTGACACAAGGGCACGACATCGCGCTGATTCCGATTTTGTCGGACAGCCGCGGTGTTGGCATTGTTCTCAGGAAGTGGATGAAGAAAGGCCGGTTGCCCGATGCAATCGTGATAGAGCACCCGGCGCACGCGGGCGGACATCTCGGGGTGGCGAACCTGGACGACATGCACGATGCGCGCTTCGACTTCACGCGAGTACTGCATGAGATCGACGAACTGTTCACTTCACTGCAGATCAGCCGCACTGAAGTGCCCGTAATCGCGGCCGGCGGCATCAACAGTCATCGGGCAGTGCGCGCGTGCCTCGAAGCGGGGGCAAACGGCGTGCAGCTCGGCACCGCATTCGCCGTCACCGAAGAGGGCGATGCGCATCCGAATTTCAAGCGCGTGCTCGCCGAAGCTTTGCCGGACGACATCGTGGAGTTCGTCAGCGTGACAGGTTTGCCTGCACGCGCGGTGAAGACGCCGTGGCTCGAACGCTACCTTCGCCATGAAGCGCGCGTTCGGACGAAGATCGGTGCACTGAAGCGCGCCTGCCCAACTGCACTCGAATGCCTGAGTGCATGTGGATTGCGCGATGGCATCGAAAAGTTTGGGCACTTCTGCATCGATACGCGGCTCGCTGCTGCACTGCGCGGCGACGTGAACAACGGACTGTTCTTTCGCGGACGCGAAGCATTGCCGTTCGGCAGTGCGATTCGTAGCGTGCGCGATCTTCTCGAACTGCTGCTGACAGGCGCGGCGCTACCGGCTGTCGCAGGGCGACCCGCGTTTTCCCTGAATTGACGAGCGTCAACGAGCGTGTGTCGCGGAGCTTCGACAATGCTCTCGCGCGTTATTTCGCACTTCGCGCGACCATACAGAAAAATCAGGGTAGCTTATGAACAGAAAAATTCGATCGATCGGGGCCGCACTGTGCACAGCAGGATTGGCGTTGTTGACCTCGCACGCATTTGCCGGGGATAGCGACCCGGCTACGGGCATTCACGCTGGCGACGTGCTCGTGCGGCTGCGCGCCATCTCCATCGTGCCGCAGGTGCGCACGAGCGACGCCTTGTCCACGCTTAATGTCGACGTCAACAATGCGACGGTGCCGGAACTCGACTTCACCTACATGATCCGTGACAACATCGGCGTCGAACTGATTCTTGCCACGTCTCGTCACCAACTGACTTCCAGCATCGGCGATCTTGGCGGCGTCAACGTACTGCCGCCGACGTTGCTGCTGCAGTACCACTTCAATCATCAGGGACAGGTCAGGCCCTATGTTGGCGCGGGCGTGAACTATACCTACTTCTACAACAACGGACTGCATGCAGGCGACCAGAAGATCGCGGTCAAGCGCAGCAGTTTCGGTCCGGCGTTACAAATGGGCGTCGACGTCGATATCACGAAGAAGGTGTTCGCGAACGTCGACGTGAAGAAGGTCTGGATGAAAACGGATGCATCGCTCAACGGTGCATCGCTCGGCACGCTGCACATCGATCCGTTGATCGTGGGCGTCGGCGTGGGCATGAAATTTTGAGTGCGGTTCAGGCGAACGACGCTCAGGAAAATCGCTTCAAGGAAAGACGCCGGCTGCATCATGAGCTGGCGTTTTTTTCTTGCCGGGTCTGCGTCGGCGATCTGGGATCGACCGGCGCCACGGCGCGTCACATCACAGCTTGTCGTAATTGAACCGCATCGCCGTGCCTTCGCGTTCGATACGCGTCCAGACGGCACGCCTTTCCTCGTCGGTCAAAAACACCCAATTCGACACTTCCGTGGCCGTACGGCCGCAGCCCTTGCAGACTTCGTCGAAAAGTGTCGAGCAGACGCCGATACAGGGGCTGTCGGGCATATCGTGCAGATTGGAGGACATCAAACACCTTGAACGGAAATGCATGCGGTCCGCTATGGTAAACCAAAAGCGAATCCGGCTTCCCGTGGTCGTTCTGTGCGCATGCCGCGTCCTCGCGGGAGGCACGATGCAGTTCCGGCCAAGGAAAGGCAACCGCATTGTGAAACCGGCTTACAAAGTGCAAGGGCGCCCCGCTTCGAACGTTTCCGGTACCTGATGCATGCGTTGACATGCAATCCGGTTCAACCGGGGCGCCGGCTCCTCACCGGATGCATTCGGGTTCATCCCGGTTGCGCCATTAACCACACCTGCCCGACATCATCGGTTGGGGCAAACCCGCGTCGGCATGCGCTCCGGTGCATCGACTCACGCGCCGCGCCGCTTCCACTATCTCGGCTTATTGACGGTCTATAGTGAAGGATGGGTGCGCCCATCGGGCGGGATGAGCCGCGCTTCCGGCGACATGCACTGCAATCGACGGCTTTGCGTCCCGGGAGGAGGTTTTTTTCGGGTGGACACAACGCGATAACCCGATAAAATTGCGGCCAATTTTGCAGCGGCCCACCTGGACCCGTCGGGCTCATGCCGCGAACAGAACAGCCGCGCAGCGTCAGCGTCTGCGTGACAATGCCCGATTCCAACGTTGGAACCGGGCAGGCGTGACCCGGCCCGTAGAAGGCCGCGCGCTGTACCCTTTGCGCGACATCTGGCGGTTTTTTTTGAATCGGGCATCGATTGATGGTAGCTTTCGGGTTTTTCAAGGGTAGCCGCCTGCAGCATGCAGCGGCCTGAAGCGGGGTCAGCGACCGGCTATACGCCGGCTAGAACGGAGAACGGAATGAAAAAACGGGTGGTGGGCCAACTGGCTGCGCTGGTGTTGTGCGCTGCGCCTTTCGTGTCGGCGGCGGCGAAAGATACACAACTGAACGTGTATAACTGGTCGGACTACATCGCCAAGGACACGATTCCGAACTTCACGAAGCAGACGGGCGTCCAGGTCAAGTACGATAACTATGACAGCGACGATACGCTGCAGGCCAAGCTGCTGACGGGCAACTCGGGTTACGACATCGTCGTGCCGACCAGCAACTACGCGGGCAAGCAGATCGCAGCGGGCATCTTCACGCCGCTCGACAAGTCGAAGATCCCGAACCTCAAATACCTCGATCCGTCGCTGATGGCGCTCGTCGCGGGCGCAGATCCGGGCAACCAGTACACGGTGCCCTGGGCGTACGGCACGACGGGTCTCGGCTACAACGTCACGAAGGCGCAGCAGATTCTCGGCAAGGGCGTCGCGCTCGACAACTGGGACATCCTGTTCAAGCCGGAAAACATTTCGAAGCTGAAGGCGTGCGGCGTATCCGTGCTCGACGCACCCGACCAGATGTTCGCGGCCGCGCTGCACTACATCGGTAAAGACCCGATGAGCACGAACCCGGCCGACTATCGCGAAGCACTCGCGATGATGAAGAAGATCCGTCCGTACATCACGCAGTTCAATTCGTCGGGCTATATCAACGACATGGTCGGCGGCGACGTGTGCTTCGCATACGGCTGGTCGGGCGACGTCGTGATCGCGAAACACCGTGCGGCCGAAGCGAAGAAGCCGTACAAGATCGACTATTACATTCCGAAGGGCGGCGCACCCGTGTGGTTCGACGTGATGGCCATTCCGAAGGACGCGAAGCACAAGGAAGCCGCGCTCGAATGGATCAACTACATCGAGACGCCGCAGGTCCACGCGGCGATCACGAACGCCGTGTACTACCCGAGCGCGAACCTCGAAGCCCGCAAGTACGTGGACAAGGACGTCGCGAACGACCCGGCCGTCTACCCGCCGGCGGATGTCGTCAAGACGCTGTTTCTGTTGAAGCCGCTGCCGCCTGAAATCCAGCGTCTGCAGACGCGGTTGTGGACCGAGTTCAAGTCCGGCCGCTGACCTCGCACGGAGCCGTTCCGAGCCAGGCAGTCATGCAGGAAAGCATCATCATGAAGCCCTCGGCAAATAGCCGGGGGCTTTGTTCGTCAAATGCAGGGAGAGAAGCAGCAGATCATGAGTGACCAGTCGAACGTGCTGGCGGGGGCCGGCGTGTCGTCCTCGGGCAATTCCGCCGTTGCGCAGGCCGCAGCGGAAAACTTCGTGCAGATCGTCGACGTCGTGAAGAAGTTCGGCGAGACGGTTGCTGTCAAGGGCGTGAACCTGTCGGTGAAGAAGGGCGAACTGTTCGCGCTGCTCGGCAGTTCCGGTTGTGGAAAGTCGACGCTGTTGCGCATGCTTGCGGGGCTGGAGTCGGTCACGTCGGGCAAGATCCTGATCGACGGCGAAGACCTTGCGCAGATGCCGCCGTACAAGCGGCCTGTGAACATGATGTTTCAGTCGTATGCGCTCTTTCCACATATGACGGTCGAATCGAATGTCGCGTTCGGCCTCAAGCAGGAAGGCGTGCCGAAGGCCGAACTCAACGAGCGCGTGCAGTCCGCGCTCGAACTCGTGCAGATGGGTCGCTTCGCGAAGAGAAAACCGCATCAGCTGTCGGGCGGGCAGCAGCAGCGCGTCGCGCTCGCACGCTCGCTCGTGAAGCGTCCGAAGCTCTTGCTGCTCGACGAGCCGATGTCCGCACTCGACAAGCAGATCCGCCAACGCACGCAGATCGAGCTCGTCAACATTCTCGACAAGGTCGGCGTCACCTGCATCATGGTCACGCACGATCAGGAAGAGGCGATGACGATGGCAAGCCGCCTCGCCGTGATGAGCGAAGGCGAGATCGTGCAGCTCGGCACGCCCAATGAAGTCTACGAATATCCGAACAGCCGCTTCTCGGCGGAGTTCATCGGCTCGACGAATCTGTTCGACGGCAACGTCGTAGAGGACGAGCCGGATCACGTGTACATCGAAACGCCCCATCTGCCCGTGCGTCTTTACGTGAGCCACGGCATCACGGGGCCGCTCGGCATGCCCGTGACGATCTCGGTGCGCCCCGAGCGCATCGCGCTCACGCGCAAGCCGCCCGAAGGCGCATTCAACTGGGGCAAGGGCACGGTCACGAACATCGCGTACATGGGCGGCTACTCGCTGTATCACGTGAAGCTCGACGCGGGCAAGACGGTGATCGCGAACGTGTCGAGCCTCGCGCTATCGGAAATCGAAACGCCGACGTGGGGCGACGAAGTGTACGTGCGCTGGAGCGCGTCGGCGGGTGTGGTGCTGACGTCATGAAAAGCGTGCTGCATTCGTTCTTGACGTGGCCCGTGCGCCGCTTCGATCTGACGGGGCGCACGGCTGTCGTCGCGGGGCCGTTCGTCTGGCTGCTGCTGTTCTTCCTCGTGCCGTTCCTGCTGGTCGTAAAGATCAGTTTCGCGGATCTGCAGCTGGGCATTCCGCCGTACACGGAACTGACGACGATCAAGGACGGCGTGATTCACATCGCCCTCGACTTGTCGCACTACGCGTTCCTGGTGCAGGACAGCCTGTACTTCGCGACGTATGTGAACTCGGTCGTCGTCGCGGCGATCTCCACGCTGCTGTGCCTGCTGCTCGGCTATCCGATGGCGTACTACATCGCGCGCTCGAATCCTTCCACGCGCAACATCCTGATGATGGCCGTGATGCTGCCGTTCTGGACATCGTTCCTGATCCGCGTGTACGCGTGGATCGGCATCCTGAAGAACAATGGGCTGCTGAACAACTTCCTGATGTCGATCGGTCTGATCCATTCGCCCATCGAGCTGTATCACACGAATACGGCCGTCTATATCGGCATGGTGTACTCGTACCTGCCGTTCCTCGTGATGCCGCTGTACGCGCATCTCGTGAAGATGGACCTGACGTTGCTCGAAGCCGCGTACGACCTCGGCGCGAAACCGTGGAAGGCGTTCTGGCAGATCACGCTGCCGCTGTCGAAGAACGGCATTATCGCCGGCTGCCTGCTGGTGTTCATTCCGGCCGTAGGCGAGTACGTGATTCCTGAACTGCTCGGCGGCGCGAACACGCTGATGATCGGCCGCGTGATGTGGAATGAGTTCTTCGACAACGCCGACTGGCCCATGGCTTCTGCCGTCACGTGTGCAATGGTGTTGCTGCTGCTCGTGCCGATGGCGTTGTTCCAGTACTCGCAGGCGAAGGAACTGGAGGAGAAGCGCCGATGAAGCCGAATCGTGTATTGCAGTTCATCGCGCTGGCGATCGGCTTCGCGTTCCTCTATGTGCCGATCATCAGCCTCGTCGTCTATTCGTTCAACGAGTCTCAACTCGTGACGGTGTGGACGCGCTTTTCGACGCGCTGGTACGCCGCGCTGCTGCAGGACGACGAACTGATCGCCGCCGCGTGGCTATCGCTGCGGGTGGCGCTGTTGACGGCGTTCGCGTCAGTGATCATCGGTACGTGGGCGGGCTTCGTCCTTGCGCGCATGGGGCGGTTTCGTGGCTTCACGTTGTACACCGGGATGATCAATGCACCGCTCGTGATTCCCGAAGTGATCCAGGGTATTTCGCTGCTTCTGCTCTTCATCGAAATGGGTAAGTGGCTTGGATGGCCGGCGGGGCGCGGCATCTTCACGATCTGGATCGGCCACGTGATGCTGTGTATTTCCTACGTCGCGATTATTGTGCAGTCGCGGGTGCGTGACCTACATCCGTCGCTCGAGGAGGCTGCACTGGACCTCGGAGCGACGCCGCTGCGTGTATTTTTCTTCATTACACTGCCGTTGATCTCGCAGGCGCTGGTGGCGGGTTGGCTGCTGTCGTTCACGCTGTCGATCGACGATCTGGTGTTGTCCGCGTTCCTGTCGGGGCCGGGTTCGACGACGTTGCCGCTGGTAGTGTTCTCGCGCGTGCGGCTGGGTCTGAATCCCGAAATGAATGCGCTGGCAACGTTGTTCATTGCTGTCGTCACTGTAGGCGTCGTGGTGGCAAACCACTTCATGCAGCGCGCCGAGAAACGGCGGCTGGCGATGGCCATCTGATTTCCGGTTGCCGACGTTTCATTCCTTTGCTGGCGCGCGGATGGGCGCCCGCAAAGCGAGTCGGGCCCGCGTTCGCAACGGATGCCCGAGCAGCGTTTCTGATCCGTTCAGATCCGATAGCCGATCCGTAGCCCGCCCCAATGTTTGCCGTGGACGAAAATCGGCGCTGACGCGTCCTTCATCAGCGCGTATGCACCGCCGCCCATGTCGCGCCGATACGTTTGCAGCAGAAAGCGCTTCGTGCTGGTTCCGGCAGCGAGCCCCGTCCGGTCGTTGAACAGCCGCCGATTACGGCAGTTCGCGGCGTTCCATACGGGATCGTCGCGCTGCGGTTGCGAGAACTTGAGGTTGTGCGTGGGCAGATAGCCGCGCACATCGACGGCGGCACAAAATGCCACGCGTGGATCGAGGCCGAGCAAGGGCTCCTGGACGGACGGCAGGATGCGATCGGTGAACTCGGTGAAACGCGTGACGAACTGCTGTGGATTCGTGCCCGGTACGGGTACGTAGCGATCGTCGAAAAGATCGTTCATCGATAGTTCACCGCGCGAAACGGCCGCCTCGAACAGCTTGCCGACCTTCGCGGCGGCCTGTTCGACGGCATCGATAAACCGCGTATCGGCCGTCTCGACGCCGGTGGCCGCCGTCAACTCGATCAGATTTTCTGAGACGCCCAACAGATTGCCGAGGCGATCCTTCGCCTGCACGAAGTTCTCGCCGGAGTGCTCGACGTCCGTGGCGATTTCCGATACCTGCGACTCGAATGCATTGCATTGCTCCTCAATCTCGCCCGACAGCGTCGCGATCTGGTTGGCCTCTGCATTCAATTGCATGATCGCGTGGCCGGTCGAGTGCACGACGTCGCCGATCATCCGAGTTCCCTCGCGCACGCGCTGCGCGCGAGCCGTATTTTCGGCGCCTTCGGCGATCAGCCGCTCGGTTTGCCCGGTCAGTTGCGCGAGCGTCGTCTCGATCTGTCCCGTTGCTTGGGCAGTCTTCGCCGACAGCGTCTTGACCTCGGCTGCGACAACCGCAAAGCTTTTGCCGAACTCGCCCGCGCGTGCCGCTTCGATCGCGGCGTTGAGCGCGAGCAGATGCGTTTGCCGCGCGATCAGCGAAATCTCTTCCGACACGCGGCTTACGTGCGACAGCGCGGCGCGCAGCGCGCCAATCTGGCTTTCGATGACCGTCACGCCCTCGACGAGCCCGTGAATATCCGACAACGACGCTTCGAGCGTCTGCTGGGATTGTTCGACGTCGTTCGCGGCCTGTGAGGTCACAGTGCGCATTTCGCGCGCCGCCTCGGCGATGCGGTGGTTGCCGGCGAGCGTCGCGGCCGCCGACTGCCGCAGCGTGTGACAGACGTCCGCCTGCCGCTCGACGCGCGCCGCGACTTCTTCGATATGGCCGGATACGTCGCAGATCTCAATGCCGAGTTTGCCTGCCTGCGCGGCGATATGGCCGACTACGGATGAAGTCCCGCCGCGGCGCGAGCGGCGCTGGAAGAAGCGCGTCATGATTTCACGTCTCCTGGACCGCGTGACGCGGGCCGTCCTGATGTCTGTGTGAGTGCCGGATAGTGCATGTGGTGCGTCAGATCACGTGCATCGATGCGACCGGCAGATGAACTGGGGCACATGAATTGCACGTCTCACACGCTTACATTTTCTCTACGGCGTCTTACGCACCCGCTTGATAGGGACTATCCCGCAGTCGGATCGGGTACGATCCGGAAGTCCGTGCGCACGCCGTGCCGAATGTCTGTCGAACCCATCAACCGATGATGATTGAATCCTTTGCGCGCGTGTCGGGCTGGGAGCAGCTGGTTTATCTGTGGGAGCTGATCGTGTTGGTCTGCAAGTTCCTATGGGGTCTGCTGCGCCTGCTGGGTGGCGGTTGACGGATGAATTGCAGCGCAATGCACTGCGATGCGATGCGATGCAATGTAGCTTGAACTCCAGTACCCCAAATGGATTGCCCTTTCTGGGGTTCCCATCATGAGCCGAGATTCCACCCAGCGCTTCACCGATCGTGTGACTGACTACGTCAAGTACCGGCCGGGCTATCCGCGCGATGTCGTCACCTTCCTGCACGCGACATGCCGGCTGCCCGATGGCGCGCGCGTCGCCGACATCGGCGCGGGTACGGGCATCTCGGCTCGGCTCCTTCTCGACGCGGGCCACCGCGTCGTCGCCGTGGAGCCGAACCAGGCGATGCGCGCCGCCGCCGACGCGTGGCTTGGCGGCTTCGCGGGCTATTCGAGCGTTGCCGGCACCGCCGAAGCCACGACGCTCGATGCAGCGAGTGTCGATCTCGTGATGGCTGCACAGGCCTTCCATTGGTTCGATCCCGTCGCCGCGCGGCGCGAATTCGCGCGCATTTTGAAGCCGCGCGGACTCGTCGCGTTGTTCTGGAATAACCGGATGCTCGAAAACACGCCATTTCTCGTCGGCTACGAAGCGCTGTTGCAACGCTTTAGCGACGACTATCAGTCAGTCGCGGAACGCTATCCGGATGACGATTCGATGGCCGCGTGGTTCGGTGACGGTCGTGTCCGCACGGCGCGCTTTCCGAATGTGCAGCGGCTCGACTTCGAAGGTTTGAGGGGACGGTTGATGTCGTCGTCCTATGCGCCGAAAGCCGGACACCCGAATCACGAACCGATGCTGGCCGCGTTGCGCGAGCTTTTCGACCGTACCGCCCACGACGGCACAGTCGAGTTCCTCTATGAGACATGCGTGTATGCCGGACATGCACGCGACGAAAGCTAAACGTGCACCGGAGTGCGTCTGGTAGGAAGCCGGGCCAGTAAAGCCCGTAAATCGTTCAGCGCGTGCTGCGGTGACTTTTCCATCGAAAAATGTCCGAGCCCGCGTGAACTCTGCTGCATACAAGTGGAATGCGTCCGTCTTTGCCGCCCCTCAGGATGAGCGTCGCCACACTCCCTAATCTGTGAACGTGTATTCGCCGCCACGTACGCGACGCGTACGCCGACGAAAATTGAACGTGAAGCCCGGCCAGATCGCCGTGACCTTGCCGCTCTCCGTCTGATACCAGCTGCGGCAGCCGCTGGCCCAGACGGAGCGCTGCATCTGGCGCTGCAATCCTTCATTGAACGCCCGTTGTACATCGGAGCGAAGGTTCATCGTGCGGGCGCCTCGTCGTTGCAGTTCGCGCAGGCAATCGGCAATGTATTGCACCTGTGACTCGATCATGAAGAGCAGCGAGTTGTGACCGAGCACTGTGTTCGGCCCCACCATCAGGAAGAAGTTCGGAAAATCCGCGACGCTCGTGCCGAGATAAGCTTCCGGACCATCGCGCAGCCATCGGGCGCCGAGGTTCGCGCCGCCAACGCCCGTTACCTCGAACGGCGTGCCGACGTCGTTCACCTGAAATCCAGTGCCGCAGATGATTGCGTCGACGGCATGAAGTGCGTTGTCTGACGTCACGATGCTGTCGCGCACTATCGCGCGGATGGGTGTCGTCACGACGTTCACGTTCGGCTGAGTCAGCGCCGGATAGTAGTCACTGGACAGCAGCACGCGCTTGCATCCGATCTGATAGTCCGGTGCGAGCTTGGCGCGCAATGCAGGATCTTTCACGCGCCGCTCCAGATAGCCGCGGGCGAACTTCATCGCGGGCTCCGTCAACTTGGGATTCACGAAGAACCCCAGGCCGCGAGACTCCATCTGCCAATACGTCGCTGTACGTACGCAGCGCTGTGCGAAGGGCAGATGCGTGAACAATCGGCGCGCGCGATCGCTGATCCGTTTGTCGGGCTTCGGCATGATCCATGGCGCGCTGCGCTGGAATACCAGCAACTGTGCAACGCGCGGCTGGATCTTTGGCACGAATTGGATTGCACTTGCGCCCGTGCCGATCACCGCGACGCGCTTACCTTCGAGTGGATAGTCGTGGTCCCATTGCGACGAATGAAATATCTTGCCACCGAACGTGTCGATTCCTTCAAATCGAGGCATCGCGGGATGCGAAAGCAGGCCCACTGCGGCAATCACGACATCCGTCTCGACGGTTTCATGCACACCGTTGCGCACGATATCGAGTGTCCATACAAGCCGCACGTCGTCGAAGCGCGCCGCCATCACGCGGGCGTTGAACTGAATTGCATCGTCTACGCGATACTTGCTTGCACAATGCTTCAGGTAAGCGAGTATCTCGTGCTGATGACTGAAGACGCGCGACCACGACGGGTTTGCTTCGAACGAATACGAATACAGGTGCGAAGGCACATCGCAAGCGGCGCCGGGATACGTGTTATCGCGCCAGGTGCCGCCCAGATCGCCGGCTGCCTCATAAACGGTGAATGACGCATAGCCCTCGCGCTTCAGGCGTATGGCCATGCCGATGCCGGAGAAGCCGCTTCCGATAATTGCGATACGCAGATCGGACAGCGCGGCACGGCGAGGTGAGGGCATGAGATTGGTGCTCCAACGCATCGCGGCGTCTGCATCCGGCGATGATGAGTGTGAAAGAAGCAGGGTTATCTACATTCGTCTACGACGGCTAAAGCGCAGGGTAGACAACTGTACACAGGGCGTCAAGATCGTTGTACAGTGCTGGCTCCGAGGTCGAGACATCGCGTCGCCCGTCCCGCACGGCAACCGGAATCCCATGCCATCCGAATCCGAACTGGAACCTGCTCCCGGCAAACGCAAACTGATCGAGGCCGCGTTGCGCCTGACGGCGGGCGGGCGCAGCTTCGCGAGCCTCGGACTGCGCGAACTCGCGCGCGAGGCGGGCCTCAATCCGAACACGTTCTACCGGCACTTCGATTCGCTCGACGATCTCGCGCGCGAAGCCGTCGAGTCGATTAGCCTGCGGCTACGTCCGATGTTACGGCGCGAGCGCTGGCTTGCCGCGCACGAGCCGAAAGATGTGCCGGACGGCGTGTCGGACGGCGTGCCGCGTCGCGCGTGTATGGCGTTCTTCGCATTTGCGCTCGAGAATCGCGAGGCGTTTATGAGCGCGCTCGCCGAGTATCACGGTGCATCGAAAGTGTTGCGCGACGCAGTGCGCGTGAATCTGCACGAAGTGTCGACTGAAATGGCCGATGACGTCATGCAGTTGAACCTGATGCCTGCGCTGCCGCGAGAAACGGTGGAGGAAATCTGCGCGCAGATCGTGCTGCAGCTTTTTCACCTGTCGCATGAATTCATCGGCAATGCCGCGCAACGCGACAGGCTGATCGACTACGCGGAGCGTTTCGTCGCCAGGCTGTTTACGGGTGCTGTCGCCCTGGCGCACTACGAAGCGCATGGTTGATGCATTTTGCTGCGTGTGCATGAAACGCATGAAACGAGCGTGAACGCCGGATGAAGTGAAATGCAAAAGGCTCCCTGAGGAGCCCTTTGCGCTTGATGCAGTGATGCGAAGCGATCAGGTGTCGTTCCAGCCGCCCGAATCGTCGCTGCCCATATCGACGCCACCGTCGCCGCCGCCATCGCTCCAGTCGTTGGAGCCCTGTCCGAAGTCGACTGAGCCGGCATCGTTGCCACCGCGCTTGCGCGCCTCGTCGTCGACGATCACGTCCCGCTCGATCACGCGATCACGGCCCGAGTTGAGCGCCTCGCCGAGCAACACGCCCGTCAACAGACCGCCCATCCCGCTGCCGAAGCCGCCTCCTTGCTGGACGATGACGGGCGGCTGCTGTTGCTGCGGCGGATACGGGTAGGGCGCCTGCGGCGGATAGCCTTGCTGCTGCCCGCGCCCGAATGCCTCGTTCGCTTCGCGCGCGTACGGAGATTCGCCCGATCCCGTCCCCGCTGTCGCGGCAGGCGCCGCATTCGGATCGGGACGGCCTTCCGCACGCGCCTTGAGACTCGCGACCTGCCGTTCAAGATCTTCGATCTGATAGGGCGGCACCGGGTTCTTGCTGTTTGACAGCGCTTCGACGAGCTGTCGCAACTGCGTTTCGGCGCCTTCCACTTCGCGCTCGAGCGCTTCGTGCCCAGGTGCCGTCGACAGCTTGACGTCGAGCTTCAACGAGCGCACTTCGTTGAGCAGATCGGTCGCGCGCTTGAGTTGGACACGGCGGTCGTCGCCCGCGCGCGTGTCTTCTTGCGAGCGGGCCCGGCGCAGCGTCCAGCGCAAAATCAGCGCGATGGCCGCGATCAGTACGACGATGCCGATCCACATCCCCATCGACGGGCCATGCCGCTGCGGTGCCTGCTGCAACGCGGACGGCGAAGCTGGCGCGCTTTCCTGCTGGGCGAACGGATTGCTCGTGCGGTGCGTGACGCCGCCGCCTACGCGCGCCGCGTCGGCGCGCAGCCGCGCCTCCGTCTGCGCGAAGCGGCCGGGGTCGGTGAAGCGGACTTGCGGGTCGAGTGTCTTCGCTTGTTGCAGTTGCGCGAGCGCTTCGGCGGTGCGGCCTTCGCGATCGAGCACCTGCGCGTACAGATAATGCGCGCGGGCACTGTCGGGATGCGCCTTGAGCACCTCGTTCAACTGCGAGTCGGCCTGTTGCCAGTTGCCCTGCTGGATCGTGGTTTCGATCTGCGTCGCCGTCGGTACCGCGAACGCGGTGCCCGAGACGAGCATCAGCGAAAGCACCACGGACACACCAGTTGCTGCGAGGAATTTTTTCTATGATGCGGGCCGGGCGGATTAACGCCCGTCTCCATGACTATCGAGTTGCCGTGCGGCGCGGGGTGTGTGCGGATGCCCGTGCCCTGCGCCGCACATCGCCTGCAGCGTGCTTACTCCGCAGGCGTGTTCAACTGCTTCTTCAGCGCGGCGAGGCGATCTTCGACCGACGGGCCGCGATTCAGATCCGCGAGCTTGTCGTCGAGCGCCTTGCCGCTCTTCGTGTCGGCGGAATTCAGACGCGCATCGGAACGTGCGTTCGACAACGCGACCTTGTCTTCCAGCTTCTGAAAATCTTCAGCAAGATTCTTGCCGCCGATGCCGCCCAGCGCCGTCGCCGCCGTATCCTTTGCCTGCGCGATCTGCTGCTTGGCCTGCAGGATGTTCGAGCGCGCGTTCAGATCGTTGCGGCGCTGACGCATGTCGTCGATCTGAGTCTTCAATTGTTCGACGGATGGCTCTAGCGTAGCCAGTTCCTTCGCGAGCGCGTCGCGTTCGGCTTCCGCCGTGGCCTGCGCGCCGAGCGCCTCGCGCGCGAGCGCTTCGTCGCCTGCCTGCAGTGCGCGCTTTGCGCCGTCCTCATACTTCTTCGCCTTGTCGGCAGCGACGTCGCGCTTGCTTTGCTGCGTCGCGACCTGCGCCTGGATTTCGATCAGCGAGTTCTCCGCTTTCGCGATGCTCTCGTCGAGTTCGCGCACGATCTGGCGCGCATCACGCGACGGGTCCTGCACGGAATCGGCTGCGTCGTTCAAGAGACCTTTGACTGTCCGCGTGATGCTGTCAAAAAGCGACATGAATACCTCCATAAAATGAAATCGACGCTGAATACCCGGCCCGGTGAACATGGCGCGAAACGGTATCGACTGAACCTAGTTTACGCCGTCGTGCGCGAGGCTGCGGGTCAGGCTGCTTGCCATCTGACAGCGCGGATGCGCGCATGTTGCAAGACGGCGGAGCAGCCGGACCTGACATCGGGGCGCGTGCGTCGAATGCAATAGCCGTGTGCGAACTTAACTCGCAGTCACTCGGGCGCTGATGCTGCGGTTATCGGTTCGCTCGTCGATGCGCGGGAATTCAACAACTCGCGGGTATTAGACCACGCGTACTCTTAAAACGGTCTTAAAGTGCGATTTTTGCGCGCCTTGGCGCCTCGTCGCGCAATCTCTTGCGGCGCTCGTGTTCCCGCACAGCGCGATCCACGAACTCATGCCCGCGTCTACGAAAAACGCGTGACGGAGTTCTTTCGGATAGCCGACGATTGCGCGCCCGCGTGATGGGCGATGTGCGGCCGCTGAGCAGGCGCTCAGGCGAAACGGCCGCTGCCTTCGGCAGGATCGATGTCCGGCTCGTCGCTTTCGGATTCCTGACGTCGCTGGACGCCGAGATTGCGTTTCGACGACAGCAGCGTGGACGTCCGCGCTGGCGTGCGCGTGTCGGCGGCGTGGGTATTCGAACGGTTGTCCGTTGCGCCGAGCGGGTTCGGCGCTTCGTGCGATGCGATGGCCGCGGCTTTCGCGGCTGTGACGCGCGCGGCGGCTTGCACGGCGGCAGACTCGTCGGTGTCTGCGTCCTCGGGCGGATTGAGGGCGGCCAGCGCCGCGACGGGATCGACGGCGTTCGCCGCATCGCTCGATGCGAGCGGTTCCTGCGGCGCCGTGGCGGCGCGAACGGTATCGTTTTCACCGCGCGTGGATTCGTCGTGCGTCACCGACGGCCTGAGCGCGGACGGCGTGGCTTGCCGCACATGTTTGCTCGCTCGCGCGACACGCTGTAAAGCCGCATTCAGCGCGTCGGGCTCGCGCGGTGCGCGCAACCGGTCGACGATGCTCGCCGCCTTGACCTGCTCGCTGGTCGCGCCAAAGTTCATCACCGCGCGGCGCATGAGTTCGCTGATGCTGATGCCGAGGTTGTCCGCCGTCGCGGAAATGGCGCGCTTTTGCGCAGGCGTTACGAAGACGACGATGCGTTCGCTGGGCTTGTTCATAGATCGGCTCGCGTTCTTGGTCTGATATCGAACTGCGGAGGAATCCGGGCAGCGCGGCGAGGCCCGCTTGGCGCGCGTCGATCCATCATAAGACTAAATTGAGATGCGCGGTTGTACGCAGACGAAAATCGGGCGCCCCGTAAAATGGCCGTCGCATCAATGACTTGGGGATTTTGCCAGACGATTGTGCACAGGGCTTTCCACGCTTTCTGTTGATAACTGCGCGGTCCGGCGCGACGGGGACTCGGCGCGCGATACGCCGCGTTTTCCGCTCTTTCGGCGGTGTTTTTTGGTGCTTCGGGGCGCGATCATGAGGGAATTCTTACAAAAAAATCACGGTTCGCGCCGCTTGATTTCTTTAAAATGCGCTGTTACGTTGCGCCAGACACTGCTGTGGCGCGCCATGCGATGCACGGGACGGGGTGAAGGATTCGGCGTCGTACGGGGCCGTCGCCACGGCAGACCATGACGCCGCGCGCGGGCATCCCGGGCGCCGCCGCATCAGCGGCACGGCGCCGCTCTGGCGCGCAACGGCGCCACCAAGCGTTTCTGCGCGCGGGCGTCATCACGATCACGATTCGAGCGCGCTGCGCGTGCCTTTCCGGCGTGTAGCACAGCGCCCATCATTCCAGTCATGCCTATCATCAAACGACCGCATTCTTCCAACTCCTCAGGGCATTCAGGCCGCGAGCCGAGCTTCGGCGGCAGCGACAACCCGAGCCGCGACTACCGGTACGCGCAGCGCGAAGAAGACGACCGCGACGAACGCCGCAGGAACGAACGCGGCGGCCGCTCGATCGGCGGCACGATCGCGCTGTGGTTCGTCGGGCTGTTCGCGACGCTGATGGTGGTCGGCGCGCTGATCGTCGGCTATGCGCTGGTCGTGATGGGGCCGCAACTGCCGTCGCTCGATGCGCTGACGGACTACCGGCCCAAGGTGCCGCTGCGCATCTACACGGCCGATCACGTCCTGATCGGCGAGTTCGGGGAAGAGCGCCGCAGCCTCGTGCGCTTCCAGGATATCCCTGACGTACAGAAGAAGGCCGTGCTCGCTATCGAGGACTATCGTTTTTACGAGCACGGCGGCGTGGACTTCATCGGCATCCTGCGCGCGGGTTTCGCGGATCTCGCGCATGGCGGCTCGTCGCAGGGCGCCAGCACGATCACGATGCAGGTTGCGCGCAACTTCTTCCTGTCGAGCGAGAAGACGTACACGCGCAAGATCTATGAAATGCTGCTCGCTTACAAGATCGAGCGCGCACTGACGAAGGACCAGATTCTCGAGCTGTACATGAACCAGATTTATCTGGGCGAGCGCGCGTATGGCTTCGCGGCCGCGGCGCGCGTGTACTTCGGCAAGGACCTGAAGGACATCACGCTCGCCGAGGCGGCGATGCTGGCCGGGCTGCCGAAGGCGCCGTCGGCATACAACCCGGTGGTGAATCCGAAGCGCGCGAAGATCCGCCAGGAATACATTCTGAAGCGGATGCTCGATCTGAACTACATCACGCAGGACCAGTACAACCAGGCCATCAAGCAGGAAATCCGCACGAAGACAGCGGGCAACGAGTACAGCGTGCACGCCGAGTACATCGCGGAAATGGTGCGGCAGATGATGTACTCGCAGTACAAGGACGAAACGTACACGCGCGGCCTGAACGTCACGACGACGATCGATTCCGCCGACCAGGAAGCCGCCTATCTCGCCGTGCGCAAGGGCGTGATGGACTACGAGCGCCGTCACGGCTATCGCGGGCCGGAGGGCTTCGTCGAGTTGCCCCGCGCCCGGCGACGACCGCGACGAGGCCATCGAGGACGCGCTGAACGATCACCCCGACAACGGCGAGATCGTGGCGGCCGTCGTGACGTCGGCAACGCCGAAGGAA
>BBSL01000451.1 GCA_001319865.1 Burkholderia sp. E7m39 | reverse complement strand
TGACGCCGCCCGCGCCGCCGCCGAACGTGACGTCGACGGAGAAGAAGCAGATCATGGATCTGTTCGAGTCGAACAAGCCGTGATGTTGCGCTGAACGGCTGCAGATGGAGAAACGCCCATGATGAAAGTCATGGGCGTTTTTTTGTGCTCGCTATAACCATCCACCCTCCGCGGCTTCACTGCACAACGCCTGCACCCGCAGCAGAAGCCGACTGCTCATCACCCGAAGGCGGCGGATTGCCCATCGCCTGGAACAGCGCCGCCGTGTCATTCAACCGCGCACCCGTATAACGAATTTCATCGAGCCTCGCGTTGCGATACTGCTGCTCGCTGGAACGCGACGCCGCCACGGGCACGGCGCCCAGCCGATATCGCGCCGACGTCTCATCGAACGAACGCTGCGCGGCGTGCGCCGCGATATTCGCGGCATCGAGCGATTGCGCGTCGTGGTCGAGCGCGGCCAATGTATCGGCGACATTCTGAAACGCGGCGAGTACCGTCTGCTTGTACTGCGACGTCGCGGCTTCGTACGACGCGAGAGCTGCACGCCGCTGCGCGAACAGCGCGCCGCCATGGAAAATGGGCTGCGACAGCGACGCGCCTATGCTCCAGATCGCGCCCGCACCCGACAGCGCCACGGGCCAGCTAAACCCGCCCTGGCCCATCGACGCGTTCAGCGTCAGGCTCGGAAACATCTGCGCCGTCGCGACGCCGACATCGGCGGCGGCCGCCTTGAGCGTCGCGTCGGCGGCCTGAATGTCGGGGCGTGCTTTCAGCAGATCCGAAGGCACCGACACGGGCACCTGCTGCGGCACATGCAACGACGCAAGATCCAGCGGCGCGGGCGCCTGATCGGGCGTGCGGCCGAGCAGCACGGCGAGCGCGTGACGCGTCGTCAGCAGTTGCTGGCGCGCGCCGGGCAGGCTCGCCGCAAGCGATGCCGCGTTCTGCTGCGCATTGAGCAGATCGCCATGCGGCACGGCGCCGAGATCGTAGCGGCGTTGCGTGTCGCGCGCCTGTTCGTTGGCGAGCGTCACGAGCCGCTCCGTCGTCTGCACCTGTGCATCGAGCATCGCCGCCGAGATCGCCGCCGTCACGATGTTCGCCGCCAGCGCGCGGCGCGCGGCATCGAACTGATAGGCCTGCACGTTCACGCGCGACGCGAGCGCCGCATTCGCGAGCCGCGATGCGCCGAAGATGTCGAACGTGTACTGCGCCTGCAACTGGCCGACGAACACATTGTAGAGAAACGTATTCGGACCGATTTCAGGAATCGCCAGCGCGCGCTGGCGCGAGGCCTGGCCGCCCGCGTCGATGGTCGGCAGCATGTTGCTGCCGATCTGCGCGCGCAACTGCTCGCGCGCGGCCGTGAGGCTCTTGTCGGCGGCGGCGAGCGTCGGGCTGTTGTGCAAGCCCTCATCGACGAGCGCGTTCAGTTGCTCCGATTCGAACAGGCGCCACCACTGCGGCACCGCCTTCGCGCCAGCAACGAACTGCTGCGTGACGCCTTGCGCGGGCACTGTCTGCGTCGGCTGCGGATCGGCGCCGTAGTGCGCAGGTCCAGGCATCGCGGGCGGATTGCCGTTCGGGCCGAACGAACAGGCGGTCATCAACAGGACGGCAGCCACGGACAAAGAAGTGCGGACCATGATCAATTCCCCGAATGAGCGGATGCGTCGGGCTTCGGATCGCGCTCGTCGCCGCGCACGCGGAACCAGGCGGCGTACAGCGCGGGCAGATAGAACAGCGTGAGCACCGTTGCGCTGGTGATGCCGCCCATCAGCGCCGTCGCCATCGGACCGAAGAAGTTCGAGCGCAAAAGCGGAATCAGCGCGAGCACGGCGGCGGCCGCCGTCAGCGTGATGGGACGGAAACGCCGCACCGTCGCGCCGACGATGGCATCGAAGCGCTTGTGTCCCTGCGCGATGTCCTGCTCGATCTGATCGACGAGAATCACCGAGTTGCGCATGATGATGCCGAACATCGCGATCACGCCGAGCATCGCGACAAAGCCGAACGGCTTGCCGAACAGCAGCAGCGTCGCCACCACGCCGATCAGCCCGAGCGGCGCCGTCAGCACGACCATCAGCACGCGCGCGAAGCTCTGCAACTGGATCATCAGGAGCGTGAGTACGGCGATGATCATGATGGGCATCTGCGCGTTGATCGACGTCTGTCCCTTTGCGCTTTCCTCGACCGAGCCGCCGATCTCGATCCGGTAGCCGACGGGCAGTGTCGAGCGGATTTGCGCGAGCTGTTTGTCGACGGCATGCGTGACGTCGATGCCTTGCGCGTTGCCGCGCACATCGGACTGCACGGTGATCGTCGGTTGACGGTCGCGCTCCCAGATCACGCCATATTCGAGGTCGTCGCGCATGCGCCCGAGTGTGCCGAGCGGCACCGCGCCGTTGGGCGTCGGCATCGCGAGCGTCAGTAACTGCGACGGGTCGACGCGCTCGTTCTTCGGCGCGCGCAGATCGACGCTGATCAGCTTGTCGCGCTCGCGGTACTGCGTGACCGTGTAGCCGGACAGCGTCATCGCGAGAAAGCTCGACACATCCGACGAACTCACGCCCAGTTCACGCGCCTTCTTTTGATCGACCTCGAAGCGCACCGAGCGCTCGGCGGGCTCGTCCCAATCGAACTGCACGTTCGCGGTGCCGGCGTTCGCGCGCATCGTCGCGGCCACTTTCTCGGCGATGCCGCGCACCGTCGCGATGTCGTCGCCGCTCACGCGAAACTGCACGGGATAGCCGACGGGCGGGCCGTTTTCGAGGCGCGACAGGCGTGTGCGGATCGCCGGGAAGTCATTGCGCAATGTCGGCTCGAGCCAGCGCGCGAGCTTTTCGCGGTCTTCGACCGACTTCGCCGTGATCACGAACTGCGCGAAGTTGGGCTGCTGCAATTGCTGGTC
>BBSL01000450.1 GCA_001319865.1 Burkholderia sp. E7m39 | reverse complement strand
ATGCAGCGGCGCCACCACGCGGACCTTTTCGCCCGCCGTGACCGTGTGCACGCCTTGCCACACGACGCGCTCCCCTTCGTTCAATCCCTGCGAAATCGCCACGGTCCGCTCGGCGTACTGCGCGACCTGCACGCGACGCAATTCGAGCTGATCGCTGCCGCTCTTCACGATCCACACGGCGGGCTGCGCGCCGTCATGAAAGAGGGCAGTGGCGGGCAGCGTGTAGAGCGAGGCGTGAGTCGCGGCGTTGTCGTGCGCGAAGTCGATATCGGCCGTCATGCCGAGGCGCACGTCCGCGCCGGGTTGATCGAGCGTGAGTTTCGCGCGATACGTGCGGCTTTGCGGATCGGCGGCGGGCGACAGTTCGCGGATGCGCGCCTTGAACGTGCGGCCGGGCAGCGCGCCGAGCTTGACGGTCGCGAGCGTGCCGACGCGCAGCGACGCGAGTGCGCCTTCGGGCACGTCGCAGACGACATCGACGTCGCCCGTCCAGGCCAGGTTGTAGACGGCCTGTCCCGCCGTTACGTTTTGCCCCGTATCCGCCTGTTCGGCCGTGATGACGCCCGCGTGATCGGCGGCGAGCGTCGTGTACTGGAGCTGGTCTTTCGCGAGCGCCGCCTGCTGCGCCGCCTGATCGCGCTGCGCCGCCGATGACGCATATGCGTCTTCCGTCTGCTCCAGCTGCGTCTGCGCGATCAGGTTTTCGCGCGCCTGCGCGCGGTCGCGCTCGAGCTGCTGCTTCGCATACACGAGCCGGTGCTGCGCGGCTTCGAGTTGCGCGGCGGCGCTGGCGGCGTTCTTCTGCGCGTCGGCGGGATCGAGGTGCGCGACGATCTGGCCGTTCTGCACGACATCGCCAAGACGCACGCGCCGGTCGATGATCTTGCCGGCGACGCGGAACGACAGCGGCGTCGAGTAACGCGCCTGCACTTCGCCCGGCAGCGAGGCGGCGAGCGGCAGCCCATCGGCATGCACGGCCACGGCGACGACGGGCCGCGGCGCTGGCGCGGCGGCATCCTTGTTGTGGCACGCGGCGAGCGTCAACGCGCCCGCGACGAACAGTGCAGAGATCGACGTACGGCGTATCGACAGCGACGAAACGGGAAGACCGAACAGCTTGCGCGCTGAAGATGGCGCGCTACGACGGGAACGACTCACGATGCCCCCAAGGCTCAGATGCAAACGGATACGGCAGGCCAGAGGGCTACCGACGATGTGGTGCAAAGCGCCGACGCGAATGCATGCCGCATCGTTTCGCGCATTGCTTCACCAGGTGATGCACGTATTGCTTCAGATGGTGGGCAGAATTCTAATACAGGTGTGTATTTGAATGACAAAACTGAATCTGGTGACGCATCGATGCTAGACTGTTACATATGAAACGCATACGACTCACCCGCGAACAGAGCAAAGACCAGACGCGCCAGCGTCTGCTCGATGCTGCGCAGGCCATTTTTATGAAGAAGGGATTCGTCGCGGCGAGCGTCGAGGACATCGCCGAAGCGGCGGGCTACACGCGCGGCGCGTTCTATTCGAACTTCCGCAGCAAGCCGGAGCTATTTCTGGAACTGCTGCGGCGCGATCACGAGTCGATGCAGGCGGATCTGCAAAGCATCTTCGAGGAAAACGCGACCCGCGAGGAAATGGAGGCGAGCGTGCTGCGCTACTACAGCCGCATGCCGAGCGAGAACAAGTGCTTCCTGCTGTGGGCGGAGGCCAAGCTGCTCGCCGCCCGCGACGCGCGATTCCGCGTGCGCTTCAATGCGTTCATGCACGAGAAGCTCGACCAGTTGTCGGCGTACATCACGGAGTTTTCGGTGCGCGTCGGCACGCCGCTGCCGTTGCCCGCGCCGACGCTGGCGGTCGGTTTGATGGGGTTGTGCGACGGCATGCAGTTTTTCTTTACGGTCGATCCGCAGCGCTTTTCGGGCGAGCGCGCGGAAGAAGTGCTCGGCAGTTTCTTCGCGCGCGTCGTATTCGGCAGGACGATGACTGACGCAGCAGATAGCGCAACGGACAACTCCACGGACTGACGCGGCGGATCGGCCTGGGGATCGACTCGGCAGTCGCTCAAATCCAGACGTCGTTTTGCGCCGTGCGCTCGTTCGTTTCGCCGCCCGTGTTCTTCACGCCGCGCGGCTCGATCAGCAGCATCTTCACTTCGTCTTGTGCGTACGGCTTGTGCTCCTTGCCCTTCGGCACGACGAACATTTCTCCCGCGCGCAGCGTCACTGCGCCGTCGCGAAAGTCGATGCGCAATTCGCCGTCGAGCACGATGAACGTCTCATCCGTATCGGCGTGTTCGTGCCACAGAAAATCGCCCGCGATCTTCACGATCTTGAACTGATAGTCGTTCATCTCGGCGACCACGCGCGGTTGCCAATGGTCGTGGATGCGGCTCAGTTTGTCCGCGAAATTGATGGACTGGTAGTGCGCTGACGACATGATGTCTCCCGGTTCGAAGTCGATGCAACCGAGTGTAGTCACGCGCTCGCGCAGCGTCTTGAACGTTTGTGCAGGGCCGGTGCGGTGCGGCGGACGTCGGCGCCGTGTCAGCGTGCCTGGGCGGCGAGCATCCGCAGCCAGCGCGACGGCGTGACGCCATACGCGGCCACGAAGTGCCGCGTCATGTGGCTTTGATCCGCGAAACCGGCGGCGGCTGCAGCATCGACGAGCGGCGTGCCGCCGAGCATCGCACGGCGCGCGGCGTCGAGACGGCGCATCGTCAGATAGCGGTGCGGACTCGTGCCGAAGAACGCCCGAAAATCGCGCGACAGGCTCCAGCGGTCGCGGCCGCTCGCGGCGGCCAGTTCGTCGAGCGTGACGGGACGCTCGAGCGCCGCATGCAGGTAGTCGCGCGCGAGCATCGCGGCCCGATAGTCGGCGGATGCGCGCAGCGGACGGGCGCCCGATACGGCGTCGAGCGCGTGCGCGAGATCGAACAGCGCGTCGTCCTGCTCAAGCGGGTCCATGGCGCGGTCGATGCCTTGCAGCAGCGCTTCCGTCGCCGCCGCGAGACGCGGATCAGTCGACAGGCCGCCTTCGATGAACGGCAGCGGCTTGCCGCCGAGCGCCGCCTGAAAGAGCGCGGGTTCGACGTAAATCATCCGGTAGCGAAAGCCTTCTTCGGTGCCGGCCTGGCCGTCGTGCGATTCGTCGGGATGCAGCACCATTGTGCCGCCGGGCAGGCTGTTGCGCACGCTGCGCCGGTAGTGAAAGCTTTGCACGCCGGCGAGCGTGCGGCCGATCGCATACGTGTCGTGCCGGTGCAGCGCGTAGCCGTTGTGCTGGAAAAATGCCTCGATACGCTCGACGCCGCCTTGCGCCGGCGCGCGCCTGATCCAGTCGCGAGTGCGCGGAACGGACGAACGGGCGTCCGCGGGAAACGTGGCCGCGGTGGCCGCGGCGTTCGCGGACATGTCGCGCTCGTGCATGGGCCGCCCGTCAGATGCCAAGTCCTGGCCCGAAATTGCTGCCGATCAGCTTCGTCACCGACTCGATATCCGTGTAGTCCTGCTCGGGCAGGCCATCGAGCATCGCGAGCACTTCGTTGCTCGCGCCGGCTTCGCGCGCGGCGTCGACGAGCGCGTCCTTGTTGAGCGGATAGGTGACGCTGCTCAGGACATCTGCGATCTGCAGGTCAATCGATTCACCCGGAATAGCCGATCCCGTCATGCTCGCACTCCCTTGTTCTGAAAATTGTCGATGCAAGCACGCCAGGACGCGCAGCCGACCTTGGTGTGTCGCGCCGTCATGTCTGCAGATGTTCGTCCTGTGCCACAAAGCCGCGTTCCAGATGCCGCGATTTCGGTAGCGCAATGTGCTCCCATCGTTCCGGCCGGATGTCCGACTGGGCCGCGACGTCCGGCGCGGCAGGCGCGACGGGGGCGGCGTTGGCGCGGGCGGCGGCTGTGTCGATCGTGCCGTCCGTCGCCGTATGCACGGGCGCGGCGAAACACGAAGCTGACAACGTCACCATGATCAACAGCGTCGAGGTTTTCATGCTCGACCCTCCTTATGGCAGGCAGCGCTGGAACTGCACGCAAGCGGTATGCCATTCCCATGACGACGAACGGACGCCGCTTTCGCGCGGCTGCCGTCTGCGAACACCGCGCGGTCCCTCCATATTACGCCAGTTACTTTTACAAGCGCTGGAGAGCGTCGCGAAGCGCGGAATTGGAGTCCGATGCGGGATGTTACGCGCGCGTTCGGCGCCGGGCGACGCAAGCGGGCTGGGCCTCCGGCATGGCCGCTCGATGCACCCTGCATCCCGTATGTAGAAAGCGGGTCGCGTTAACCCCGCCGCAGCCGAAGGCCGGCCCCGCTCAGCGCAGCACGTCGAAACGCGTCCACGGCCACGACGGCCGGTCGCGCATGTAGCCGTTCAGCCAGTTCCACTGCGGATGGCGCTTCATGAACGCCTGCGCGTCGAATGGCCGGCCGCACGGATGGCCCCAACGCGCGAAAAAGGCCATCTCGCGAGCCATCTCGCTGTCGACCACTTTGCCGTCGTTCGCGCCCCACGGATTGAACGGCCCGTGGTCCGAGCCGCCGAAGCGCTGGTCGTCGAGTTCGAGGTGGCCGCAGATCGTGCGCGAGCACGGGTTGTCGGGCCGGTCGAGATAGACATCGTGATGATCGGCGATCATCTGCTTCGCCAGCTCGGCGTCGATCCGGCCGCGATGCAATTCCTCCAGCTGCATGAAGCGCAGCCGCCGCGCGCCGTTGCGGCGCACGTCGGTGTAGTCCTCGCCTTCGCCCGTGCATTCCTGGTTGCGGATTTTCAGATCGGTGGCCGTGTTGTAGCCGCTGTAGAAGCCGTCTTTCGTGCTCTCGAAGCCGGAATAGTGCAGACCAAGTTCGTAGCGGGCGATCTCGCCTGTCTTGATGTCGCCGAGCAGCCAGCTGTTCGCGTAGCCGCCGTTGTTCGCGAGCGCGAACATCTCGCACCACGCGCCGATGCTGTCCGCATACTGAGCCGCGCGCCGGGAGCGGTAGAACTCCGGCGCGCCCGACGCGTTGTAGCCGACGAAGTTCGAGATCGTCGTCTCTGTCACCATCAGGCCCGCCGACGTGACCCAGAAATCCGTGAGGCTCGAAATGCAGCCAGGCAAGCCTTGCATCAGGATGCGGTTGCCGGATTCGGGCGCGATGTCGAACACGACGTTGAACGCGTCCCCCGCCGCGTAGCGGTCCCATGAGTTGTGCGCCATTACGATGCCGCCGTCGCGCGTCGCGTTGCCCGTCGCGATGAACGCGCTGCAATGATGGCCGCGCCGGCCGCGCCACGGTTTCAGGCCGAGCTGCGGCTTCTGCTGCGCGGCATGCTGCGGCCACCAGCTTTGCAGCAGGTCCATGTAGCCGTTCCATGCCAGCACTTCGCCGAACGACAGTTTCGCGCCGTCGGCGATGCCCTGGATTTCATCGGTGAATTCGGTGTCGAGGCGCGGCGCGAACTGCTCGACGGCGGCGTCGACGAAGGTATCGAAATCTTCGCCGGTGTCCCATTTCGCCAGATAGCGGGCGGTGCGGATCGCGTTCTGGATCTCGACCGCGAGCAACTGGCCGTGCTGCTCGCCGCGATCGTATGGCTCGCCTTCGAGGTGCACGAAAATCCAGCCGGCGTGATCGCGGCGCACGGCATCGGTGGACGGTTCGCTCATCTTCGCTCCCGTTCGCGAAAGCGCGGCATCGCCGCCGGCGCTGCTCGACGCCGTGCATCGCGGGATGCGGCTCGCTTGTGGTGAACTTCGTGGTCAATTCATTGTAGGGAAATTGCCGCGCTTTGCCATGCGCCGGGCGGGCCGCCTTGCATCGCATCGTGACAGGTCGCGCCACCTCCTGCTGACGCGTGCCGCGTGCGCGGCAAGAGGCCTAGCGCGCCGGGTTCATCCGGAAATAAGCATCGAGCAGCGAGGTCTTGTAGACGACGCCCGCCAGCGTCGGCCGCGCAGTGCTCTCGACGACGGGCAGGCGCTCGCCCTGGAACGCCATGAAATGCTGGAGCGCGACGCCAAGCGGCATGTCGGGCGTGAGCACGTCGAAATGCGGCTGCAGGTAGTCGGCGGCCGTTTTGGTCGACGTATCGCGCTTGTCGAGCAGATCCGACGTGATGTCCTTCAGCGCGACCACGCCGAGGAAGCAGCCGGCCTCGTCCGTCACGTACAGATACTTGACGGGGTATTCGAGGAACACGCGCGTCATGTCCTGCACGCTCGCATTGGGCTGCACCACCGTTTGCGGCGGGCGGATCAATTCGCGCATCTGCGTCGCGCGAAGCCGCAGCCGCTCTTTTTCCTCGCGGTTGCGATGCAGCGTGATTTCGTACATCGAGGTCTTGCCGATCGCGCGCGCCGCGAAGTACGCGACCACGCACGACAGCATCAGCGGCAGCACGACCTGATAGCTCAACGTCATTTCGAAGATCATCAGGATGGCCATCAGCGGCGCCTGGGTCGCGCCTGCGAGGAACGCGCCCATGCCGACCATCGCATAGGCGAACGGCGCGGACGTGCCGTGCGGCCACAGCGCGTGCATGCCGAGTCCGAACAGCGAGCCGAGCGCGGCGCCGACGAACAGCGTCGGCGTGAACACGCCGCCCACGGCACCCGAGCCGACGGTGGCCGCCGTCGCGATCAGCTTGAACACCAGCACGACGACGAGCGCCGTCCACGTCCACGGCGAATGCAGGATCGAATTGACGACGCTATAGCCGTTGCCCCACACCTCGGGCGTCCACACGGACAGAATGCCGACAACGAGGCCGCCGAGCGCGAGCCGCACGGGCAGCGACACGGGAAGGCGCTGGAAAGCGGCCTTGCTCGTGTCGATGAGCCGCAGGAACTGCGGCGCCGCCGCGCCGCACAGCAGGCCGAGCGCGACGAACAGCAGCACTTCGAGCCCCGTGACGGGCGGGAACACGGGCATTTCGTAAGGCGGCCGATAGCCGGCGAATTCGCGCATCACGATGTTCGCGACCACCGACGCCACCACGACAGGTCCGAAGCTCTCCATCGCGATCGAGCCGAGCACGATCTCGGTGACGAAGAACGCGCCCGCAATCGGCGCGTTGTACGCGGACGTGATGCCCGCCGCCGCGCCGCACGCGACGAGCAGCCGCAGGCGCGGCGGATCGAAATGCACGACGCGTCCGATCAGCGACGCACACAGCGCGGCCAGTTGCACCATCGGACCTTCGCGCCCGATCGAGCCGCCGCTCGCGATCGTGAACAGCGACGATACGCTGCGCCACAGGCTCAGGCGCACGGGCACGACGCCGTCGCCGATCGCGACGGCTTCCATGTAATCGGTATGCAGCTTCTTGTCGACGCCGCGCCGCGCGAACAGGAGCACGAAGCCCGCGATCAGCCCGCCGAACGCCGGCAGCACGATGCGCACGGGCACGGGCAGACGTCGCGCCATCTCGACGAGACTGCCGTCGCCGCCCGTGAGAATGCGCTGCACCAGATCGATGCCGTTGCGAAACGCGATCGTGGCGAACGCGCCCGCGATGCCGACGATCACCGACCACAGCAGCATCGTGTGCGCATCGGACAGACGGAACAGGGCGGCAGCGCGGGTACGCAGTTTCAGCAGGAATGAAAGCACGGCAAGGAGCGGTTTTTCGAGTTGGTCTTGTGCGCTGGACCGTATGTGAATCGTATGCCAATTGCGCGACAGGTTGTCGACGGCGGCGCGCCTGATCCACCTGCGCGCCGTCGGGCGTGAAGAAAGGGCGATGTCAGTTCATCGTCAGCGCACGTCCTTGTCGAGTTCGGGGTAATGGCGGAACACACAGGTTTCGTTGTACGGCAAACGGCGATCCGATTCCAGATACGCGGCGACGTTCGGCCGCTTGAGCACGGCATCGTGAAGCGCGGCGAGCTTCGGGTAGTGCTCGCCGAAATGTTTCATCGCGCGCGGAAACGCGTAATGCAACGCGTCGATCAGCTGGAACATCGACAGGTCGACGTACGTGAGCGTGTCGCCGACCATATGCGTGTCGCCCGCGGGGTTCTGCTTCAGCACGCGCTCGAAGTAGCGCATGAATTTCGGAATCCGATGATCGATGAAATCCGTCGCGCGAACTTTCGCGGCGTCTTTCTGTTCCTCGTAGTACATGCCGGAGGCGAGCGGATGGTGCGTGTCGTGCGCTTCCGTGACCATGTCGGCGATGGTCAGCTGCAAGCCGTTCGCGACGTAGCGCAGGCTTTCGACGGACGGCGCGAGATTCAGCCGGGGGCCGAGATAGAACAGGATGTTCGACGTCTGCGACACGATCAGGTCGCCGTCCTGCAGAAACGGCGGCGCATACGGCGGATACGGCTCCGACTTGCTGTTCATCACGTCGATCATCGCGCCCGTGCCGAGATCGTCCTGTTCGTCGCCGCGCGCCACTTCGATATAGTTCGCGCCCGCTTCTTCGAGTGCGAGCCGCACGAATTCGCCGCGGCCCTGCAGGCCGTCCCAGTAATAGAGTCGGTAAGTCATCGCTCGGTCCTCATTCGGTTGTCGGCGGCGCCGGATCGCGCCGCGCCTGAACACGCAGGGGAGCTAGAAGTATGCCGCGCGATGCGGGACGTTGGTGCGTCTGATGTATTCGATGCGCTTGATGCAGCAAGGCGAAGGGCCGTCTTGGCGCCATCCGATGGGCAAGTGCCAGAAAGCACGAAAGCCCCGCGCGAGGCGGGGCTTGCATGCAACGAGGGCCGTGTTAGCCGAGCAGGTGCTGGACGAGCCATGTGATACCGAGACCGCCTGCGAAGAGCCACACGTAGAGGATCAGGCCCGTGGTCAGGGCGCGCGGACCGGCGTCGCGGATCTGCGAGAGACGCGTTTCGATGCCGAGCGCGGTCATGGCCATCGTCAGTGCAAACGTGTCGAGCATATTGATCGTGCTGGTGGCGGCTTCGGGCAGCACATGCAGCGAGTTCACCGCGACGCAGGCGAGAAAGCCGAGGGCGAACCAGGGCACGGCGAGCTTGCGCGGTGCTGCGCCGCTCGGCTGGGCGCCGCGCGCCGCGCGGTTCACCCAGATGCCGACCACCAGCAGCACGGGCACGAGCAGCATCACGCGGGTCATCTTGACGATGGTGGCGATATGCGTCGCTTCCGGGCTGACGTTGCTCGCGGCGCCGACCACCTGCGCGACTTCGTGGATCGTGCCGCCGAAGAAGAGGCCAACGCCCGTCGTGTCGAGGTGGAGGATGCCGGCGCGCAGCAGCGCGGGGTAAAGGAACATCGAGAGCGTGCCGAACAGCACGACGCTGCCCACTGCCATCGCGCTCTTGTGCGGCTTCGACTGCAGCGTCGATTCGAACGCGAGCACGGCGGCCGCGCCGCAGATCGCGCTGCCCGCTGCCGTCAGCAACGCGCTGTCGCGGTCGAGCTTCATCAGCTTCATGCCTGCCCAGGTGCCGATGACGAGCGTGCTGACGACGATCAACAGCGATTCGACGAGACCCGGCAAGCCGACCTGCGCGATTTCCTGGATGCTCACGCGCAGCCCGAAAAAGGCGACGGCGATGCGCAGCAGCTTGCGCGCCGAGAAATTGACGCCGGCGGCCCAGCTTTCGGGCATGCCGTCTTTCAACGCGTTGCCGTACAGCATCCCGCCGATGATGCCGACGATCAGCGGGCTGATGCCGAGATTGGCGATAGCGGGAATCGCGGCGATGCGCGTGACGGCGGCGGCGAACAACGCGACGAACAAAATGCCGTTGATCTGGCCGCGCGTCGATGAGGCGGCGGCGGGAGCGGCGTGGGTGTGAACGGTGGACATGGGCTTCAACCTCTTGGGAAAGGCTGCGTGAAACGGTATGTGTCGATGGGCTAATCCTAATTTAGATATATGAATATGAGAAATCGTGATTTAGAATGAAATATATCGGACAATCTGATAGATTGACGCCATGACACCGGATCAGCTTATAACGTTCGCCGCTGTCGCCGAGCATCGCAATATCAGCCGAGCTGCTGTCGCGCTGCACCTGTCGCAGCCCGCCGTGTCGGGTCAGCTGCGCCAGCTGCAGGACGAATTCGGCGAGCCGCTGTATCTGCGCGACGGCCGCGGCGTGCGGCTCACGCCCGCCGGCGAGCAGCTCGCGAGCTACGCGGCGCGCCTGCGCGACACCTTTCGTCAGGCGCACGCGTATCGCGACGCGCTGCGCGGCATGGAGCAGGGCACGCTGCGCATCGGCGCGAGCACCACGCCCGCGAGCTATTTGCTGCCGTATTTGATCGCCGCGTTGGCGCGGCTTCACCCCGACGTCACGCTGCATACGGACGACGGCAACACGGCCGATATCGTCGGCGCGCTCGGATCGTTCGATATCGCGCTGGTCGAAGGGCAGGTCGGCGCCGATCTGCCACCGGACACCGTCGTGCATCCGTGGCACGAAGACGAAATCGTGGCGATCATGCCGCGCTCGCATCCGCTCGCGCTGGCGGGCCGTCAAACCGTCACGCTCGCGGATCTCGGCGCGCACGCGCTCGTGCTGCGTGAGGAAGGCTCCGGCGTGCGTCAACTGATCGAGCGCGCGTTCGCGCGCGCGGGCGTGCCGATGCGCGTCGCGCTGGCGATCGCGGGCGTCGAGGGCGTGAAGGAGGCGGTGCGTGCGGGCATGGGCGTCGGCTTTGTGTCGGCCATGTCGATGCGCCACGAGAACGAGACGCTGTGCCGTCTGCCGATCGGGCCGGCGCCGCTCACGCGTCGGTTCTCGATTCTCGTGCCGCACGCAAGCGCGCCGTCGCGGCTCGTGGGGCGCTTTCTCGAGCTGTGCCTGGACGGCGGCGCCCGGCCGCAGGCGGGCGAGGCCAATCTTTAGGGATTACCACTATGGCGCGGGCGTGAAACGCAGCGCAGTATTCGCAACCAGCGCTACTGCGCTTTTTTAATTTCGATCTTTGGAACCGATTCCAAAGACTGTTTTAGGGACAAAAGCAGGGTTTAGCATGCCGGAAGTCGTTATCGTCGCGAGTGCGTTTGGGGCGGATGCGATCCGCAGGGACGGTCATCACGCGTGGCTGAAGCCGGCGGCGCAAGCGGGCGCCGCAGGCTTCGAGGTGCGCCGCGAGCTGTTCGCGCTGGACGCGCAGGCATCGCCTGAAGCGCTGCGGGCGCTCGGCGCCGACATCGCTGCACGCGGCATGTGGTCCGTCTATTCGACGCCCGCCGAGCTATACGCCGCCGACGGCGCGCTCGACGAACCCGCGCTGCGCGAGGCGCTGATCGAAGCGACGGCACTCGGCGCGCGCTTCGTCAAGCTGCAGCTGGGCGGCTTCGCGGGCCGCACCGACCGCCACGCGCTCGCGGCCTGCACGAAAGGCGTCGCCGCGCGCCTCGTCGTCGAGAACGGGCAGATGGCGCGCGGCGGCTCGCTCGAGCAGTTCGACGGACTCTTCAGCGCGCTCGCAAAGGAAAACCGCAACCGCCTGCTGGGCATGACATTCGATATCGGCAACTGGCAATGGCCGGGCGTCGATCCTGTCGAAGCGGCGCACCGGCTTGCGCCGCATGTCGAGTACGTCCATTGCAAGGCGGTGACGGGCGAAGGCGCGCGCCGTTTCGCCGCTGCGCCCTCCGCCGACGATCCCCTGTTCGCCGCCGTGTTATCGCTTCTGCCGCGCGACGTGCCGCGCGGTATCGAATTTCCGTTCGACGCCGCCCGCGTCGCCGCCGACGCGCCGCACTACGTCGCCTGGCTCGCGTCCATTTGAACACGGCGCATATCGACTGAACTCGACTGAATCAAGAGGAGACCTCATGCATCCGACACTCGATGTCATCACCTACGGCGAAGCGATGGCGATGTTCGTCGCGGCCGAAACGGGCGCGCTCGCGGGCGTCGGCCAGTTCACGAAGCGCATCGCGGGCGCCGACCTCAACGTCGCGATCGGCCTCTCGCGTCTGGGCTTCAAGGTGGGCTGGATGAGCCGCGTTGGCGCCGATTCGTTCGGCCAGTTCGTGCGCGACACGCTCGCGAAGGAGCACATCGACCAGGGCTGCGTGATGACGGACGCGCGCTATCCGACGGGCTTTCAGCTGAAGTCGAAGAACGACGACGGCAGTGATCCCGCCATCGAATATTTTCGCAAGGGTTCGGCGGCGAGCCATCTGTCGCTCGACGATTACGTGCCCGAATACGTGTTGCCCGCGCGCCATCTGCATCTGACGGGCGTGGCGCCCGCCATTTCGGCGAGTTCGCGCGAACTCGCATTCCATCTGGCGCGCGAAATGCGGCAGGCGGGCAAGACGATCTCGTTCGATCCGAACCTGCGGCCGACGCTGTGGCCGTCGCGCGAAGCGATGGCGGCCGCGCTGAACGAACTGGCGACGTTCGCCGACTGGGTGCTGCCCGGCATCGGCGAGGGCGAGATCCTGACGGGTTACACGAAGGCCGAGGACATCGCGCAGTTCTACCTCGATCGCGGCGCAAAGGGCGTGATCGTCAAGCTCGGCGCGCAAGGCGCGTACTTCCGCACGGCGACGGATGCGGGTGTCGTCGCGGCGCAGCGGGTCGAGAACGTCGTCGATACCGTCGGCGCGGGCGATGGCTTCGCGGTGGGCGTCGTGAGCGCACTGCTCGAAGGGCGCACGCTGCCGCAGGCGGTGGCGCGCGGCAACCGCATCGGCGCGCTGGCGATCCAGGTGATCGGCGATTCCGAAGGCCTGCCCACGCGCGCCGAACTCGACGCGCTCGAAAGCCGCGACGTGCTGGCAGCCTGACAAGCCCGCGAGCCTCGTCGAACAAGACAACGACATACACAACAACAAGATGCCCGGCCGCGCGATCGCTCCAGTAGCGAAAGCGCGGCGCACGAAGCACACGCAGCACAGCGTCGGGAAGCCGGCTCGCGCCGGCGACCTTCTTGCACGAAACCCGGCTGACGCACACGCGCAGCCTTGGGCGACACAGGAGACACATATGTCCTCATCACTCGCGATTCGCCGTTGGTGGACGATCATGCCGATCGTGTTCATCACCTACAGCCTTGCCTATCTCGACCGCGCGAACTACGGTTTCGCGGCCGCCGCCGGCATCAATCAGGATCTGGGCATCAGCAAAGGGCTGTCGTCGCTGATCGGCGCGCTGTTCTTTCTCGGTTACTTCTTCTTCCAGATTCCCGGCGCGATCTACGCGGAACGGCGCAGCGTCAAGAAGCTCGTGTTCTGGAGCCTCGTTTTGTGGGGCGGCTGCGCGGCGCTGACGGGCGTCGTGAGCAATATCCCTTCGCTGATGGCGATCCGTTTCGTGCTCGGCGTCGTCGAGGCGGCCGTGATGCCCGCGATGCTGATCTTCATCGCCAACTGGTTCACGAAACGCGAGCGCTCGCGCGCCAATACGTTCCTGATACTCGGCAACCCGGTGACGGTGCTGTGGATGTCGGTCGTGTCCGGCTATCTGGTGCACTCGTTCGGCTGGCGCCACATGTTCATCGCGGAGGGCGTGCCTGCCATCGTGTGGGCCGTGTGCTGGTGGTTCATCGTGAAGGACAAGCCGGAGCAGGTGACGTGGCTCTCGGACGCCGACAAGAAGCAGCTCGCCGACACCCTGCGCGCCGAACAGGCCGCGATCAAGCCCGTGCGCAACTACGGCGAGGCGTTCCGCACGCCGGCCGTAATGAAGCTGTGCGCGCAATATTTTTGCTGGAGCATCGGCGTGTACGGCTTCGTGCTGTGGCTGCCGTCCATTCTGAAGAACGGTTCGTCGCTCGGCATGGTCGAAACGGGCTGGCTGTCCGCGCTGCCCTATCTGGCTGCGACGATTGCGATGCTGGCGGCGTCGTGGGCGTCGGATAAACTGAATAACCGGCGTGGGTTCGTGTGGCCGTTCCTGCTGATCGGGGCGGCGGCGTTCGCGGGTTCGTACGCGCTTGGCTCGACGCATTTCTGGATGTCGTATGCGCTGCTCGTGATCGCGGGCGCTGCGATGTACGCGCCGTACGGTCCGTTCTTCGCGATCGTGCCGGAACTGCTGCCGAAGAACGTCGCGGGCGGCGCGATGGCGCTGATCAACAGCATGGGCGCGCTCGGTTCGTTCGTCGGTTCGTATGTCGTCGGCTATCTGAATGGCGCGACGGGGTCGCCCGCTGCGTCGTATGTGTTCATGAGCGTTGCGCTCGTCGCGGCCGTCGTGCTGACGCTTGCCGTCAAGCCGCAGCCGATGCAGACTCCGAAGCTCGCCACGCCGCTGCAAGGAAAGTGAATCGATGAAACGTAAAATCGTCGCGTACAAGCCGCTGCCCGAAGATGTGCTCGCGTATCTCCAGCAGCATGCCGAAGTGGTGCAGGCCGACGCCGCGCAACACGATGCGTTCGTCGCCGCGCTGAAAGACGCCGACGGCGCGATCGGCGCGAGCGTGAAGATCACGCCCGCCATGCTCGACGGCGCATCGAAGCTCAAGGCGCTGTCGACCATCTCGGTCGGCTACGACAACTTCGACGTCGCCGATCTGACGAAGCGCGGCATCGTGCTCGCGCACACGCCCGACGTGCTGACGGAATCGACGGCGGATACCGTGTTCTCGCTGATCCTCGCGAGCGCGCGGCGGGTCGTCGAACTCGCCGATTGGGTGAAGGCGGGCGAGTGGACGGCGAGCATCGGACCGGCTCTGTATGGCGTCGACGTGCAGGGCAAGACGCTCGGCATTGTGGGGCTGGGGCGCATCGGCGGGGCCGTCGCGCGGCGCGCGGCGCTCGGCTTCAACATGAAGGTGTTCTACACGAACCGCAGTGCCAACGCGGAAGCGGAACAGCGCTACGGCGCGCGCCGCGTCGAGCTCGACGAACTGCTCGCCACAGCCGATTTCGTCTGTCTGCAAGTGCCGCTGACGCCGCAAACGCGTCACATGATCAGCGCGAACGAGCTGCGCAAGATGAAGAAAAGCGCGATCCTGATCAACGCGTCGCGCGGCCAGACAATCGACGAACGCGCGCTGATCGAAGCGTTGCAGGCGGGCACGATCCACGGCGCGGGCCT
>BBSL01000449.1 GCA_001319865.1 Burkholderia sp. E7m39 | reverse complement strand
CGATGTGTTCGAGAAGGAGCCGCTTGATCCGCAGTCGCCGCTGCTGAAAATGAACAACGTGGTCGCGCTGCCGCACATCGGCTCGGCGACACACGAGACGCGCCACGCGATGGCGCGCTGCGCGGCAGAAAACCTGGTTGGCGCGCTCGACGGCACGCTGAAGATCAACATCGTCAACCGCGAAGTCCTTTCGCGATGAACACACCCACGGCCGGCGCGCCGCGCCGCGCAACCATCAGCGACGTCGCCCGCGAAGCGGGCACGGGCAAGACGAGCATCTCGCGCTATCTGAACGGCGAGCTGAGCGTGCTGTCGCCGCAACTGCGCGCGCGCATCGAGGCCGCCATCGAGCGGCTCGACTATCAGCCGAACCAGATGGCGCGCGGCCTCAAGCGCGGCCGCAACCGGCTGATCGGCATGCTCGTCGCCGATCTGACGAACCCGTATTCCGTCGAGGTGCTGCAAGGCGTCGAAGCCGCGTGTCATGCGCTCGGCTACATGCCGCTGATCTGCCACGCCGCGAACGAAGTCGACATGGAGCGGCGCTTCGTGCAACTGCTTACCACGTATCGCGTCGAAGGCGTGATCGTCAACGCGCTCGGCGTCAGCGAAGAGACGCTGCGGCCTGTCGGCGTCGGCGGGATTCCGGCCGTGCTGGTCGACCGGTCGGTCGAAGGGCTCGTCACCGATATGGTCGGGCTCGACAACGAAGGCGCAACGGTGCTCGCGACGCGGCATCTCGTCGAGCGCGGCTTCGACCGGCTGTGGTTCGTCGTGCAGCCGTTCGAGCGGGTCAGCTCGCGGCGTCAGCGCGAAGCGGCCTTTCACCGGGCGCTCACGCAGTATCCGCACGTGAGCGGGCGCACGGTCGTGCTCGAGCTCGGCGATGCCGACGAACTCGCGCAGACGTTGGCCGCGCTGGATGAAGAACTCGATGCCGCGATCGTTGCGCACGAACCGCGCGACGGTGTTGCAGTGGCACCGCGCGTCGCGCTCTTTGCCGCGAACGGCCCCGTCGCGCTGGCGCTCGCGCGGCATCTGAACCAGCGGCACGGCGCGAACTGGCAGAAACGCGTCGCGCTGCTGTCGATCGACGACCCCGAATGGGCCGAACTCGCAGGCATCACGACGATCCGCCAGCCGACCTACGACATCGGCTATCGGGCCGTCGAGTTTCTGCACGAGCGCATCGACGGCGCGCAGTCCGGTGCGCGCGACTGTCTGCTGCCGGGCGAACTGATCGAACGCGCGTCGACGGCGCGCTGAGCGTCGCGCGGTTGGCATATTCGGCATCGGAGCAGCCGCGCCGCTACAATGCGCGGCTAGCCTACTGTTCGCGGCCGTTTCATGCCGCCGCGCCGAGTCCATGTCCGCCTTGCCCGTATCGCCCGTCACGCTTGCCGTGCTCATCGCCGCGACGCTCGTCGTCGCGCTGCTTCCCATCTTGCTGTACCGCCGCTGGCGCGTGCCGTTCGCGCTGAACCGGCGCGACGCGATTGCGGGCATTGCCGTGTTCGCGTTGTCCGCGATGGTGATCGAGCGCGCGCTCAACGACTATCTGTTGCGCCAGAACCCGGCGACGAGCGAATGGCTGTCGGACCCGGTCGCATTCGTCATCTATGGCGTGCTTGTCGCGGGCATCTGCGAGGAAGTGGGGCGTTTCATTGCGATGCGCTGGCTGGCGCAGCGCCATTCGCGGGAAACCTCAAATGGCCGCGCGGGCGATGCGACGGCGCTTGCGTACGGTCTCGGCCACGGCGGTGCCGAAGCATGGCTTGTCGGCGTGATTGTGCAGGCGCAATGGATCGTGTTCGGCGTGCTGGAAAATCGCGGGCAGCTCGAGAGTTATCTCGCCAACGTCCCGCCCGGCGCGCTGATGCGCATTCATCTGCTGCTCGCCAGTCTGTCGCCAGCCATGGCAGGCGTGTTCGTGGTCGAACGCGTGGCGGCGCTGGTGTTCCAGCTCGGCCTGTCCGTGCTGATGTGGCGCGGCGTGCGCGCCGGCTCGCGTGCGATACTGCCCGTCGCCATTGCGGCGCATGCACTCGTCGACGTACCGGCGGCGATGTCGCAGGCGGGGCTGCTCTCGCTCGTCACGGTCGATGCCATTTATGCCGTCGCGGGCGTCGCCGTGGCCGCGGTGCTGATCGGATTGCACCGGCGCGGCGTGCGCGCGGCGTGAATTCGAACAGACTTATCGCTCAATAGACAAGGCCCGAGGCCAATCGACATGGAAGCCTATCAGTACGAGTGCGCGAACGCGGAGATCGAAGAATTGGCCCGCGTGATCAGCGATCTCTTTCCCGAGCAGACGCAATTTTTCGAGCGTCCCGACGAGAACGGCGTGCCGCGGATCATCGTGCATTGGGTGGCGATGCGGTTCGGCTCGACGGCGCGCCGGATGGAGCTGACGATCGCGATCGCGCCCGCCGCGCTCGCCCGTTATCGCGCGATGCCGCCGCGCACGCGGGGCCGCAGCTTCGCGGTGCTGCGCGCGTATGTGGAAGCGACGCTGGGCTCGCTGGAAGAGGAGCACGCGGCCGGCAAGACCGTGCCGCGTGAGGTGAGCGTCGAACTCGGCGACGAGTTCGCGTGAGGCGGGCGGCCGCCGGCCCTTTTCAGTCGGCGAGCCGATACACCTTCGCGAAGCGCGCGGCCTGCACGACGCCGTAATCGCCGGGCGCGTACTGCATGATCCAGTCGCCGGCGGTGCCTCTCAGAATGTCGCCGCCTTGCGCCGAGCGCGCGAGCGAGAACGCCTCGGTCATCTGCCGGGCGAGCACCACGGCGGGACGGTTGCGATACGGACCGGGCTGACCGTGCGCGAGCGCGGCGTCGGCGGGCAGGTACTTCGCGTCGAAGCGCTCGCGCGACACGACCCAGCGGTCACCCGTCGAGCCCGTGATCAGCGCATCGCCGCGCGTGTACCGGTTCGGCCCTTCGAGGCTCATCAGTTCGCCGTCGCCTTCGGCGAATTGCACGGCGACGGTTTCGTCCTTGACGACGCGTTGCGCGGCGGGATCGGTGAGCAGGTCGAGGTTCTTCAGTTCGAGCATGAGGCGGGCAGGCTAGTGAGATTGACAGGGCTGCGTAAGCAATGGCCGATGCGGGATGCAAGCACCAGGCAAGCATCGATGCAAACGCGGCGCAGGCGCATGATGCCAGATTCCCGCGAAGCCAAAGAAAAAACGCCTGCCGGTGAGGGCAGGCGTCGTGCGCAGCGCGGCTGGCATGCGCGAATGCAGATTACGGCTTGACGGTCGCGTCCGACGCCGGCGCGGCCGGCTTGCCCTGACGATGATGGCGCGGACGGCCTTCGGGAGGCTGACGGCGGAAGGTCTCGTCGGCGAGCTTCTTTTGTTCCGGCGAGAAGCTGTTATAGAGCGGCTCGAATGCATCCACGAGCTTCTTCGTGCCGTCGGCGTGAGCCTGGGTGATTTCGGCGTACTGCTTCATGTCGTCGAGAGCGGAGATGTTCTGGTTCGCGTGACGCGCTTCGAACAGCTTGCCCATCGTTTCGCTGTTATTGCGCATGACATTGGCGAACGCATTCCATTGCGATTCCTGCGCCGACGTGATCTTCAGTTGCGTGTGCAGATACTGGATGCGATCTTCGACGCGTTGTTCGTGTTGCGCCTTGCCCGAAGCCTGCGAAGCCGGCATCGCCATGGCCGGACCGGACGCGCCCGCAGGCGCTGCCGTCTGCGCGAAGGCGGCGCTCATCGTGAGTGCGGAGGCGAGAATAACGAGCGTTTTTTTCATTGAGACTCCTGTTGTCTGTTCGTATGAGACTGAACCCTGGCGAAGCGTCGTGCGTGTTCTTCGACGTGCATCGTACGGTGGGTTATTAGTATCACGTTATCGCGGCATTGCGACCGCATTGCGACAACTGCTTACAACCGAAACGATCGGGAAATAGCCGGTGGATAAATTCGTCAGCATGGAAGTCTTTGTCGCCGTCGTCGAAGCGGGCAGCCTGACAGCGGCCGCGGAACGCTTCGAGCTGTCGTCGGCGATGGTCGGCAAGCATATCCGCTCGCTCGAGTCGCAGCTGTCCGCGCGTTTGCTGACACGCACGACGCGCCGCCAGAGCCTCACGGAAATCGGCCGTCAGTATTACGAGCAGTGCCGGCGCATTCTCGCCGACGTGAAAGCGGCCGAGTCGCTTGCCGAAGCGATGACGTCCGCGCCGCGCGGCACGCTGAAGGTGACGGTGCCGCTCACGTATGGCGTCGAGGTGTTCTCGCCCGTGATGACGGACTATCTCGCGGCGTACGCCGACGTCAGCCTCGAACTCGATCTGTCCAACCGCATCACCGATCTGGTCGAAGAAGGTTTCGATGCCGCCGTGCGTATTGGGCGCCTGCCCGATTCGAGTCTCGTCGCGAGGCGGCTGAAACCTTACCGGATGCGTGCTTGCGCATCGCCCGCCTACTTGCAGCGCATGGGCACGCCGCAGACGCCCGCCGACCTCGCACACCACGAATGCCTCGGTTTTCTGCACTGGGGACGCGAAGGCATGTGGCGGCTCGACGGCGACACCGACACTGCGTGCCAGCTGCGCCCCGGACGCTTTCGCGCGAACAACGGGCAGGCGCTGAAGGTGGCGGCGATGCGCGGCTTCGGCCTCGTGCTGCAGCCGGAGGCGCTGCTTGCGCGCGAGATCGAAAGCGGCGAACTGGTGTCGGTGCTCGAAGACTTCCTGCCCGACGGCGCGCCCGTGCATCTGATTTATCCGCGCGACCATCAGCCCACGCCGAAGCTCACGACGTTCATCGACTTCGTGATCGAACGGCTCGGCGGCTGAGCGCCGCGACATGTGCAGCGCGCATGCATCGCGCGGCATGCGCGGGTGCATAATCCGCGTCATCGGCTCGCCGCGCGGCGGGCTTCCACTTCAACGCTTCATGACGGCTGTCAATCGATGAGACCACCGCGCCTCGATCAACTCGACGAACTCGACCGCAACCTCGTTGCGCTGCTGCAGGCCAATGCGCGCGAAAGCGTCGCGAACCTCGCGCGGCAACTGGGCGTTGCGCGCACCACCGTGATCGCGCGCATCGCGCGGCTCGAAAAGACCAACGTGATCGCCGGCTACAGCGTGCGGCTCGGCCAGGACGTGCTCGACGCCAGCATGCACGCGTATGTCGGCATCATCATCGCGCCGAAGTTCGGCGCGGACGTGCTCAAGAAGCTCAACCGGATGCCGGAAGTGCAGCTGCTGTGCGCGGTGAGCGGCGAGTTCGATTACGTCGCGTGGCTGCGCGCGGATTCGCCCGACCGCCTGAACGATCTGCTCGACCAGATTGGCGGCCTCGCGGGCGTCGAGCGGACGACGACGTCGATCATCCTCGCGCGCAAGATCGATCGCGGGATGAGCGGCGGGTGAACTGGCTGCGTGTGTGTGCGTTCACGCGTGGCGCGTTTACGCCGCTTTGATAATTTTTCGACATATCGTCTGAACGGATCGTCATTTCGACGAAAACGGTGGTCATAGCGCAGCACTTTGCGCCTATAAACCGGCTTCGCTTCTCCCTAAACTGCTCGATAGAGGGGTTCGCTACGGCGGCCGACATCAATCGAATCGAGAACAAAGGAGAAGCGCATGAAAGTTGCCATCGTTGGCGCAGGTCTGATCGGTCACACCATTGCTCATATGTTGCGCGAAACGGGCGACTACGAAGTGCTCGCGATGGACCGCGACCAGCACGCGCTCGACAAACTGGCCGCGCAAGGCATCCCGACCCGCCGAGTCGACTCCGCCGACGCTTCCGCGTTGCGCGCCGAAATCCAGGGGTTCGACGCCCTCGTCAACGCGCTGCCGTACTACCTCGCGGTGAGCGTCGCGTCGGCGGCGAAAGGCGCGGGCGTGCATTACTTCGATCTCACGGAAGACGTGCGCGCGACGCATGCGATCCGCGCGATCGCCGATGGCGCCGCTCATGCGTTCATGCCGCAGTGCGGTCTCGCGCCGGGTTTCATCGGCATCGCCGCGCACGAGCTGGCGAACCGCTTCAGCGAAATCCGCGACGTAAAGATGCGCGTCGGCGCGCTGCCCGAATTCCCCACCAATGCGCTGAAATACAACCTGACGTGGAGCGTCGACGGACTCATCAACGAATACTGCCAGCCCTGCGAGGCGATCCGTGACAGCCGCACGCAATGGGTGCAGCCGCTCGAAGGCCTCGAGCATTTTTCGCTGGACGGCATCGAGTACGAGGCATTCAACACGTCGGGCGGGCTGGGCACGCTGTGCGAGACGCTGTCGGGCCGCGTCGAGACGCTCGATTACAAGTCGGTGCGTTATCCCGGCCATCGCGACCTGATGCAGTTCCTGCTCGAAGACCTGCGCCTGTCGTCCGACCGCGACACGCTGAAGACGATCATGCGCCGCTCGGTGCCGTCGACGGCGCAGGACGTCGTGCTCGTTTTCATCACCGTGACGGGCGTGCGCGACGGTCAGCTGGTGCAGGAAGTATTCACGCGCAAGATCTTCGCGAAGACCGTCTGCGGCGTGCCGATGAGCGCCATCCAGATCACGACGGCGGGCGCGATGTGCGCGGTGCTGGATCTGTTCCGGGAGAACAAGCTGCCGCAAAGCGGCTTCGTGCGCCAGGAGCAGGTGCCGCTGCAGGCGTTTCTCGCCAACCGCTTTGGCCAGCTGTACGAAGGCCGCACGCTCGACGCGCTGGCGACCGTCTGAGGTTGAAGCGCTGACGAGGGCCGTCACGTATCAACGAGGCTCCGCAGAGAGCCAATGAAGAGGCAAGCGAAACGGGCATCCGGCCACTCTGGCGGGACGCCCGTTCTGTCGTTGGCAGCGCGGGAGAAAATCAGACGGGCACGGGCGGCGCTTGCACGATCCGCGCGACGAGCGCGTCGTCATCGGCGGGCTGCGGCGCGGTGTTGTCGAACATCAGCAGTCCGTCGCATTGCTCGGGCGTCGGCGTGAAACGGCGCTGCCGGTACTCGTCCCAATGCGCGAGCTTGTAGGCGTCGTTCGGGTTGCCGCGCGCGATGATCCGCTCGCGCGCCGTGTCTTCGTCCACCGACACCCACACCACACTAATTTTCACGTCCTTCGGCACGCCAAGCCATGCGTGATTGAACAGCTTGCGCTCGCGTACTTCGCGCGACAGCGGGCCGACCGCGATCACGCCGATGCCGAGCCGCAAGTTGTCGGCGGACGTATCGAACAGCCCGCGATACTCCGGGTCGCGAAAGTGCTGCAGAAAAAGCGGGCTGTCGCGGTCGTTGGGATCCCCCGTCAGCGCACCGATCGCAGCCGCGCTGTAAACGCCGTACAACGTGTCTTTGTCGAGCAGGCAGAACGCCTCGCCCGTCGCCCGTATCAATGGGCCGATCAGCCGTCGAGCGAGCGTCGTCTTGCCGGTGCCGGCGTGCCCACAGATAAAGACCAGATGCGTCACGACGATGAGTCTCCAGAGAAGTCGATGCAAGCGTGGATGAGAGCGGTCCAAATTGCTGCGTAAGTTGTCTGAACCGATCTTGAACGCGACGGCGTACTGCGGCAAGCGCTATGCCATTCGGCCAGGTTGACCTCGCGGTGCCGGTGATATCATTGCTATCACACGTGCGAGGGATAGGTCATGGCGAATCTTTTGGTCCGAGGTCTGGACGATACGCTGGTACAGAATCTGCGCGAGCAGGCCGCAGCTCATGGGCGTAGCGTCGAAGCAGAACATCGGGAAATCCTGGCGCAGGCACTCGTTCAGCCAAAAAAGCTCAGCTTCGCGGAGTTGATGATGAGCATGCCCGAGGTCGGCGAAGACGCTGACTTCGAGCGCCTCAACGACGCAACTGATCAAAGCGAGGGACCGGGTGTATTTGATTGATACCCATGTAATCAGCGAAATGCGCAAGAGTAGCCGCGCCAATCCCGGCGTTCAGGCTTTTTTCGACGCGGCGAAAGATCAGGGGCAGCGTCTCTATCTGTCCGTGGTGACGGTGGGCGAATTGCGGCGCGGTGTCGACCTGATCCGGCACCGCGGCGACAAATTCCAGGCTCTGCGGCTGGAGAACTGGCTCGACACGATCATCGATTCGTTCAGCAGCCATATCCTGAACATCGGCACCGACGTTGCGCAGACATGGGGTCATCTGCGTGTACCGAACGGCGAACGCTCGCTGGACAAGCTGATCGCAGCGACGGCGCTGATCTACAACCTGACGGTCGTGACGCGCAACGTGGCACACTTCGATGGCACGGGCGCGCGGTTGCTCAACCCGTTCCAGCCCGTCAACGCATGACATCGGGCGCAGTGGGGGCGGTGTGACGCGGGCCGGCCGCCTTACAACAAGAGAAGGGGACGATGCATGCGACGCATGCACGGCCATGCAATGAACATCGCGCGAATAACGGCACGGCTCGGGGCATGGATCAAAGCGCGAGGCAAAGCGCGGGTTGCAGCGGCGGCGAGCAAGGCGGGCGACGCGAGTGCGTCTGCCGCGGTGGCCTCGATCGCGCTTGCGGTGGCGCTCGCTGGCTGCGCCGCCACGCCCGCCGACAAGGTGCCGTTCAAGGACGTCCCCGCCGAACGCATCGTCAGGCAGGGCTACACGCAGCCGGCCGCGGGCAAGGTCGCCGTCGACCTGCGCCGTGAGCGCACCGACAACGTCATCGTGCGCTTTCGCGACGCGCTCGTGTATGTCGACGGCGAGCAGGTCGCCGACATCATGAACGGCGAGCACATCGTATTCTGGCTCACGCCGGGCACGCATCGCATCGGCGTGTCGACGCAGTTCGATCCCGTCGTCGAAATCAACTTCATCGTCACGCCGGACACGCGCTATTCGAATCGCGCGAGCGTGTCGTTCAACGACCACCACAGAATCATGTTGAACCGGGTGGCCAATTGACGGCCGGCTGTTCCGCGCCGTTCACGGCTGTTGACCGCCGCTGACAATCGGAAACAGCGGGAAACAGCGGGAAACAGCGGAAAACAGCGGGAAACAGCGGGAAACAGCGTTCGAGCCGAACTCAACGTAACATCGTGGCTTGAGACCGCGCGTCGCGCGGCTTTGCGCGGCAGCGCATCGGGGCCCGCCCGGCTGTCCGTCGAGACTAACAATTTGTAATCCGCAAAGCCGAATTGTTTTCAAGGTACACAACATCATGCTGATCAATTGCGCCGCGTATCAGGATGGCCGCAAGCTGGCCGACATCGAAATCGACGACATCAGCGTCTACGTCGCCAAGCCTGAATGCTTCGTCTGGGTTGCGCTGAAAGATCCCGGCCCTGGCGAGCTCGAAGTGATGAAGCACGAGTTCGGGCTGCACGAACTCGCCGTGGAAGATGTGCGTCACGGCCATCAACCTCCGAAGATCGAGGAATACGGCGACTCACTGTTCGCAGTCATGCATACGATCGAAACCGACGACGACGGCGAATTTCTGATCGGCGAAGTCGACGTGTTCGTTGGCGCGAATTACGTGCTGTCGGTGCGCCGCGGCACGCGGCACGGCTTCCAGGAAGTGCGCGCGCGTTGCGAGCGCGAACCGCAGTTGCTGAAGGAGGGCGCCGCGTTCGTGCTGTACGCACTGGCGGACAACATCGTCGATCGCTACTTTCCGATTCTCGAGGCCATCGGCACGGAGATCGAGCAAATCGAAGACCGCATTTTCGACAAGCACGACCTGTCCGCGTCGCGCGCGATCATCGAAGATCTCTACTCGTTGAAACGCCGTCTGGTGATGCTGCAGCATCACATCGCGCCGCTGCTCGAAGGCATCAGCAAACTGACGGGCGGGCGCATCCCGACTATCTGCCTCGGCATGCAGGCGTACTTCCGCGATGTCTACGATCACCTCGACCGCATCGTGCGGACCATCGAAGGTCGCCGCGAAATGATCGTCACGGCCATCCAGGTGAACCTCGGCATGATCTCGCTCGCCGAGAACGAAGTCACCAAGCGGCTCGGCTCGTTCGCGGCGCTGTTTGCCGTGCCGACTATGATCGCCGGCATCTACGGGATGAACTTCGAGCACATCCCCGAACTCAAGTTCCAATACGGCTATCCCACGTGCATTCTTGCGATGATCGTGGTCGATCTGTTTCTGTACTGGCGCTTCAAGAAAGCGAACTGGCTGTAGGTGTAGCAGGCCGAACGGGCGCAACGGGGCGGGCAAGCGCATGCGCGCGCGAGCGCGGACGCTTGCTGGCGCGCCCGCCTGTCGTCGCGGGATTGGCTCGCAGCCCGTGCTGCGTCAACGCTGCGTCAGCGCTTGGTCAGCGCCAGCCGCACGCCCAGGCCGATAAAACCCGCGCCTACCACGCGATCGATCCACCGCCGCACGGCCGGCCGCGAACGCACCGCACGCGCGGCCGTCGCGGCCAGCCACGCGATCACGCAATCATTGATCAGCCCGAGGGTGACGAACACGGCGCCGAGTACGAGAAACGCAAGGGTCTTGTGCGCGCTGTCGGCGCTGACGAACTGTGGGAAGAAAGCGATATAGAACAGCAACACCTTCGGGTTCGACGCGTTTGTCACGAAGCCGCGAAAGAGCAGCGTGCCGCGCGACAGACGGGGCGCGTCGGGCGTGCTTTCGCCTTTCGCCACGGCGGCCGCCGTCGGCCATAGCATCCTGAGGCCGAGGTACATCAGGTACGCGGCGCCCATCCACTTGATCGCGTTGAAGGCGCCCGGCGACGCCGCCAGCAGCGCCGTGATCCCAACAGCACACGCGAGCGTATGCAGGCAGCCGCCGAACGCGACACCAAGTGCGGAAAGCAATCCCGCGCGCCGCCCCTGCGCGATGCTCTGTCCCGCGACGTACGCGATGTCCGGACCGGGCGTGAGATTGAGCACGGTCACGGCGACGAGAAACAGCGGGAACTGGCTGATGCCGAACATGGCGACTCCTTCATCGATACAGCCGTGCGTCTCGACGCTTCGGTATCAGCAGCGGCGACGGCTCGATCCAGTGATGATACGCAGATCGCGCGTGTTGCGTGGATCGCTGCATGTTGTGCTTTTTCCCTTGCAGCATGCGCAATAAAGGGCGAGCATATGCGTCCTGCTTGCCACATAAGTTGCGGCTTGCGGGAGGATGGAAGCAAAAGAAAGGCAGGGCCGGCGTGTCACCGCGCCGGGCAACAGAAGCAAGCCGCAGCGCTGCGACGCTAGCCTGACAACAGGCCGCGTTCATCGCATCGGCCGACCACCAGGCGGAACCAAGCGAGTGACCTTTGCCACCACGCTACACGAAGTACCGAAGAATCCGTGCGGCAACACGCGTTTGTGCTCGCGCGCGAAGCCTCGCGCCGTGCGGTGCAGCGCAGCACACACCTTCGTTGACAGTCCGCTCGGGCACCGCAGAGAATAGCGCTCGCAAACGTTTGCGCACAAACAGAAACGGACTCTCACGGAGTCCAACAACCGGAGATACCGCATGAACCAACGCATTCGCCGCCGCGTTTTGACCGCCGCTGTGGTCTTCACCGCAGCCGCCGCAATGCCGTTCCAGCCGGCCTTTGCCCAGGCCGCGAAGAAGCCCAAGGTCGCCCTCGTGATGAAGTCGCTCGCCAACGAGTTCTTCCTCACGATGGAAACCGGCGCGAAGGACTATCAAAAGCACAACGCCAACCAGTTCGACCTCATCACGAATGGCATCAAGGACGAAACCGACACGGCGAACCAGATCCGCATCGTCGAACAGATGATCGTCTCGAAGGTCGATGCCATCGTGCTCGCGCCGGCGGATTCGAAGGCGCTCGTGCCCGTGGTGAAGAAGGCGGTGGACGCGGGCATCATCGTCGTGAACATCGACAACCGGCTCGATCCCGACGTGCTGAAGTCGAAAGACCTGAACGTGCCGTTCGTCGGCCCGGACAACGCCAAGGGCGCCGAGAAGGTCGGCGACTATCTGGCGAAGAAGCTCAAGTCGGGTGACGAAGTCGGCATCATCGAAGGCGTGTCGACCACGACCAACGCGCAGCAGCGCACGGCCGGCTTCAAGACGGCGATGCAGAAGGTCGGCGCAAAGGTCGACTCGGTGCAGTCGGGCGAATGGGAAATCGACAAGGGCAACGCAATCGCGTCGTCGATGCTCAATGCATATCCGAACATCAAGGCGCTCCTGTGCGGCAACGACAACATGGCCATCGGCGCAGTGTCGGCCGTCCGCGCGGCGGGCAAGCAGGGCAAGGTCTATGTGGTCGGCTACGACAACATCAACGCGATCAAGCCGATGCTGAAGGACGGCCGCGTGCTCGCCACGGCCGACCAGTACGCGGCGAAGCAGGCCGTGTTCGGCATCGACGTGGCGCTGAAGGCGCTCTCCGAGCACAAGAAACAGTCGGACCTGTCGGGCGTCGTCGAAACGCCCGTCGATCTGGTCACGAAGTAACGGGCGGCGCGGGCGCTCAGGCAGCATCGCGGCCCGAACGCGCCCGCGCGTGAGTGTGAGGCACGCGCTCAAGAAATCTGTCATGCCGCCGTTATTGCCAGAGGTAGGCGTGATGACGGCGGCAAACCGGGCAAGGACGAGGACGGCAGTGCGCAATTCGGATGCATGTTGCGCGCCCGGTCGCACGACCTTGCGTTTCGCCGGGGACATGACGGGCGCAGCCATGTTGCGACGCTTCACGGGCTGCCCGCGCGGCAGGCGTGTCGCGACGGCGCCGCACGGCAGCTACCAAATCTGAATCACGATGGCATCGACCGACGAACAAGCAGACCAAGACGGATTGCCTGCCGTAGTGTCCGTGACGGGCATCGGCAAGACCTACGCCGAGCCTGTGCTCGCCGACGTCTCGCTGGCGCTGCGCGCCGGGGAAGCGCTCGCGTTGACGGGCGAGAACGGCGCGGGCAAGAGCACGCTGTCGAAGATCGTGGGCGGGCTCGTGCAGCCCACTACGGGATCGATGCAACTCGGCGGCGCGCCGTACGCGCCGGCGAGCCGCGCGGAAGCGGAAGCACTCGGCATCCGCATGGTGATGCAGGAGCTGAACCTGCTGCCGACGCTGTCGGTGGCGGAAAACCTGTTTTTGAACCGGCTGCCGCGCAAGGGCTTCGGCTGGATCGACCGCGCGAAGCTGCGCGACGATGCGCGCGAAGCGATGGCTCAAGTCGGGTTGGAAGCGATCGATCCCGACACGCTGGTCGGCGAGCTGGGCATCGGTCATCAGCAGATGGTCGAGATCGCGCGCAACCTGATCGGCGATTGCCGTGTGCTGATCCTTGACGAGCCGACGGCGATGCTGACGGCACGCGAAGTCGAACTGCTGTTTGAGCAGATCGATGCACTGAAGGCGCGCGGCGTCGCGCTGGTTTACATCTCGCACCGGCTCGAGGAACTGGCGCGCGTGGCCGAACGCATTGCAGTGCTGCGCGACGGCAGGCTGGTGAAGGTCGACGCGATGGCGAACCTGTCGAGCGACCAGATCGTCACGCTGATGGTCGGACGCGAGATCGGCGAGCGCATCGATCTGGGCGTGCGCAACATCGGTTCGACGCTGCTGAAGGTCGAGGGCATGAGCCGCGCGCCCGTCGTGCGCGACGTGTCGTTCGAGGTGAGGGCGGGCGAGATTTTCGGCGTGAGCGGGCTGATCGGCGCGGGCCGTACGGAACTGATGCGGCTCATTTACGGCGCGGACCCGAAGGACGCCGGCACGGTGTCGCTGGCGAGGTCGGCCGGCGCGACGCCGGAGCCCCTGCAGATTGCAACGCCCGCCGACGCCGTCAAGCACGGCATCGCGCTGATCACGGAAGACCGCAAGGGGGAAGGCCTGCTGCTGCCGCAGCCGATCGCCGCGAACGTGTCGCTCGGCAATCTGCGCAGCGTCGCGCGGCATGGGATCGTCGACGCGAAGCGCGAGAACGCGCTCGCGAAGAAGCAGATCGACGCGATGCGCATCCGCACGTCGGGCCCGGCGCAGGCGGTGGGCGAGCTGTCGGGCGGCAACCAGCAGAAGGTCGTGATCGGCCGCTGGCTGGCGCGAGACTGCAAGGTGTTGCTATTCGACGAACCGACGCGCGGCATCGATGTCGGCGCGAAGTTCGATATTTATGGATTGATGGGCGCGCTGGCCCGTGAAGGGCGTGCGCTGGTGGTGGTGTCGAGCGACCTGCGCGAACTGATGCTGATCTGCGACCGGATCGGCGTGATGTCGGCGGGACGCATGACGGGTGTGTTCAAACGCGACGAGTGGACGCAGGACGCGCTGCTCTCCGCTGCCTTCGCCGGCTATCGCAGCCGCGAGGCGCTCTTGCACCCACACGACAGCCACGAAGGAGAGACTCTGTCATGAGCAATCAACCGGTCGACCGCGGGGTCGCGGACAAGGACTCGACGGCCGCGGGCGCTGGCGTTACGGCGGCGCAGGCAGCCGATCCATCGGCGCCGCTCGCGAGCGGCAAGCCGGCGGGCACGCGTTTGGGTTTTTCGAACTATCTCGGACTGTTAGGCGCGCTGATCGCGATGATCGCGCTGTTCTCGGTGCTCAGCTCGCACTTTCTGACGTACGACACGTTCGTCACGATCGCGAACCAGATTCCCGATCTCGTCGTGATGTCGGTTGGGATGACGTTCGTGCTGATCATCGCGGGCATCGATCTGTCCGTGGGCTCGGTGCTGGCGCTGGGCGCGTCGGTGGTGAGCGTCGCGTCGCTGAAGTGGCAGCTGGGGCCGTGGACGGCAGCCGTGCTCGGTCTCGCGGCGGCGGCGCTGACGGGCACTGTCACGGGCGCCGTGACGGTGGGCTGGCGGATTCCGTCGTTCATCGTGTCGCTCGGCGTGCTCGAAGCGGCGCGTGGCTTCGCGTATCAGATGACGAATTCGCGCACCGCCTATATCGGCGATGCGTTCGACTTCCTGTCCAACCCCATCGCCGTCGGCATTTCGCCGGCGTTCCTGATCGCGGTGGCCGTGATGATCGTGGCGCAGCTCGTGCTCACGCGGACGGTGTTCGGCCGCTATCTGGTCGGCATCGGCACCAATGAAGAAGCCGTGCGGCTCGCGGGCGTCAATCCGAAGCCGTACAAGGTCATTGTGTTCGCGCTGATGGGTGCGCTGTCGGGGCTCGCCGCGCTGTTCCAGATCTCGCGTCTGGAAGCGGCCGACCCGAACGCGGGCGTCGGGCTGGAGCTGCAGGTGATCGCGGCTGTCGTGATCGGCGGCACGAGCCTGATGGGCGGGCGCGGCTCCGTGATCAGCACGTTCTTCGGCGTGTTGATCATTTCGGTGCTGGCAGCGGGCCTCGCGCAGATCGGCGCGAACGAGCCGACCAAGCGGATCATCACGGGCGCCGTGATCGTGGTCGCCGTGGTGCTGGATACGTATCGAAGCAGGCGCAAGCGCAGTTGATGTCAGGGTGAACAAAGGGCGGCCGCCGTGGCGCGGGACGGCAGCCGCTTCGCGAGAACGAACGAGAGCACCGCGGATGCAGCATGAGCTGCATTGGCCAGCAGTAAAAACAGGCAGGGAGTAACAAGCTTATGGCGACGATCAAGGATGTGGCGGCCATAGCCGGCGTGTCGTTCACGACGGTATCGCATGTGGTGAACAACACGCGGCCCGTATCGGCGGACGTACGCTCAAAGGTCGAGCTGGCGATCCGCCAGCTCAATTACGTGCCGTCGGCCGTGGCGCGGTCGCTGAAGGCGCGCTCGACTGCGACCATCGGGCTCGTCGTGCCCAACAGCACGAATCCGTATTTCGCGGAAATGGCGCGCGGCATCGAGGACGGTTGCGCGCGCAATGGCTATTGCGTGTTTTTCTGCAACTCGGACGATGATCCCGCGAAGCAGCGCAACTACCTGCGCGTGCTGCAGGAAAAGCGCATCGACGGGCTGATCGTCGCGTCGGCGGGCGATGACGCCATCCTTGCGCAGACGCTCGCCGATTCGCGCGAGCCGCTCGTGATCGTCGACCGCAATATCGAGGGCGTGTCCGCCGATCTCGTGCAGATCGACCACGAAAAGGGCGCCTATCTCGCCACGCGCCACCTGCTGCAACTCGGGCATTCGAAGATCGGCTGCATTACGGGCCCCGTCACGACGGCCGTCAGCGCGATGCGCGTGCACGGCTTCATTCGCGCGATGGCGGAGCGCGGCATCGAGATCGCGCCCGACGGCATCGTCGAAAGCGACTTTTCGGGCAGCGGCGGCTATCGCGCGGCGGGCCAGCTGTTCGATACGGTGCGCCCCACAGCAATTTTCGCGGGCAACGACATGATGGGCATCGGCGCGTTGCGCGCGGCGGCCGAGCGCGGGTTGCGCGTGCCGCAGGACTGCTCGATCATCGGCTTCGACGACATCGAACTCGGGCGGTTTACATACCCGGCGCTGTCGACGGTCGGCCAGTCGGTGCGCGCGCTCGGCGAAATGGCCGCGCAGACGCTGATCGAGCGGATCAGCGGCACGTCGGGCACGCAGGCGGGCGCCACATTCCGGCGCCGCGTGATCGCGCCGCGCCTGATTTTGCGCGAGTCGACGGCGGCGTTCGCCGGCGCGCGCCGCAACGCGAAAGCAGCGTGATGGCAGGCGCGCGGGCACTCCGCGCGCGATGAATGCGGGCGCAACAAGGACCGCGCCCAACGCAAGACGAAGGAGACAGCAGTGACAACGAATGAAGCGCGCGGGCACGTGACGGTGGTCGGCAGCCTGAACATGGATCTCGTCGCGCGCGCGCCGCGCCTGCCGCAGCCGGGCGAAACGCTTGCGGGCCACGCGTTCGCGCAGGTCGCGGGGGGCAAGGGCGGCAACCAGGCGGTCGCGGCGGCGCGCCTGGGCGCGCAGGTGACGATGCTCGGCTGCGTCGGCGGCGATGCGAACGGCGCGCAGCTGCGCGCGGGCCTCGAAGCGGAGGGCATCGATTGCACCGCGCTGGAAACCAGCGCGAGCGCGCCGACGGGTGTCGCGCTGATCATCGTCGACGATGGCAGCCAGAACGCCATCGTCATCATCGCGGGCAGCAACGGCGAGGTGACGCCCGAGACGATCGCGCGGCACGAAGCGGCGCTCGCGGCCGCGCAGGTCGTGATCTGCCAGCTGGAGACGCCGCCCGCTGCCGTCAAGGCCGCGCTCGCCGCTGCGCGTCGGCTCGGCAAGACCGTGATCCTGAATCCGGCGCCCGCGACGGGCCCGTTGCCGCCGGACTGGCTTCCTCTCATCGATTACCTGATTCCCAATGAACTCGAAGCGGCAACGCTGACGGGCTTGCCCGTCTCGTCGCCGGATGAGGCGCAAGCGGCCGCGGCCGCACTGCGCGGTGCGGGCGCGCGCAACGTGATCGTTACGATCGGCGCGCAAGGCGTCGTGGCCGCGCTCGGCGACGCGCAGGCGCAGCATTTCGAGGCGCCGCGCGTGCAGGCCGTCGATACGACGGCAGCGGGCGACACCTTCATCGGCGGTTTCGCCGCTCAACTGGCGCGGGGCGTGGACGTCGCCGACGCAATCCGGTTTGCGCAGCGCGCCGCGTCGATCTCGGTGACGCGAGCGGGCGCGCAGCCTTCCATTCCGACGCGCGCGGAAGTCGGCGGCGCCTGATCTTCGCCTGTTCTCGCTCTTTCCACTCTTCTATCTCTCTTCTCTCGGCTGTATGCGCAGCGACGCGCGCGTCGCTGTGCGAACGCGGGTGGCCGTTGTCCACCCGCGCGCCGTCACGCGGATTGTAACTTCTGCCAGGCCGTCCGGCCGCATTCCTCAGACCATATAAAAGCTTCAAGTCCTCCGTAGGAATGCCGTAAACGCGGTGAGAGCGCCACGACAGATCAAGCGGCGCCGCGAGACCACCGCCTACACCATGCGTTGCAGCCACAACGCGCACTCATCGACATCTCACAGGAAGAAGCATGAACAAGGGCATCACCATCAAGGCGCGAATCGGCCTGACGATGGCATTTCTGGCCGCATTGCTGGTCGCAATCGGACTTTTCGGGCTGTTTGGTCTGAGCCGCTCGAACGAATCGGTGCGCGACATGTTTACGAACCAGATGCCGAGCGCCGTCGACATCGGCAATGCCGAGCTGTACGCAGCCCGCGAGCGCCTCGCGCTGGATCGCGCCGCATTCCTGATCGGTACGCCCGAAGTGTCCGCGACGCTGGAGCGCGCCCGCGGGATGCGCGCGATTTCCGACGACTGGTGGAAGCGATATCTCGCGCTGCCGCGTGAAGGCGACGAGGACCGCTATGCGCAGGAAGCGAGCGCGAAGCGCGAAGCGCTCCAGCAGGCAATGGAGGCGTTTTACGCAATCGTTAGCGCAAACGATCAACCGAAAATCATCGATGGGGCCAAGCGTCTGCAGGCGACCTACAACGAACTCGCCGTCGCCGACGACGCCCTACGCAAATTCCAGTTCGAATCGGCGAAACAGGGCTTCGACAGCGCACAATCGACCTACTCGACGTTTCGCGTGATCAGCCTGGGTGGCATCGTGGCGGGCGTGCTTGCCGCGCTCTTTTCGTACTTCACGCTGCGCGGCGCGATCGCGCGGCCGCTCGCCGACGCGCTCGGCCACTTCGACGCGATCTCCTCGGGCGATTTGCGCCGCCCCGTGGTCCCGACCTCGCGCGACGAAATGGGCCAGTTGATCGAAGGCATCGGCAAGATGCAGCGCAGCCTGACCGAGACGGTGCGCGCCGTACGCGCGGGCAGCGAATCCATCGCGACGGCTACGCGCCAGATCGCGGCAGGCAACACCGACCTGTCGTCGCGCACGGAAGAGCAGGCGTCGGCGCTGCAGGAAACGGCGTCGAGCATGGAAGAGCTGACGGGCACCGTGAAGCAGAACGCCGACAATGCGCGCCAGGCGAGCGCGCTCGCGGCGAATGCGTCGGACATCGCGAACAAGGGCAGCGCCGTCGTCGGCCAGGTGGTCGGCACGATGGGCGACATCAACCAGAGCTCCGCGAAGATCGCCGACATCATCGCGATCATCGAAGGCATTGCGTTCCAGACCAACATCCTTGCGCTGAACGCCGCCGTCGAAGCGGCGCGCGCGGGCGAGGAAGGGCGCGGTTTTGCCGTCGTGGCAGGCGAGGTGCGCAGCCTCGCGCAGCGTTCGTCGGCGGCGGCGAAGGAAATCAAGGAACTGATCGACACGTCCGTCGAGCGCGTGCAGGCGGGCTCGGCGCTCGTGGACGAGGCGGGCCGCACGATGTCCGAAATCATCAGTGCGGTGCAGCGCGTCACCGACATCATGGGCGAAATCGCCGCGGCGTCGGAGGAGCAAAGCAGCGGCATCGATCAGGTCGCGCGCGCCGTCACGCAGATGGACGAAGTCACGCAGCAGAATGCGGCGCTCGTCGAGGAAGCGGCGGCGGCTGCGTCGTCGCTGGAAGATCAGGCGGCCAAGCTGCGCACGACAGTTTCCGTGTTCCAGGTCGACGACACGGCGGGTACCTCGGCCTCTACCCCGGTTGCGCGCAAGGCGCGCCACCCTGCGCCGGCGAAAACGCCTCGCCGGACCGCGCCGTCGATGCCCGCCGTGACGGCGGCGCCGGCCGCGGCCGTTGCACCCGCACCTGCGCCCGCGCGTGCCGTGGCGGCGCCTCAAAAAGCCGTGGCGACGTCGGATGCCGATTGGGAGACGTTCTGATGCACCAAATCCGGGCCTGAGCAGACGGGCGGGAACGGCTGCATCGGATGTGACGCCCGAGCGCCGGAATCGGCCGCTGTTGCCCGCTGCCGCTCGCTGACGCGGAACTGCAATGCATGAACGGGACGGCTGCCCCTTGGCGGGGTCAGCCGTCTTTTGCCTGATGGCGCACCTGCGGCAGTATTGTTCCGGTACATTCACAAACGCGGTCGATCGCGTGCCATCCGTCGCCTGTATGTACTCACGTCGCATGACGGCGCGCGAACCGTATGACCTGAATTTCATGCGCGCAAACGCACCGCGCCGTCTTCACTGTCGCAACGCCACGCGCCTATACCTGTGCTTCGAGCACGACCCGCCGACCCCAACAGCCAAAAGGGACACGACATGACGGATCACGACCTCGCGCAACGCCTCGTGCAAGCGCGCCGCCAGCACCGCGCCATCGACACGCTGCCGCCCGACTCGTTGCCACCCGATGCAGCCACGGCCTACGCGATCCAGCAGGCGGTGATTGCCGGGCTGGGCGGCGCGACGGGCGCCTGGAAAATCGGTGCCAAAGCTCCCGGCGCTCCCGCATCGGGCGCGCCGATTCCCGCGGCGCTGACGGTTGCATCGCCGGCACGGTTCGAACATGGTGCGTTTTTTCGCGTGCTGCTGGAGCTCGAAGTCGCGTTCCGTTTTGCCGAACCGATCGAGCCGCATGGGCAGGCGTATGCACGCGACGAAGTGCTGGCACGCGTCGGTTCCGTGCTGCCCACCATCGAGATCGTCGACAGCCGCTTTGCGCAATGGCCCAACGTCGCGCCGCTGGCACAACTCGCCGACGCCCAGAACAATGGGGCGCTCGTCACGGGGCATGCCGTGCCCTATGCGTCGCTCGCGCGCTCGTTCGATTTCGTGGCGCCCGAGCTCGAACTGACGTTCGACGGTGTGTCGCTCGTGCCCGAATCGCCGGGCAATCCGGCTGGCGACCCGCGCGAGTTGCTCGTGTGGTTCGTCAACCATTGCGCGGCAATGGGTATCACCATCGAGCCCGAGTGGACCATCACGACAGGTTCGTATGTGGGCGCGCATCGGGTCGAAGGGCGGGGGCGCGTGTATGGCCATATCGACGGGCTCGGTGAAGTCGAAGTCGAATTGACGTAAACCACTAAGTCACCTCGCACCCGGCTTCAACGCCACGACCGCTGCTGCGGCGGACGCATCAAGAAGTCCGCTGCACACCATCA
>BBSL01000448.1 GCA_001319865.1 Burkholderia sp. E7m39 | reverse complement strand
GCACTCGCCTGCACCTCCTCCACCCGCGCACCCCCGACCCATATACAGCGGCAAAGAAGGGCGCGCACCTGGCTACATCTGTCTGTTCAAGCAGGCAGTGCATGCACCGTCATACAGACATGAACGAGCGTGCATGACGACCCTGCAACCGACATGGATTTCAGACAACGCAAGAAGATTCCGATGTTCGAGCCTGCAGTCGTGACCATGCGGTTTCGCGTTGAACGATTCGACGTGCGCACTGACGAACCACTGGAATGCGCGTCGGTGCACATGCAAAACATGTAACACAGCAAATGTCGTGTCGTCGAAAACGCGGATGCGTGCGTTATGGCGGAAGGGCAGCAGGCGTGCCGCGATGTGCACAGGCGTCGTCGATGGGTGCAGGGTGCGCCTGCACTGCACGTGCACTGCACATACGCGTCAGACGAAGTAATGTGTCGCAGTAATGTGGGCAGGCAGACGGCGCCGCGATTGTCGCTTTGCGAACGTGTGAAAAAGTGCAGGAACCTGGGGGCGCCAACGGTAATCCGATGCAACGTACGGATGAAGCGCGGACTGGGTACGGGAGATGCAACGCAGCACCGGCAGCACGGCATCTCGCAGGTGTGGGCAATGATTGTAGGTGACCGAATTTGCGTCATCAAGCAGAGGGCGGAGCGTGCTAGCTGTGGCGCGATTTTCACAACGTAGTTCGTGAAAAAAAATTTAAAAGGGTTTAGGATGAATTCGAGCGATGTCGTTTCCTGATAGCGCGCCGCGCACGACATCGTCCCAGACTTCGGCGAGGAGGTAGCATGGATATCTACAGCAGTTTCGCGACCCGCTTCGAGAAAACACGAGAAGAGGAACTCTCGCTCGAGGAGTATCTCGCGCTCTGCAAAGACAATCCCGCCGCGTACGCCACTGCAGGCGAACGCATGTTGACGGCCATCGGGGAGCCAGAACAGATCGACACGCGCAACGATCCGCGTCTGTCGCGTATCTTCGCGAACAAGGTGATCAAGGTATACCCCGCGTTCCGTGAGTTCTACGGAATGGAGGATGTGATCGAGCAGGTGGTGGCCTACTTCCGGCACGCTGCGCAGGGGCTCGAAGAAAAGAAGCAGATTCTCTATCTGTTGGGACCGGTGGGCGGCGGCAAGTCGTCGATCGCCGAGCGCCTCAAGCAGCTGATGGAACGCGTGCCGTTCTATTCGATCAAGGGTTCGCCAGTCAACGAATCGCCTTTGGGCCTGTTCGATTATGACGAGGACGGTCCCATTCTCGAAGAACAATACGGCATACCGCGCCGCTACCTGAAAAGCATTCTGAGCCCGTGGGCCGTCAAGCGGCTGCACGAGTACAACGGCGACATCCGCAAGTTCCGCGTGGTGCGCCGCTATCCTTCCATCCTCCGGCAGATCGGCATTGCGAAGACCGAGCCTGGCGACGAAAACAATCAGGATATTTCGTCGCTGGTCGGCAAGGTTGATATCCGCAAGCTCGAACAGTACGCGCAGGACGACGCCGACGCCTACAGCTATTCGGGTGGCCTGTGCCTCGCGAATCAGGGTCTGCTCGAGTTCGTCGAAATGTTCAAGGCCCCGATCAAGGTGCTGCACCCGCTGCTCACTGCAACGCAGGAAGGCAACTTCAAGGGCACGGAAGGCTTCGGCGCGATTCCGTTCGACGGCATCATCCTCGCGCACTCGAACGAGTCCGAATGGAAGGCGTTCCGCAACAACCGCAACAACGAAGCGCTGCTCGACCGTATCTTCGTCGTGAAGGTGCCGTACTGCCTGCGCTACTCGGAAGAGATGAAGATCTACGAGAAGCTGCTGCGCAATTCGTCGCTGTCCAATGCGGTCTGCGCGCCGGGCACGTTGAAGATGATGGCGCAGATGTCGGTGCTCACGCGTTTGCAGGAGCCCGAGAATTCCAGCCTCTTTTCGAAGATGCAGGTGTACGACGGCGAGAACCTCAAAGACACCGACCCGAAGGCGAAGTCGTATCAGGAGTATCGCGATTTCGCGGGCGTCGACGAGGGCATGACGGGCGTGTCCACGCGCTTCGCGTTCAAGATCCTGTCGCGCGTGTTCAACTTCGACACGACGGAAGTCGCGGCGAATCCGGTGCATTTGATGTATGTGCTCGAACAGCAGATCGAGCGGGAGCAGTTTCCGCCGGAAACCGAGCAGAAGTACCTGTCGTTCATCAAGGACGTGCTCGCGTCGCGCTATGCGGAATTCATCGGCAAGGAGATTCAGACTGCGTATCTGGAGTCGTATTCCGAGTATGGGCAGAACATTTTCGATCGCTATGTGACGTACGCCGACTTCTGGATTCAGGATCAGGAGTTCCGCGATCACGACACGGGCGAAAGCTTCGACCGCGCGGCGCTCAACGCCGAGCTGGAGAAGATCGAGAAGCCTGCGGGCATCAGCAACCCGAAGGACTTCCGCAACGAGATCGTCAATTTCGTGCTGCGCGCGCGGGCCGCGAACGGGGGCAAGAACCCCGCGTGGATCAGCTATGAAAAGCTGCGCGTCGTGATCGAAAAGAAAATGTTCTCGAACACGGAAGAACTTCTGCCCGTCATCTCGTTCAATGCGAAAGGGTCGGCGGAGGAACAGCGCAAGCACGAAGACTTCGTCAACCGCATGGTCACCAAGGGCTATACGCCGAAGCAGGTGCGGCTCTTGTGCGACTGGTATCTGCGCGTGCGCAAATCGTCATGACACGCGTGCTGCAAAGCTCGCGCAAACGGGTTCGCTTCACCCGATTTGCGCGGGCCTCCTGCGAGGCGCAAGCCGCATGGACATAACTTTGCATGCGCAACTTGCGCCCCGCGTATTCCAAATCGGAGCGGGAGACCGGATGTGCTTCATCAAATCATCGACCGCAGGCTGGCAGGCAAGAACAAGAGCATTGCAAATCGCGAACGCTTTTTGCGTCGCGTAAAGGGCTATATTCGGCGCGCGGTGTCGGAAGCGGTGCGCGACCGCAGCATTAAAGATATTCAGAACACTCAGAGCATCACGATTCCGCGCAAGGACATCGCCGAACCGTCGTTCCGGCATGGCCCCGGCGGCAAGCGTGAAATGGTGCACCCGGGTAACGCCGACTACATTCGCGGCGACAAGATTCCGCGTCCGCAAGGCGGTGGGGGCAGCGGCGGTGGCGGCAGCGCCAGCAACGAAGGCGAAGGTCAGGACGATTTCGTGTTCGAGCTGAGCCGTGAAGAATTCATGCAGTACTTTTTTGACGATCTCGAACTGCCGCGTCTCGTCAAAACGCATCTGCTCGCCGTGCCCACCTGGAAAAGCATCCGCGCCGGCTGGGCCGCCGAAGGCACGCCGAATAACATCGACGTGGTGCGTTCGCTGCGCAGCGCGCTGGGCCGGCGTATCGCGCTCGGCGCGCCGCTCGTCAACGAACTGCACGAACTCGAGAAGCAACTCGAAGAGATGAAGGCGGACCCCGCCGATCGTCGCGAAGAGATCAAGCTGCTCGAAGACGACATTCATCATCTGCGCGGCCGTATCTGGCGCATTCCCTTCATCGATCCGTTCGATCTGCGGTACGTAAATCGTGTGAAGCAGCCCCAGCCGTCGAGTCAGGCCGTGATGTTTTGTCTGATGGATGTGTCCGGGTCGATGGACGAGCAGCGCAAGGATCTCGCCAAGCGCTTCTTCATCCTGCTGTATCTGTTTCTGAAGCGCAACTACGAGAAGATCGAAGTGGTGTTCATCCGTCACCACACGCGCGCCGAAGAAGTCGACGAAGACACGTTCTTCCATTCGACGGAAAGCGGCGGCACGGTCGTGTCGAGCGCGCTGGAACTGATGCAGAAGATTCTCGACGAACGCTATTCGCCAACTGAATGGAACATTTACGGCGCACAGGCATCGGACGGGGACAACTGGACCGACGATTCGCCGAAATGCCGCAAGATCCTCGCTGATGACATTCTCGAGAAGGTGCGGTATTTTGCGTACATTCAGGTGACGCCTGAAGAGCAGAATCTGTGGCTCGAATATGCGCAACTCGCGCTGTCGCAGCCGCATATGGCAATGAAGAAGGTCGAGACCGCGGCGGATATTTATCCGGTGTTCCGCGAACTGTTCGAAAAGCAGGTGGAAGCCGCATGACGACTCGCCATCTGCACAACGAGGCGCGCGGGTATGAACCCGAGCGCAAGAAAGGCGTGCCGAAGCAGAGTGAGGCCGGGCATGCCGAGGCGAACGCGGCACACGCGAATGATCGGCGTGCGTCCGATGCCGGAGCAGGCGTAGCGCCTGACGCAGCTGCAGCACGGGGACCCACCGGGGCGCCCACCCAAGGGCAAAGGGAAGTCCGTATGAACGTTGCCGATAGAAGGCCGTTGCCGTGTCCGTCCGACTGGACCTTCGAACTGATCGAAGAGTACGACACACATATTGCGCATGTTGCAGAGCAATATGAACTCGATGTCTATCCGATCCAGCTCGAACTCATCAGCGCTGAACAAATGATGGACGCGTATGCGTCCGTCGGCATGCCCGTCAACTACCGTCACTGGTCGTTCGGCAAGCACTTTCTCGCGACCGAAAAGAGCTATCGGCGGGGACAGATGGGTCTCGCGTATGAGATCGTCATCAACTCGAACCCCTGCATCGCGTATCTGATGGAAGAGAACACGATGACGATGCAGGCTCTCGTCATCGCGCATGCGGCCTACGGGCACAACTCGTTCTTCAAGGGCAACTACCTGTTCCGCCTGTGGACGGATGCGCATGCCATCATCGATTACCTCGTCTACGCGAAGAACTACATCGCGGAGTGCGAAGAGCGCTTTGGGCTCGATCGCGTCGAAGAACTGCTCGACTCGTGCCATGCGCTGATGAACTACGGCGTGGATCGCTACAAGCGTCCGCAGAAGCTGTCCTTGCAGAAGGAGCTCGAAGCGCGTCGCGAGCGTGAAGCGTATCTGCAGTCGCAGGTGAACGAACTGTGGCGCACGCTGCCGTCGCGCCACACGCCGTTGCCGGAGGAAGTCGAGGAGCGCTATCCGCCGGAGCCGCAGGAAAACCTGCTGTATTTCGCCGAAAAGAACGCGCCGCTGCTTGAGCCGTGGGAGCGGGAAGTGATCCGCATCGTGCGCAAGATCGGGCAGTACTTCTATCCGCAGCGCCAGACGCAGGTGATGAACGAAGGCTGGGCCACCTTCTGGCACTACACGCTGCTCAACACGATGTACAACGAGGGCAAGCTCGAAGACGGCTTCATGATGGAGTTCCTCCATTCGCACAGCAACGTCGTCTATCAGCCGCCCGTCACAAAGCCGTATTACAGCGGCATCAATCCGTATGCGCTCGGCTTCTCGATGATGAGCGACATACGCCGCATCTGCGAGAACCCGACGGAAGAGGACCGTAAGTGGTTCCCCGAACTCGCGGGCAGCCCGTGGCTGCAGGCGTTGCACTACGCGATGCGCAACTTCAAGGACGAGAGCTTCGTCGCGCAGTATCTGTCGCCGCATTTGATCCGCGAAATGCGGCTCTTCTCGGTACTCGACGACGACATGCGCGACGCGCTCGAAGTCTCCGCCATCCACGACGACAGCGGTTATCAATACGTGCGTCAGGCGCTGTCGCGGCAGTACGACATGCATCATCGCGAGCCGAACATCCAGGTGTGGTCGGTGAATACGCGCGGCGACCGCAGTCTGACGCTGCGCCACTTCATGAGCGACAACCGCCATCTGTCCGGTGACAGCGACGAAGTGCTCAAGCACATGGCGCGCTTGTGGCAGTTCGACGTGTACCTCGAAAGCGTCGACGAAAACGGCACCGTGAGAAAACGCTACGAGTGCCGTTACACGGCACCTGCCGTGCGCGTTTGACGGGCCGCGCGCCGTCAGCAAAGCCAGCCTCTGGGCTGGCTTTTTTTATGCGCGCTCGGACCGTATCCATGAGCGAAAGAATGAGGAAACCCTTTAGGCGTACATTCGCAAGCCGTTATCCAGCGATATCCGTTAAGATACCGACCGCGTCAAAGCTTACATCTTCATGCAATCTTGCACGCGTGCCGCAACCCGGTTGCAACGAGACCGAAACCGGACTGCAAACCAGGTTGGAGCGCAATACAAAAGGCGGCGTCACGAGCGCCAAACCTAAAAGAAGGGACCGACCAGCATGACCGACACAACCGTATTCACCCCCTCCGATACCCGGCGGCGCATCTTCGCGATCGTCGGCGCCTCTTCAGGCAACCTCGTCGAGTGGTTCGACTTTTACGTCTATTCGTTTTGCGCGCTGTATTTCGCGCCGGCCTTCTTTCCGAAGGGCGACACAACGGCGCAGCTGTTGAATACGGCAGGCGTGTTTGCCGCGGGCTTCCTGATGCGCCCGATAGGCGGCTGGTTCTTCGGCCGGCTCGCCGACAAGCGCGGCCGACGCTTCGCGATGATGGTCTCGGTGTTCATGATGTGCGGCGGCTCGCTCGTGATTGCCGTGCTGCCGACCTACGCACAGATCGGCGCGCTCGCGCCCGCGCTGCTGCTGGTTGCGCGCCTGTTCCAGGGGCTGTCGGTGGGCGGCGAGTACGGCACGAGCGCGACCTATATGAGTGAAGTGGCGCTGAAAGGGCGGCGTGGCTTCTTCGCGTCTTTTCAGTACGTGACGCTGATCGGCGGTCAGCTGTTCGCGCTGCTGGTGCTCGTAATCCTTCAGCAATTGCTGACGACGGAAGAACTGAAGGCGTGGGGCTGGCGCGTGCCGTTCGTGGTCGGCGCGGTCGCTGCGCTGGTCGCGCTGTACCTGCGCCGCTCGCTGGATGAGACCACCACGGCCGAAACGCGCCAGCGCAAAGAGGCGGGCACGCTGCGCGGCATGTGGCAGCACAAGGGCGCGTTCTTCACGGTGCTCGGCTTCACGGCGGGCGGCTCGCTGATCTTCTACACGTTCACGACGTACATGCAGAAGTACCTGGTCAATACGGCGGGAATGCACGCGAAGACGGCGAGCAACGTGATGACGGCGGCGCTCTTCGTCTACATGATCATGCAGCCGTTGTTCGGCGCGTTGTCCGATCGTATCGGTCGCCGTCAGTCGATGCTGCTGTTCGGTTTCTTCGCGACCATTGGCACGGTGCCGCTGCTGCATGCGCTCAAGGACGTGACGAGCCCCGTCATGGCGTTCGTGCTGGTCGTGATCGCACTCGCCATCGTCAGCTTCTATACGTCGATCAGCGGTCTGATCAAGGCCGAGATGTTCCCGCCCGAAGTGCGGGCGCTCGGCGTCGGCCTGTCGTATGCGGTGGCAAACGCGATCTTCGGCGGCTCGGCGGAGTACGTCGCGTTGTGGCTCAAGCAGGCGGGCAGCGAATCGATGTTCTACTGGTACGTGACCGCGCTGTGCGCGATCGCGGGCATCGTGTCGTTCCGCATGCGTGATCCGTCGAAGGAAGGCTACCTGCGGCACGAACCGTAATGCATCGAATGTGAGGCACGATAGTGCATCTCGACAGAAAGCGGCTCTTGCTAGAGCCGCTTTTTTTATGCGTGCATCGCCTGTGATGTGCACTCACGGGAAGCGCGCCGCCGAAGTCGGCAAGCGGCGCCACGTCATCGCGATTAGCGCGCGCGCAATCAGCGACAGATGGTAGTAGAAACGCGCGTCGAATCCGTATGCATACGCATACGGATGCCCAAGCGCGACACGCAGCGCGGCAAGCGGCGAAGCATTCTTCGCATGCAGCGACACGACGATGGGTGCGAGCCTGCGCATTGCCTGCCTGCGCGCCGGTTCGAGCGATGCGTCGAGTGTGAGCCCCGACACGAACTGGAATGCCGTCAATGAAGCGGCGCAGGTCGAGCCGCGCGTGCTGCGCGATATCGATACGTCGCTCTTTCGGTAGTACGACACGTAGCGATGCAGGTAAAAGACCTGCGACGCGGCGAGGCACAACTCCGAGCCGAACACATAATCGCAGCATGTGCCGACGTCGTCGCGATAGCCGACTCGTTTGACGAGATCGGCGTTGGCGATCCAGCCGTTGTTCGGGAACATCTGCACGAGACCCGTTCGCCCCGGTTGCTTCTGCAAGCCCTGCGCGAGTGACGTGCGATGGAAGGCAGCGTTCAATTCGTCGCTCTTCGCCGCATCGACGTGGCCCTGCGCATCGACTTCGTATTGGTCGGCGAACACGACTTCGAGTTGCGGATGATTCTGCCAGGGCTCGAGCAGGTTCGCGATGCCATCGTCGGTGAAGTAATCGTCGTCGTGCATCAAGGCGATCTTGTCGCCGCTCGCGCGCGCAAAGAGACGCGCGACGTTGCGCGCCTGCCCGAGCGGCGGCTCGTTTCTCACGTAGCGGATGCGCGCGTCGTGCGCATAGCGCGATTTGATCAGTTGCTGCGTGCGTCTGTCGCTTGAATCGTCGCCAATCAGAATTTCGAGGTTCGTGTGCGTCTGCGCTAGGCACGAATCCAGACATTCCACGATCAATTCAGGCCGATTACATGTCGGGACGCAAATGGAAACCTTGCAGGATGCCGTCATTGTTTTCCGCTCGCTCCATGACTCGGACGGCAGCGACGGATTACATGAAGCAAACCTTCGCCGCCGGAAGCAAGGTAAGTGAAGGAAACGGAAAAATAATCAGAAATAACTCTGTAAAAAATGCACTTGCACTGACCTGCAGTGCACGCAATTCACCGTGTGCCTCAAACGGCGACGGCGGCGCTGCAAAAAACTGCAGGCCGCCGCATTTTTAACTGCATTCAAGCGGATGCGCGCAATGCATCAACCGACAGAAGGCTCGCCTTCGCCAGGTTTTTTTCCGGGCCGGTCGGAGGGCGCCTGCTTGCGGCCGTCGTCGTCACGCTCGGGCATCTTGCTCTTTTCGTTATCGCTATGGGTGGGGTGCTGCGGATGCTCGACATCGCTACCCGGACTGGTCGTGGCTGTCGTTTGCTGTTTTTCGCTGGTCATGGAACGCTCCCTCAGTGACAAGGCCTGTCATCTATCGAGCAATTGCCGCTCCCGTCCCCGGGTTGATAGACTCGGCGGCGGGCACCACACATCGAAAACAGCCCGACCGTCAGCCCGGCTGCGCGGTCGACCGCGGAGACAACCATGAGCAAGATCGCGTACCAGGATTTCGAGCGGCAAGTCATGCAACGCCACATGATCCGAGGACATGTGTACGAAAACGCTGCCGCGCTCGTCGAGCGTGCCAATGCATGGATCGCCGAGCACGACGTCGATGTGATCAACGTCGAGAGCCTGTCGACCTTCGGCTCCGGCGACGATACGAGCGTGAGTCACTGGTATTCGGGCATTCGCGTCTGGTATCGGATCGCGTGACCGCTCGAATGACCGCGCTCGAACGAGCGCAATGCAGAGGCGCAATTGCACAGACGCTTCGAAGCGAGCGGGCCCCGCGCTATTTGCCTGAGACGACCAGCTTCAATTTGGCCGCACCGGCGGGCATCGCCGTGATCTGCGTGCGGGCGTCACGTGGGCCCAGATAGAAATGCTGGCGTGCGGGCGAGTTCACATCATGTGTGGCGTCGGGCAGACATGATGCGATGTCGGCCGCGACCGCTTGCAATGCCGTCGTGCTCGACCCCGCGCCGCCGCTCGGTGTCCACATGCACTCGTAGCTACCCTTGGATGCACTGCATTTCGCATCGCTTCCGTAGGGCTGCGCCATGCCTTGGCCGTCGTCCGGTGTCAGTTGCGAGAATCCGTTCGGCGCAGCGGCAACGATGCGCTTGAGTGCAACACAGGGGCTGGGTGCGTCGTCGGCGCGCGCGGGTGTGGACATCGTCGTGGCTGCGGCGACTGCCGTCAGCACCGCGATCTCGAGCAGGAAGCGGGTTCGTCGGCTGCATTGGGTCGGATGCATCTGCGTCTCCTTGGCGTCGGGATGGAGGGCCGCGTGCACTTTGCTGCATTTGGCGCGCGCGCACGCCTTACGGTCCGGTTCATCGCAGTTGCAATGAACGCTCCCGGTCGCCAGGGGCGAACTGCAGCGCTAGGCGTTCACGCCGACGCCATGCTCTTCGGACTCCAGCGAGCGTGTGCGCCGCAGTTCGGGGAAAAGCTTCATCCACAGTAGCGCGATCGCGATCGTCGCGCAGCCGCCGACGAGCACGGCCGGCTGCGCGCCCCACCATCCCGCCGTCAGTCCTGACTCGAACTCGCCCAGCTGATTCGACGTGCCGATGAACAGCGAATTGACGGCACTGACGCGGCCGAGCATGTCGTCGGGCGTGCGCAGTTGGACCAGCGACAGGCGCACGACCACGCTGATCACGTCGGACGCGCCGAGCGCCATCAGCGCGAACAGCGACACGATGAACTGATGCGACAGTCCGAACACGAGCGTGGCGATCCCGAATGCGATCACACCGCCGAACATGGCCGCGCCGGGCCGCTTGCGCAGCGGAAAGTGCGCGAGCCAGATCGTGCCCCCGAGCGCGCCGACGGCTGATGCGGAACGCAGCAGGCCAAGGCCGAGCGGACCGGCGTGCAGCACGTCGCGCGCGAAGATCGGCAGCAAGGCCGTCGCGCCGCCGAACAGCACGGCGAACAGATCGAGCGAGAGCGCACCGAGTATCACGGGCTGACTGCGGATGAAACGCACGCCCGAGAACACCGAGTGGAGCGTGACGGGCGCGCGCGGCACGGGCTTCGTGCGCAACGGAATCGTGCTGACGGCGGCCGACGCGAACGCGAACGACAGCGTGCAAGCGAGATACGCAGCGCCGGGACCGATGCCGTAAAGCAGGCCGCCGAGCGCCGGCCCGCCGATTTGCGCCGCCTGGTTGGCGGACGTGGCCCATGCCGTCGCCTGTGACAACTGCCCGCGAGGCACGACGCCCGGCAACAGCGACGCGACGGCGGGCGACTCGAACGCGCGCGCCGCACCGACGCAGGCCGCTAGCACATAGATCACGGGCGCGCTGATCCATCCAGTCAACGTGCCCCACGCGAACATCGCCGCCGCCACGCATTCGAGGCCTTGGCAGACGGCCGCGATGCGGCGCCGGTCATAGCGATCGGCGACCTGTCCGACGACGAGCGTCAGCACGAACATCGGCAGGAACTGCGCGAGTCCGACGAGGCCGAGCGCGAATGCACTGTGCGTGAGCGCGTAAATGTGCCAGCCCATCGCGACGGCAAGCATCTGAAACGACAGCGACGACAGCACGCGCGTGCACCAGAAGCGCTGGAATGGCGTCTGGCGCGGCAGGCTGATTTCAGGTTCGCGCGCGGCGTCGTCGATTAGCGTGTCTAAGCTGTCGGCGGCGGGTGTATGAGTGGAGACGTCTTTGGAGCGGGAGTCGGCGGGCGGTGTTTTCATCGCGGGATGGATCGGCGTCCCATATAGCGGTTCACATGAACAGGCAGAAAAATGCAGCCGAACGGGGAGCAATTCAGGGCGGATAGCCGATGACCTCGCGTACGACGCTCGCCCGCGGTCAGGCACCGCATTTGCACGCCCCTTGACAGGAAAGCTCAGCGGAACCGCCCGTTCGGCCGGGTTTCATTCGGGTCGCCAGTGTAGAACATACCGACCGCGCCTGCCGATTTGTCCCCGCGCGCGTATCGCCCCGGCGCATCACGCGGCGTTACCGCGGCCCTCAACCAAACCGTTACGAACTATGGATGACCTGCTCGCTCGCGCGTTCCACCTGCAACCATCGCTGATTGTCACGCTTACGCATGAACTGATGGATGCGGCCGTCGCGATCCTGATCCTGGTCGTCGGCTGGTGGCTGTCCAACCGGCTCGGCGCGTTGCTGTCGAAGGCGCTCTCGCGTACGCACGCCGACCCGACGCTCGCGCCGATGATCAACGCAATCGGCACATGGACGGTGCGCGTGCTCGTGCTGTTCGCGGCGCTCAGCGAAGTGGGTGTCGCGACGGCGAGTGTGTTGGCTGTACTCGGCGCGGCTGGCCTGGCCATCGGACTCGCGTTGCAAGGCACACAGCAGAATATTGCCGCCGGCATTATGTTGCTGCTGCTGCGGCCGTTTCGTGCAGGCGACGTGATCGAAGGCACGGGCGCGACGGCTGGCATCGTGCGCGAAGTAGGGCTCTTCACGACGCGCATCGAACGCAGCGACGGCAACGCCGTGTTTGTGCCGAACAGCCAGATCTGGAGCAACCCGGTGATCAACTACAGCAGCGGGGGCACGCAGCGCGTCGAGGTCGAAGTGGGACTCGCGCAGCGCAAGGATGTCGCGTGCGCGATCGAGGCGCTGAAGAGCCCCTTACCGTCCCATTTTCGGGCGCTCCTCTTTGCATGCGATCATGCGCTGTCGCACTGCCATGTGCTGCAAAGTTGCCGTCGATGTAGGTGAAAACCCTGATATTGAGATAAAATGCGATCTCCAAGGAAGAGATTGCCATGTCGCCCCGTTTCCAGATCTTTGAAAAGATTGCTTTTTCGCTTGTTGTGATGTCGGCCGTGCTGTGCTCGGCGTACATCGCGTGGGAAACCTCGCCGGAGTTCCAGGACGCCGTGCACGCGAGCGCCGCGGCTGTTCGCTGGAGCGGCGACTACTCGTTCATCTGCGCGTCGACGGCCACGAATGCCTGCGACCAGTTGCCCGTCGACTGACTCCTCGACGTCGATTCGCGTCGCACACTGTCGCGCCTGTCGGCGAAGGCCAGCGAACAGCGCCGCGTAATTTTCACTCCGTCCGTCGGTGTTTTTTTCAAAGCATCGGACGGCCATCCCGCGTAACGCGCGTCCCGCCTCGAACTTGCATTTGGAATGCTGCTTGCTTTCATCAGGCGGCCGGGCTTTGTCCGTTGTCATGAGCAGAGGCCGTTCCTTCGAAAACCGTCGTCGCCATCCCGCCGGTCGCTCCTGGTCGGCCTCCACGGTCTAGAACAATTCCTGATGCACAAGGAGCCGCGATGAAAGCCGCCACCCGCTACGAAATGCAGATTCTGCAAACGGACATGCGCATGCTGTTCGCGCTCGACGAGAACGCGATCGAGCTGGTTTCCGGCGGACCCACGATCGACGGCATGGTCGCCAAGCCGTACGCCGTACTGCACACCGATTCGCTCGCGACGCTGTGCGGCTGGCGCGAAGTGATGCAGGAAGGCGGGCGGCCGCATCGCCTCGTGAACAACGTCTACGGCTACCGGCAGGAAGTCAACAACCCGGACTGGTAGCGCGTGCGTCGCGCGCCGCCGTGGCGACCCGCCTGGCGCGCGCTTCTTCGAACACCGCTAAAAGCGGCACATGCTGACGATACTGCTCACAGCCGTCGTCACGCTCGTCGTCGTGCTCATCATCGCCAATCTGTCGACGGGCGAGAAGAAAATCGAGCACCAGATCGAGCGCCGGTACGGCAGCGACGATCCCCAGTTCATCCGATCGATGGGCCTGCTGCTCGGGCCGCCTGTCACGTCCGGCAATCGCTTCGAAGTGCTCGTGAACGGCGACGAAATTTTTCCGTCGCTGCTCGAAGGCATCGCGAGCGCGCAGAAAACCATCACGTTCGAAACCTTCATCTACTGGTCCGGTGAAATCGGCGAACGCATCGCGCGGGCACTGTCGGACAAAGCGCGCGAAGGCGTCGCGGTGCATGTGCTGCTCGACTGGGTCGGCTCGCAGAAGATGGACCGGCGCTATCTGCAGATGCTCCGGGACGCGGGCGCCCAGGTGATCCAGTATCACAAGCCGCACTGGACAGGGCTCGGGCGCATGAACGACCGCACGCACCGCAAGCTGCTGGTGATCGACGGACGTATCGGGTTCACGGGCGGTGTCGGCATTGCGCAGGAGTGGACGGGACATGCACAGGACGACATGCACTGGCGCGACACGCACTTTCGTGTCACCGGTCCTGTCGTCGGGCACATGCAAGCGGTGTTCATGGACAACTGGATCAAGGCGACCGGCAAAGTATTGCATGGACCCGACTACTTCCCGGAACCGCGCGATGACGGCGACGGCCTTGCGCACATGTTCAGCAGTTCGCCTTCAGGGGGCAGCGACGACATGCAGCTGATGTACCTGATGGCGATCACCGCCGCGACGCGCTCGATCCATCTCGCAAGCGCGTATTTCGTCCCGGACCGGTTGACGATCAATGCCATCGTCGAAGCGGCGAAACGGGGCGTCACTGTGCAGATTCTCACGCCCGGCCGGCACATCGATACGCACACCGTGCGCGAAGCCTCGCGTGCATGCTGGGGGCCCTTGCTCGAAGCGGGCGTGCAGATGTTTGAATATCAACCGACGATGTTCCACGTCAAGCTGCTGGTCGTTGACGAGTATCTGGTCTCCGTCGGCTCGACGAATTTCGACTCGCGTTCGTTCAAGCTGAACGACGAAGCGAACCTCAACATCTATGACGCGGCATTCGCGCGCCGGCAGATACAGATCTTCGCCGACGATCTCGCGAAGGCGAAACGCGTGACGCAAGGCGACTGGATGAAGCGCCCGTGGACCGAAAAGCTCGTCGATCGCGCGGTCGCGCTGCTCGATCCTCAGCTTTGATCCATGCCAGCCTCGGCATGCGGCCTTCGCGATCGCGTGTTCGCCGCCCCCGCGCGCATGGGCGGCTCGCGACCGGGCGGGTCACCTGCGGGCGGCTCGTGCGCGGGCGGTGCGCGGTCAGGCTCGCGTCCGGGGATCGGCGGCGAGTGCGGGTCCCGGTCGGGGTCATCATCGGGTGGCGGCGCCGGATCGGGATCGACCTCCGGCGGCATTGGCGTATGCAGGCGTCTACCGAGGGGACGCGACATGGGCGGAGCAACAACACCAACAACGGCAAGTGCAGTCTGATTCATCTCTTCAGTCTCTCGATTGCAGTTCGACTGACGATGATTTCCGCAATGCATGTGCCATGCATCCGAGGCCGGTGACATGAACCACAGTGAAAAGACAAGAAAAAAGACCAGAACGATAGTTCAGCACGCACGATAGTGCAGACATGCATGGCAACTCGTACCAACTCACGCTGCAGACGCGCCTCCTACATGTTCGTATATGAACTGCACCAGCCACCGCCCGCAACCAGTTTGGTGCCGAACAGCGTGCAGCCGCCCCATGCATCT
>BBSL01000447.1 GCA_001319865.1 Burkholderia sp. E7m39 | reverse complement strand
TTTCGCAGCGGGATCGGCCTCATTCAGCTTCTCGTCGGCGCGCGCGTCGCGGTTTGCGGCAAGCGTTGCATAGAGGGTGACCGCGCAGCCAAGGCTTGCGGTGATGAATTCACGCCGGGTTGTCGTCATGATGGATCTCTTGTGGGCGAGCAATGGCCGCGGACACGATCGACGGCACGGAGCGCCGGTGATTGATCGCGACGAACACGGCCATCAGCAGCAGGAAGGCGAGCACGAGCAGGCTTGCATTCGTCAGCACGCGTGCATAGCCCAGTTCGCCGACGTCGATGAACGGATACGGATAGAAGTCGGAGAAGGCGCCGCGAATCAGCGTCAGCGCGAGGTAGCCGAGGGGATAGACGAGCCACCACAGCAGATGACGCAGCTTCAGATGAAAGCGCGGCACGAACAGCAGCCAGTAGAGCGCGGCGAGCAACGGCACGATGGTGTGCAGGCTTTCGTTGAGCAGCATGCGCCAGCCAGATGGCGTCCATAGATGGCGCAACAGCAGGTTGTACGCAAAGCCCACGAACACGATATACACGGTCACGGCCGTCAGGACGGTCGGTTGTTGGAAGAAACGCGCGAGCGGCGCGCGGATGCGAGGCGTGCAGAATGCGACGCAACTGAAGCAAAGCGCGCAGCTGAAAATGGTCAGATTGGTCAGGTAGCTGGTCAAGCGTTCGATGCCTTCGAGCACGCCGTAGCCGCGCGTCAGCATTCTGTGCAGCGTGAGGTCGGTTTGCGCCGCCAACGCGAGCCACGCGATCAGCGCAATCAACGTGGCGAGCGCAACCGATGCGATGCTCGGCGCGTGTAGCGGCAATTCGGGCGCGGCACGTTCGCTTTCGATTTCGCTTTCGACAGTCGGCGTACGGTCGGATGCTGGCTTCTTCATGCGTCGATTCTATACGCGCGAAGCGGTGCGCGCAGAGCCTGAACCGCGCGCCCGGCCGACCATCGATCCGCCAAAAAAAGCGCCGGTCCGCGTTGACCGCGGCCGGCTCTCTCAACGTCGTCAGGGACGCAGAAACTCAATTGGGCGGGTCAGTGACCGTGGCCGTCGCGATCATGATCGTCGTCGCGATCGTCCTCGCGGCTGCACACGCCGTCGTGATCGTGGCCGCTCTTCGACACGCCCGGCAGGCGTTGCGCGACATAGTCGGGCAGATCGGCGTCGTCGATCGTGAACACGAAGAACTGGTTCGGATTGGCGATGCCCGCCGGATGATTCGTGTCCGTGATCGTGCCGAGAAAGTCGTTGTCGTTCGCGACGAACAGCGTGTGCTTCTTCACGCCGCGCACCATTACGTCCGGGCCGAATGCGATGCCTTCGATTTTCGCGGGAATGTCGTTCGCGCTGTAACCGGCACCCGTCAGCGCATCGACGACATTGAGGAACAGCGTCTTTTGCACCGCGTACGGCTGCAGACCGCTCTGGCCGCTCGCATGGCTCACGTCCTGCGCGCCCGTTAGGTCGATCCGGAAAATCTGCTTGAACACAGCCGTCGAATCGTCGCCGAGCCCCTTGCCGTCGCGTTCGTCCACGAGCAGTTCGTGATCGTTGATCGCGAGCACGTCGCTGATGGTCGGCCACTTAGGCCTGGACGGCGTCCCTATGTTCGTCAGCGGATACGCAAACTGCGCCGTGCGCCCCGTGCGGATGTCGATCTTCACGATGCGCGTGAACTGACCGTTGGTGCCGCCGTCCTGGATCAACGGGCTTTGCATCGCGCCGAACAGCGTCGTGCCGTCGGGCGAGATCGCGAGGCCTTCCATGCCCTTGTTCGCGACGCGGCCCGACGTGTTCATGCTGATCTCGTCGTTGCCGACGGGCGAAAGCGCCGACACGGCGAACGTGTCGGGCAGCGTGTACGTCGCGATGCGGCGGCCGCTCTTGCGGTCGAAGCGATACACGTACGGGCCGTATTCATCCGAGATGAATACGCTGGCGCCATCGTTCGCGACACGGATGCTTTCCGGGTCGAAGCGGGCGTCGAACGGATAGGTCGACAGATGCGTCGGATCGAAATTGTCCGAGCGGCCCGTGAAATAGTTCGTGTGATTGTCGCGGTTCAGTTTCGGTGCGCCGTTCGGCACGCCAAACGCCGCGCCCGTGCCATAGACGAGACGCTCCGACGTGTGCAGGAGCGTCGTGTCGACGAGCTTGGGCGTCAGTGTGAACGGCAGCGCGGCACCCTTGGCCGCCTCTTTGAGATGCAGGCGCAGCGTCTGGAAGCGGTTGATGTACGACGCGGTGTCGTCGATCGCTGCGTTGTATGAGACGGCGTTCGGTCCGCGATCGGGCACGGCGAGGAACGTGTGGCAGCCGGCGTAGCCGATGCCCGAGCCGAGGCCGCCGAGCAGATTGCCGGGCACGCCGTTTTCGAGCTTGCCCGACGTTTCCTTCGATTTGTCGAGCAGATTGCCGTCGAGCTTGCCGATCGCGATCAGTTCGACTTTGGCATGGGCGGCGGGCGCGGCGGCGAGCGCCGTGAGGGAAGCGATGGCACCGATCACGGTGCGAGTGATGAGTCGTGAGCGCAGCACGGGGAGTGTTCCTTAAAAGGAGCAACGCAATGAGGGCGACGCCCGGCGCGAAAGGCAAAGCGGACAGCGTGGCAGCGGCCGGACGCAAGGTTCCTTACTTTTTCTTGCCGGGGTCCGATGTTGCGTGACGCACATGTCGGAAATGTGACGGCCCGCGCATGCGCGGCGGGTGCCCGGTGCGCTGGCGCACATTCGCGGGCGTGATCGGTGCCGCTCGCTGATTTCAGGCGCGATGACGGCATGATTCGACTGCGCGTCGCGCGACCGCTCTCGCGCACGCGGCTGTGCACGCATCGCGTCATCTGCGAGCACGGCAAAGACACATGCCATCGCTCGACGTGCATTCGTCGGACCAGGTCTGCTTAAATGCCGAGGGTGGGCGTGCTACGATGAACGCGACCCTGACCAGCAAATCTACCGACGCGACATGGCAACTCTTTACGCGAAGCTTGGCGTGCCTCAAGACGCCACCTCGGAAGACATCAAACGGGCGTACCGGAAGGCTGCAATGAAGTGGCATCCGGATCGCAATGTCGGACGGGAGGACGTCGCGCGCGCGACGTTCCAGGAGATCAAAGACGCATACGCAATTCTTTCCGACGAAGATCAGCGCAAGGTCTACGACGCTGTGTATTCGCAGGAAATGCGCCGCTGGGAAGCGCTACAGAAGCGTCAACAGGAGGTCGAGGCGGCGATGGCGCGCAAGGCGCAAGCCGAGGCCGAAGCGAAATATGCGCAGATGGTCGGCGTCGCCATGCGTCACGCCGAAGAAGGCTATAACCGCGATGTACTGTTTGGCGTGCTGCTCGGACGCGATTGCGATGCCGATACCGCGCAGCGCATTGCCGACAGCGTGTGGGCGTTGCACGAGTCGCGGCGTGCGGCCGCTGACAATGAATTCGTCGATGCAGCCGCGACAACTGATGCCAGCCCTGCTGCAAAGGCCGAGTCCACATCGCCTGACTCGCCCGCAGCGGCCGATCCACGCGCAACCGTGCAGCCCCGATCGGCCGAGGCGAAACACGAACCGCGTGCCGCGGGTCTGTTCGATTCGCTGTGGCAGGGCTTTTTTGGTGTTCGCTCGTAACGCGCCGCTTGCGCGCAATTTCCGCTATCCGTCCCGCGTTGCCGGCCATCGCGCGACGGAATCACGTACGGACATGGTTCGATGAAAGACGCTTTTGAACGACGCGCGTTGCTGCTGCATCTGGGCGACGCGCTGCATGCCATCGAGGCGGCACTCGCCGCCGATGTACAACGCCACACGTTGCGGGATCTGCTGAACGTGCACGGCAATCTCGCAGCGCAAGCATGGCTCGCGGCCGTGGCGCCCGATATGACGGCAGCGGAGTTCGCGAAGCGCGCGAGCGCATCGTTTGCCGGATGGCCCGCGTTGCTGCTCGCCGAGCATGTCGACTACACGCGCCTCGCACTCGACGTGCGCGATCGTCTCTTCGCGGATGATCCCGCCGGATGGCGCGCCTATGCCGATGCGATCAGACGCGAGGTCGAGTGGTTCGGCGACGCTTTGCCCGCTGCGAACGAACGCGCGCAAGCGAGCGAGGAAGGTTCGGACGAAGCCGACTCCGCGACGCCCGAAGCCGCCGACATCGAGCGTGCCGATGAAAGCGTAGAGACACGGCGCGAGAGTGTCGAGAGCGGCGAGAGCGGTGATGACAAAGGCCGCCTGTATCCTTCGTGGCCGTGGAAACCCGGCGTCTGAAGCAGCGACGGGGGCTTCGTCATAAATAGCATTGCCTCGCGACGGCCGGCTGCGCTACGGCGTTCGCGAGGCAATGAGAGAGCGATCGTACCTACGATGTGCGATCACATATGCACATCAGTAACCCCAACGTTCGCGCTGACGCTCGCGCCATTCATGTTCGCGCCACGCTTGATGACGGCGCCATTCGTGTTCGCGCCATTCACGCTCTCGCCATTCGCGTCGAGCGCGCCAGTCGTCGTCATAGCCGACTGCAACGGGGGCGGGCACGGCGTAGACGGGTTGAGCCGGCACCACCACGCCCGGCACGCCGAGACCCACGGCGACGTCGACGTGTGCTGACGCTGCCGCCGAAGCCGCAAGCATTGTCACGCCGATAGCTGCACCAAGCATCATCTTCTTCATTTTTGCTCCCTGCGCATGGATGCGCGTGTCTGGTTACGGGCTCAGTCTAGGGGCGCGTTTTCGACACAGGTGCTACAGCGTTGCGAGAAAAGTAACGCCGGGTAACAGCACGCTCAGCACGCTCGCGTCACGGATGCGGATGAAGCGCTCACGCCGCGCAGAGCCGCGGGACGCGGTGGAAGTTTCGATCGAAATAAATCAGGCTGTCGCCGTCGGTGCATACACGTATTTGCGCGGCCTCGACGAACATCACCGAGTGCGAGCCCACTTCCTTCAACTCGACGATGGCAATAGCGTGATTTGCTGCTGCGTATCGCGTTCGCGCTCGTCCCTACTTGTGCTCGATCTCTGACGCTATCTGCCGTCGAAGGTCGCGAGTTGCTTCGACGATGCTCGTGCTGCTGTCCATCCGCACTGTTTGCCCTGTGCTTGCCAGTTGCACGTCGAAGCTTTGGCGTGCGTCGCGGCTCGCGGGTTGAGGCTCTGCGGCGAAACGTTCGAGATGAATGGCGTCGGCGGGCACGCGCGCTTCGCCGACAGCGACGACATGATCCATGAACGGCACCGGCCCGCACGTGTAGACGTGCGTGTCTTGCGGCACATCGGAAAGATAGGCGTCGAGTGCTGCGGGCTCGATACCGATTTGCAACGTGACGTGCGCTTCGAACGCAGCGCGCGATAGCAGCGGAAGAAACGCCGCGCGTTCGGCGCTGCGCGCGAAGTAGTGCAGTTCGAACGGCGCGCCCAGCGCGACGAGCCCGTACGCCATCGAAAGCAGCGGTGTGATGTCGATGCACGCGCCGATCAAAACATGCTTGCGCGTGCCTTCTGCCAGACGAAACAGACTGCGCGGCGCGCCGACGGACAGCTCAGTGCCGATCTGCACGTTGTCGTGCAGCGAACGCGAGCCGCCGCGCGATGACGCCTCCCGCTTCACGGCGAACAGATGCGAGTCGCGGCGAGCGGGGTCGCCGCATAGCGGGTATGGGCGCGTGACACCCGAAGGGCACGCGACGTCGATGTGCGCACCGGGCTCGTACGGGTCGAAGGGCTGGCCGTCGAGCCGCGAAATGACGAATGAACGAACGCCGTGCGCTTCATCGCGCACGGCATCGACGCGAACCTTGAACGAATGGGCTGCATGGTGCGATCCAGGCTTTTGCGCGGTCAGTTGAATGGAGTCGCAACCAGCTTAATTTTCGCAAGCAGATCAGGCAAATCGACTAAAGATGACCTGCTTCATCAGGCAAATGGATTATGGAACGCCGTGCGTCAGCGGTTCACGTCGACCACGAGCCGTCCGCGTACCTTGCCGGCAAGCACGTCGGATGCGGCCGCGATCGCTTCGCCGAGGCCGATTTCCTTCACCATCGACGCGAGCCGCGTCGTATCCAGATCCTGCGCGATGCGCTGCCATGCGTCGAGGCGGCGGGCGCGGGGCGCCATCACACTGTCGATGCCCGCGAGCGTCACGGCGCGCAGGATGAAAGGCGCGACAGTGGCGGGGAAATCCATGCCTTGCGCAAGGCCGCACGCCGCGACGATGCCGCCATACGCGGTGCCCGCGCATGCATTGGCGAGGGTGTGGCTGCCGACGGCGTCGATTGCCGCGACCCAGCGCTCTTTTGCAAGCGGCTTTCCGGGCCCGGACAATTCAGCGCGATCGATGATCTCTTCGGCGCCGAGTTCGTGCAGATAGGCCGATTCGCTCGGGCGGCCCGTCGAGGCGATCACGCGATAGCCGCGTTTGGCCAGCAGCATGATCGCCACGCTGCCGACGCCGCCCGCGGCGCCCGTCACGAGCACCTTGCCTTGACCGGGTGTCACGCCGTGCCGTTCGAGCGCGAGCACGCACAGCATTGCGGTGTAGCCCGCCGTGCCGACGGCCATCGCGTCGCGCGACGTGAGCGGCGCGGGCATGCGCACGAGCCAGTCGCCGCTCACGCGCGCGCGTTGCGCGAGCCCGCCCCAGTGCTTTTCACCGACGCCGTAGCCGTTCAGGATCACGCGGTCACCGGGTTTCCAGGCGGGATGGCCGTCCGACTCGACGACGCCCGCGAAGTCGATGCCAGGCACCATCGGGAAGCTGCGCACGACGGGCGAACTGCCCGTGATCGCGAGTGCGTCCTTGTAGTTGAGCGTCGACCATTCGATGCGCACGGTCACGTCTCCCGCGGGCAGATTCGCTTCGTCGATGGTCGCGAGCGTTGCGCGGCTGCCGTTGTCCTGCTTCTCGATCAAGATCCCTTTCATGATTTGGTCCGTTCAGTGCGCCGGCTGGCGAGGTACCTATAAGTCTAAGCGAACGCGCGCCGCGCGGCGCCCGCCCGGGTATTCAACAACGTGCGGGATCATTGCGCGGGGCAGGGGTGCAGCGCGATGCGATCCATCGCGCTGGCGGGAGGGCGCATGCAATGCGTGCCGTCGTCTTTCGTCACATGAATAACGGAGCAGCGCGCGTGTCAGCGTGTCAGCGCGTGTAATAGCCGCGCTGCTGCATGCACTTCGCGTAGGCGGCCCAGTAGCGAACCATCGGCGGCTCGGGCGGAGGCGGTGGCGGCATGGCGGCCAGCGATGCGCTGCCGCCCGATGCCGCGAGGGCATCCGAGGCCGGCATCGCGCCGGACGCTGCGGTGGCGCCCGATGCCGCGGTCGCCCCCGATGCCGCGGCGAGCGTGGTCGGCGCCGATGTGCCGCTTGCAGGTGTCGCGGCGCTTGCGGCGAGGGGCGCCGATGCGCTCACGGAAGACGCGGCTACTGCGCCCGATGCGCCCGAGGCAGCCATCGCGGCAGGCAGCGGCGGGTTCAGCGGCGCGGGCGCGACGATAGGCCGGGGTGCGACCTCGCTTGCCTTGCCGGGCGGCGTCGGACGCTGCGACTCGCGCGCCATGTTGACGTGCGTGGTCTTGTTCGCATCCGCATAGCAGGCGGCCGTATCGATGGCCCATTGCCCCGGGCTCTGGCTGCGTCCCGGATAGGTCAAGGGTTGCTGCGCGAAAGATGCGCCGCTTACGGCAAACAGCGCAATTGCAGCATGAGCGAAGCGTCTCATAAGCGTGCGGACTCCCTGGCGAGGTCTTGGTCTTGTCGACGCGAATGCGCGCCGCGAGTTATGCATGAAGGCATGATGCATCCGGCGTCTCATGCGGCCAGTCAGGCCATCGCAGGCCGAAGAATTGCTTCTCCAGCATATCGCGTCGCCGCGGCGGAGCACGCCAGAAGCACGCCATTCGTCGCCAATTTCCGTGTTGCAATGCAATTTCCGTGCTGCGATAGGCTAAGCGGCCTCCCTTCAATGCAGCAGTCCGAACACGGCCACGCCGTTGGTCGCGCCGACGTAGACCTTGCCGCGCGAGATCATCGGCGTGATGAACTTGTTGCCCGCGCCCCACTGGTCGCGTGCTCCCGCCTGATTGCTGTTGTACAGCTCGCGTCCGACATTGGTGGCGTCATAGGCGTGCAATGCACCCGTGGTGCCGTTTTCGGCGGCCCATAGAATCGCGTTCGATGTTCCGTTCGCCGAGATCGCGGGGACGGCGCCGGGATACGGGTACGTCGTCGGGCTTCGCGACGCGGCCGTGGTGGCGAGCAGCGCATTCGCGACGGGCAGCGCCTTGATGTTGTCGTTCCATCCGCCGTAATAGACGGTACCGTTGAAGTACGCAGGCGAGCCCCAGATGCCGCCTGCAAGCGTGCCCGTGAGCTGCTGCCAGATATTGTTCGATGAGGGACTGAACTTGCCCATCGAGTCGCGATCGACGACATAGATCTTGTTGTCCTTGCCCGCCGCGACGGCGAGATGCTTGACGGTACCGTCGGCAGCTTTCTGGTCGGGCAGCAGCATCGCACCGCCCGAGCCGAAGTCGTTGTCGGCGTTGGCGAGCGCCACGACGTCGAGCGGCGCGAAGTAGTCGGTGACCTGCAGCGAACTCGCGGACAGCTTCATGAACGAGTTGCCGAAGTCGTGATCGACAGGAAAGCCGTTCGCATCGAGCGTGGTGCCGAACGTGCCGTTGCCGTCGACCACGTAGACCGATGTGCCGTCCGACGCCATGCCTGAGCCCGCCATCCATATCGAGCCCATATGGCCATTTGGCGCGACGTTGAGGACGCCCGTCTGCCGCAGGGTGTCCGCGCTGTAGCTCATGATCCAGCCCGTGTAGGGGCCTGCCATGCAGTGCGCTGTCCATCCCATGAAGATGTTGCCGTTCACGAGCGTGAGCGCAGCGCGCTCGGTATGCAGCGACGGATCGAACGTCAGCACGCCATTGACGCTGTTGCCGCCCGTGCCGGGAAACGTCGCCGCGATCTCCGTGGGCCCGCCGAACTGTTCGGCACCGCTCGTGAGATCGAGCGCATGCAGGCGGTGATGAATGCCGCCGCCTGCGTCCTTGGTCATCGCCACGGCATACAGCACACCATGGGGCCCGCGGTTGCGATCGATGACGGGCGTGGACGTGATGCCGATTTCCGGCGTGATGTCGGTGCAGCCGCGGTTGTCGCTAGGCGTTTCATTCGCGCCGTTCAGCGAGACTTGCCACAACGCTGCGTTGCTGTCTGCGTCGTACGCATAGACGCTGTTGTGTTCGGTGACGACATAGATCACGTTGTGAGTCGTGCCGTTGATCGGCAGACTCGTGACCGACAGCGGTTGTCCGTCCACCTTACCGTCCGCAGCGAGAAACGCGACTTTGCCGAAAGTCGCCGAGTTCACATTCGACGGCGTCAGCGTCGTTTCCGCGAGCATTTGCCCTGTGCGGGCGAGGTCGTTGTGATGCATCAGCACGTCGGTCGCGAAGG
>BBSL01000446.1 GCA_001319865.1 Burkholderia sp. E7m39 | reverse complement strand
TACTGGCGATGATCGATACATGCTTGTGTCTCCCTATGCCCCGATGTGTGTCATCGCAGGGCTGCATGTCGCGCTTCGGCTCTTCTATGCGGCGCTTGCCTGCTCATTTGCCTGTTCATTCATGTTAAGAACCCGAAGGCACGGTGGCAGGACATCGATTCGTCACTATCCGCCAGGCGAATGCGTTTTCACGAATTTGTCGAACGCCCGTGATCCGGCGTACGGGCTGCCGACGCGTCAGTGTTGGCGATAGATCTGTCCATCGTCGCTGGCAGCGGCCGGCTCGGGACGGTCGGGCGGCGAATAGGCCTGAATGGTGTACGACGGTGCGGTGCGAGGCGCGGGCCTGGGCGGCGCTTTCGGTGTCGCGCTGTGTGCCGCGACGGTGCGCATGCCCGGCTTTTTCGGCGCCGTCTTGCCGGGCGTGTGGCTGGCCGTTTTGAGCGGCGCGTGTGCATTTTGCGCACGCGCCTGCTGGCAGGTTGCATGCGTTGCGCACGTGGTATTCACTTGCTTGGCCACGGTGCGATGCTCCTGATGTGCGACTGTCGTCACGCGCGTGGGCGCATGCGAGCGCGATGGCGTCGTGTTGGCAACCTGATGCGCGCGCGGCGCGGGCTGAGGCAGCGGCGGCGCCACGGGACGCGCCGCGAGCTGTTTGGCGGGGGGCTTGCCGGATTTCGCGGGCACGGCAGGTGCATTCTGTGTCGGCAACGTGGGCGCGCTGCTCGCGAGCGTGCTGCTGTGCGCGTCGGCCTGCTGCGTGGCCGCGGCTCCTGCCACGGCAGCAGCATCGACCACGTCGCGGCTGCGCAGCGTTTCGATCTGGTTGAGCAGGGTTCTCGCAAGTTCCTGCGTGCGTTCAGTGATCGTCGGGCGATCATGACGCGGCATGGCTCTCAATTCGTTTTCATTCACGATGCGGCGCAAGCTGCTTTGCATCTCGTCACGTTGTGTCAGTGTGACGTAAGTGCCGAACGCAATTGCAAAGCCCAGCAGTACGACAGCTGCGCCGACACTCAGACTCCAGTCGGGTGCGCCCACCGGTGCGGGCGCAGAGCGATTGCGCGGCTTCGACGTAATGCGCATCAAAAGCGGTGTATCGACTGACCAGTTGGTGCGCTCATCGTCCGTTGATGCGTGTTCGCTGACCTGCGGCACTGAGCCATCGACAGGAAAGAGCAGATCGAGTGGCCGCGCCAGAGGGTCTTGCTGCACTACACCGTTTGTCTCCTGCGGCGCGTCGCGTTGCTCAGGCGACGGCGCGGGTCGCTTGCGTATCGTGTCCATGAAGGACTCCCATGCCGGCACGGATGACGGCATCGCACATTCTTCTCGTTGGCAACCATCGTGTGCAGGACCTGGGCCCGGTCACGACGCAATGCATCGCGCATGTCGCAATGGTCTTGACCAATATGTGTCAGCTTGCGCAACAGGTCAATAAAACTCAGTGATTCATTTCGAAAAATGTTGTTTATCAGTAATAGAACCAGGGGAAAAAGCCATGCCATAACGTATGCGCGCCCGAAAAGCATTTGCCTAATTCGCCGATATCGGTTGATTCAGTGCGTTCAAAAATCAGGCTGAAAGGAATTTGGATGCGATAACGCGCCGTCAAAAAGAATCAAATAAATAGGGAGATTAATGATCTGGCCTTTTACGCCATTGTTAATGCCCCATTAAAACGTCGATCAAGCTGTGGGTAAATTTAACCGGTATTAAAGTCATGCCGATTGTTGTTCCCGTTCCCGCGTTGGTGCATATGCATGAATCGCACCTGATGTTTCCTCATACGTTACAAAAGTTACTCCGTTTCGGCAGACGTATGAGTTACCGTTCGGTACCATGCCGGCTGGCAAAAAGGGGAATCCTGCGCGCTCGATCTGTGCGGCAACGTCATTGCTCTTTTAAATTAAGGCTTCTGGCTGAATAGGCTTGTCGATATCGTTTGAGTGCGATAATCGTCTGATAAATTCCGATCTCCGCTTCTGTGTTACATCTGGTTGCAATCGATCGCGCACGGTTTCACTCGCGTGAATCTATCGCAGGGCGTGCCGTAATTGCGCTGTGTCGCAATTTCCGCCATCTGGGCGCGCATTCGCCGTGAGGCAGTAAAAGCGACTTGCGTGCAACAGCGCCAGCTTTGAAACCTCTCACTTGCAATCGGGCAATTTTACCCGCCATTTTCGGACGGAACCCGATTGCTCATTCGTATTTCCCATGAAACTCAATTCACTTCTAGTTTCGTCGTCGATTGCGGTCCTGCTCGCGGGTTGCGGCGGCAGTGGCGGTGGCACCAACGCTTCGGGCACCAGCCCATCGGGCAGCAACATCGCCCAGCAAGCGGGCGCGGGGTCGGCGGCGAATGCGACGGCCAACGGGAACACGACAGGCAGCATCAGTTGCGCGTCGCCGTCGACTGCGGGCGCATCGGCAGGCGGTCCGCAGATTTCCGCGGATACGCCGAGTACCGACGCCACGCGCATGTTCCCTTCGAGTTCGAACTTCCCGCTTGTCTTCACGACGAATGCGAGCAGCGCGGATACGCTGACCTGGTCGGTCAACGACACGACGGGCCGCGTCGCGGCAAGCGGCAGCTTCGGGGTGCCGCGCGGTGCTTCCGCGACGACCCTGATGTGCAACTCGACGCTCGCGGGCTACTTCGCCGTGTCGGCGAGCCTGAAGTCGGGCGGCGGCGCCTTGCCTCAGGCAGGCACGCGGCCGACGGGCATCGCCACGTTCGGCGTGATTCCGAATCTGAGCGGTATCGTGCCCGCCGTGACCTATACAAAGCAGGAGCAGCATCGTTTCGGCATGCAAGGCGAGAACGATCGAGCGGCCGTGCTCGCCGGCCTCGGCATCACGCAGACCATCGACAGCCGCCAGATGGCGACAATGGAACCGAACGGCCCGAATACCTTCGATCCGTCGGCGAACAATCTCGACTCGTTCTACACGTCGGGTAATGTGATGCGCCTGATTCGGCTCGACGGCCTGCCGGGCTGGGCGACACAGTCAGGCAATTTCGAGGACTTCGCTGCGTTGCCTAAAGATCCGTCGTATCTGCAGAACTACATGAGCCGTGTCGGCACCGAATCGAATGCGATCCGGCAGAAGTATTTCCCTAAGCAGTCGGCGAACTTTTATCAGGTGACGTGGGAGCCAAATTCGCTGTGGAAGGACTCTGACGCCAACTTCGTGTCGCTATACCAGACGGTGTATCAGGGCATTCACTCGACCGACCCGGGCGCAGTGGTGATGGGCCCGACGGATGCATTCCCGAACCTCACCAACCAGCGCCTGCAGCGCATCGCTTCGCTGGGCTTCGGCAAGTACATCGATGGCGTTGCAACGCACGGCTACTACGACGCGGGCACGTCGCCTTCGCATCCGCCCGAGCGTCTTGCCACCAGCCCCGATCCCGCCACCGCGGCCAATGCGCTCAACAACGAGATTCGTACGCTGCGCACGACGATGTTGAATCAATATCGTTCGGGCATGAGGCTGTATCAGACGGAAGTCGGTATCAGCTATGACCTGGGGTCGTCGTACGGCCCGAATTATCCGACGGCTAACGTGTTGTTCGCGCAAGGTGCGGTGGTCGCGCGAACGCACATCATCCTGTTGGGCGAGGGCGCGGATGTTTCGTACGTGTTCTATGGCGCGGACTATCCGGATGAGGTCGGCTACGGCACGTTCTTCGACTTGTCGAACCCGCAAGGCTCGTTCGGCGCGACCAACATCAGTCCGAAGCCGGCCGCGATGGCAGTGAGCGCGATGTCTCGCGTCCTTGATGGCACGAACACACTTGGCCCCGTGAAGAGCATGCCGTCGGGTGCGTATGCGTACTCGTTCCAGCAACTCAATAGTGGCTCGGTGATCACGGCGCTGTGGGCGCACAACAATGATGTATGGAGCGCTAGCGCAGGCTTTAGCTCGACGTATAGCGTGACCTACAGCCTGCAGGTCGATGCCCCGGGCACGAGCGGCACGGTCAAAGTACTGGACATGATGGGCAACCCGACGACGCTCAGCTACTCGAACGGCACGTTGAAGTTGAATCTGACGGAGGCGCCGATCTATGTCGTGTCGAACAATGCGATGGTCGCAAAGAGCAATGTGAATCCGCCGCCGGGTTACGTTGGTTCCTGATTGACGTGCTGCAATGCGGGTAGTGCTTTAGGTTGACCGCAAAGAGGGAGTTGTCTGGAATGGGGCGCAAGGTTTTTCCTTGCGCCCCTTTTTGTTCTTGCGCTTCTACGACGCGGAGTACTTCGGTGCAAGCGATGTGTCGCACAATAGCGCTTACTTGCTGCGGTCTCTCCGAATACGACGCTAAGTCTTTGATAGAGCGGACGAGTACATTGGTTGCCTCAGTGGCGACGAGCACTTGAAGAAGTTCTGCCGTAATCTTTTTGAAGAGCCGCGAAATAAGTGCTTGACAGCCCCTGTGGGCTCTCGC
>BBSL01000445.1 GCA_001319865.1 Burkholderia sp. E7m39 | reverse complement strand
TGCGGCCTCATGCATTTCGTGCATGAAAAACATCATCTGATCCGAAACCCAAGCAGGCTGTCCTGCCACGCCCTTCCCCGTCGCGTGAAGCACCAGACAATCGTGGTTGCGTCTTCAAGGTCGGATGCGCTTTTACCGTGTTCCACGCGTCTCGTGCGTGAAACTTAGCGTTACCACCGTAATCGCCCCGAGCATCATCAGAAAGATCCAAACTGGCCAATACGCGTGGTACTCCGCAAGCAAAGCCGTCGCAATGAGCGGCGACAGGCTGCTTGGGAAAATCGATGCGACTTCATGTCCGAGTGCGACGCCCGAATAACGCACTTCTGTACTGAACAACTTCCGACGAGTGCGGGCAGCGTACCGATCATCGCGCCATGACAGACTGCCGTTCCTGATACGCGCGCAAGATAGATCCAGGGTGCCCGATGCGTATCGAGCCGAGCATCCAGAAGAACGGGAATGCCATCACGATAAGTCCAGCCGCGCCTATCGTGTACACAGGTTTTCTGCCGATGCGGTAGGACAGGCGTCCCCATGCGAGCATGGCGCCCATCTCGACGATCATCGCGAGCATGACGCCCGTCAACATCACGGAGTTCGCAATACCCGTGAACTTTCCGTAGACCAGCGAAAACGCGAGAAAAATATAAGCACCGCCGTTTTCGGCCACGCGCAATCCCATTGCAATCAAGATCTCTTTCGGTGCCGCTTGATGACTTGTACGACGGGCATATGCGTTTTCTCTCCTCGCTTTTCGGTCTGCGCGAAATCGCGGCTCTCCGGCAAGCTATGACGGATATAGACGCCGATTGCAAAGATCGCGATGCTCGCCAGAAACGGCAGCCTCCATCCTCAACTGATAAAAGCGTCATGCGTCAGCGCCTGTGCCGCGAGAAAATCACCCGATGTCAGCACGAATCCTCCGCCGACACCCAACTGGCTCCGCGCTGCGTAGTAGCCGCGTTTTTCCGGCGGAGCGCTTTTGCTGATCATCAATACGCCGCCGCCCCACTCGCCGCCCGATGCGACGCCTTGCAACAGCCGCAAGACGACGAGAGCGAGCGGGGACCAGACACCGGCCTGTGCATATGTCGGCAGCAGACCGGTCGCGAACGTCGCGATGCCCATGATGAGCAGCGTCCAGACGAGCGAAGCCTTGCGTCCATAGCGATCGCCGATGTGACCGAACCGACTCCGCCTAGCGGCCTCGCGACAAACCCCATCGCAAACGCGGCGAATGCGCCGAGGGTGCCGATCAGAGGATCGGCGCCCACAGGGAAGAACAGTTGCCCGAACACGAGCGCGGCCGCCGTGCCATAAACAAAGAAGTCGTACCATTCCATCGCGTTGCCCGCGACGGACGCGATCACGATCTTGCGCAACGTCGTGTCTTCGAGAGGCTGTGCCGCCTGGACGTGGCGGGCGGCATGCGTGGTTTCAAAGGATGCCATGTGGTGTTCGTCTGATGTGAGTGGGGCATTGCTATCGAGTGTCGGCCGCGTATTTCAACCGGTCAAATTCATCGAAAATGGGCAACGCCATTAGTCCCGCAAATGTGGGACGGGGCGTGCGCGATCGTGCACACAGCGGACGACGTGGTAACGTTTCGCTTGAAAAGTCGTGCATGCGCCCGCCAGCGTTGGCCGGGCGGCTGTGGAGGAAGACTGGCATGCCCGCGCAGATCCGCTTTTGCGTTCAACCGGCATGCTGATCAAAACGCTTTTCGGTGAACGCGTGGCCGTGTGCTGACGAGTCGTCGATGGTCGGCCTTCGGCGTCCATTTCATTCCAGACAGAGAGGGGCGTGCTGTGACTTTCCTGGGAATCGACCTTGGCACATCCGAGGTAAAAGTAATTCTGACCGACGACGCCTCCGCCACGCTCGCAACGAGCGGCGTCCGTCTCGACGTTTCGCAGCCGCACCCGCACTGGTCGGAGCAGAATCCGCAGGCCTGGTGGCAGGCTACGCTCGACGCCGTCGCTGCCGTGCGCGGCGCCAATCCCGGCGCGTTTGCAGCGCTACGCGGCATCGGTCTGTCGGGACAGATGCACGGTGCGACGCTGCTCGACGCGAATGGCGCCGTGCTCAGGCCCGCTATCCTCTGGAACGACACGCGCGCGTTCGCCGAATGTGCGGAACTCGAAGCATTGGTGCCCGAGTCGCGCGACATCACGGGCAATCTAGCGATGCCGGGCTTCACCGCGCCCAAGCTCCTGTGGCTCGCGAAGCACGAGCCTGATGTTTTTCGCGCGACGTCCAAGGTGTTGTTGCCGAAAGACTATCTCGCGTGGCGGCTGACGGGCGATTTCGTATCGGACATGTCGGACGCGTCGGGCACATTGTGGCTCGACGTCGCGAAGCGGGACTGGTCCGATCGGATGCTCACGGCGACAGGCTTAACGCGCGCACATATGCCGCGCCTCGTCGAGGGTAGCGCGCCAGCTGCGCAACTGGACGACACGCTGCGGCGCGAATGGGGCATCACGGGCCCCGTGGTCGTGTGCGGCGGTGCTGGCGACAACGCCGCCAGCGCGATCGGGATGGGCGTCGCGGAAGCGGGCAGTGCGTTTCTGTCGCTCGGTACATCGGGCGTATTGTTCGCCGGCACCGATCGCTTCGCGCCCAATCCCGCACAAGGCGTGCACGCGTTCTGTCATTGCCTGCCGGAACGTTGGCATCAGATGAGCGTGATTTTGTCTGCGGCATCGAGTCTCGGATGGCTATCGAAGGTCGTGGGACGCGAAGTCGCGAGCTTGCCCGATCTCGCGGGCACGGCCGATCCCGCTACCGCGCCCATCTTTCTGCCGTATCTGAGCGGCGAGCGCACGCCGCACAATGATGCAAATGCACGCGGCGTGTTCTGGGGTTTGACAGGCGCGCACACGACGGGCGACCTCGCATACAGCGTGATGGAGGGCGTGGCGTTTGCGATGGCGGACGGGTATGCGGCGTTGCAAAGCGCGGGCACGACCTTGAAGCATGCATCGTTTATCGGCGGCGGTTCGCGCAGCCCGTTCTGGGCCAACTTGTGCGCGACGGCAACGGGTATCACGATGCATCGCCACGAAGGCAGCGATGTGGGCGCGGCGCTAGGCGCGGCGCGTCTCGCGCGACTCGCGGTAACGAATGAAGCTATCGACAAAGTGTGCCTCGCTGCGCCGACGCTTGAGTCGTGCGAGCCCGATCGCGCACTCGCGCCGCTGCTCGCGCAAAGGCTTGCGCGTTACCGCAGCATCTACCAGGCACTCAAGGCGAGCTTCGCTGCCTCGGCCTGATTGATGCAACGGTGAGGCGTGCTGCGCGTCGAGACGTTCAGCTCAGGTCGTGCAAATCCGTTTGCAGCGGCACGCCTGCCGTGAAGCGAGAAAACGCGACGTTCAGGCCGCCACGCTCGGGCGTGCAGCACATGGGGCCGACGAAGTAGCGCGGCGCAGAGGGAAAGGGCGCAAGCCTCAAGAGTGGCCACGTTTTTCCATCGACGGAATGCTGTATGCGCAACACGCCTTGTGTCACGGTCGCGCGCATCCAGAAGCCATCTGTTGGTGCGATTGCCGAACCGATCGCCCAGTCCGACTGGCCAACGGTCAACACGCTGCTCATCATCGAAACGCCATCGGTGAATTCGATGCCCGCTTTGATCCAGGTGGACTCGTCGATGCGTACCATCAAACCCGCCTGATCGTAAAGCGCATGAAACTGACCGCGCACGTGCACTTGCGCTGTGAAGTCATTTTTCATTAGACCACCGAAGCAATGACCCGAATCACGTGTGAACCCGTAATGCGTTTTTCGCCAGAAGTCGGTGTTGGGATCGGTCGTCACATGCAGCGTGTCGCCATCGAGCGACCACGTCGACGGTTCATTGAACCATTCGCATTGTTCGAACACGCTGTATCTCCTCGATGACGGCCTGGCGCTGCCGCCGTTACATTGCGCCTGGTGTTGCGCAGGCTTTAGCGTTCGCCGCGAGCCATGCTGGAGAATACGCCGTCGCGGCGAATGAGTCCATGAAAGAGGGCCGCGGCGATATGCGCCAGGATGGTCGCGAACAGTGCGAATGCTAGCCACGTGTGCAATGCGCGCAACAGCGCGAACAGATCCACGTTCTGCGGCACGATCGCGGGCAGATGCCATGCGCCGAACAGCGTCACAGGATAGCCTCCCGCGGAGACCATCGCCCAGCCGATCAACGGCATGGCGATGAACAGTCCGTAAAGCATCCAGTGCGATGCCATGGCCGCAAAACGCTGCAACGCAGGTATGTCTTCCGGTAAAGCAGGGCTGCCGTTTTTCAGGCGCACGCCGACTCGAATCATTGCAAGCGCGAGCAGCGCAACGCCGAGTGGACGATGCAGCGCGATCAGCGTCGAGTGCGCGTGCGAAACGGTCGCGACCATCGCGACACCGATAAACAGCATCGCGAGAATCAGCACGGCCATCGTCCAGTGCAACAGGCGTGCGAGTGCGGAGAAGTGACGAGGCGTTTGCGTCATGATGCGTTCCGTTCAGTGTTCGGTGTGGCGGGCACGGCGCGCAGCGCTTCTTCTCGTGTGCGCCGCTGATACGACACGGCATAGGCTGCCGAGCGCGCCGCAAGCAGCGGATCATCCGATGTCCTGATGCCGTCGGGCAACACTGTCGGATCGAAGTTGACGTCGCGACATACGCCATCGGATTGCGGCGAACTGCGTTCGAGCACGACTTCGCCGGCATCGATACGCTGCCGGTCGGATGGCCATTGCTGGGTCGCATCGTTGGTCGGATCACCCGCAGCCGCAACCGTCACGAACAGGTGCCAACGCACACTACCGTGTGCGAGCTGCGCTTCCAGCTGCTTCGACAGAAAGTCGGGGTCGCTCTTTTCTTGCGGATCGACGGGTGCATACGGCGTTTCAGGCTCGACGGCCCAACGCACGGCATGCTCGTGGCCGCCTGCGTCGACGAAGCGAAATGCGTTGATGCTGTAGTAAGCGGCGTTCGCGAGACCTGACGACGCGGGATGCGTTTTGACCCATTCCTGAAACGGCCGTGTTTCTGGATTGGCTGTATAAAAGGCCTTCAACTTCGCCGGATCGGGTTTGCCCGTTTTCGCATCAGGCTGCGCGGCGACGAGTTGTCGATAGAACTGCTCGGGCGTGCGCACGGCGAATACAGGTGTGGAGTTCATAGCAGTGCGCCACTGCTCGCCGTCGCGTTGCGTGAAGAGCAGCGCCATGCTGCGCACCGGCACGCTGGCATCGGGCGCGGACGGATTGCCCCCCGGAATCGCAAACCGTCCGATGACCGGCGTGCGTCCCGGCTGGAATACCTGTGCACGCGAAATCGACGACGCATTGCCGTTACTGTCGAAATAGCCTTCGACGCACAGCCCTTTGGCGTGGTTGCGGCGATAACCCAGGTGCGTCCCGTTGTCGTACTGGAACTGATTGATGATGCGGTACGTCGTGAGGCGCGACGGCGTGAGCCAGCCGCCCGCGTACGCGAACGTGCCGGCTAGCGCGCATACGGCCGCACCGATCGCGGCGTATCTGCAGGCCATGCAGCGTGGCGCCGACGCTCGGGTCTTTGAGTTCATCGCGAATGCTCCTTTCGATTCTGTCGGTGACGTTCTTCGCCTGCCAACACGGTGCCGCGCGGTTTATTCCATCTGCACGCCGCGTTTTCGGCTTGCAGCGAGGCGGATCGAGCATGAAAAAAAGTGGGAATAGATTTCGAGGTCGCTTTGTTCATCACCGTGAAGCGCCACACATCGTGCGACGCATCTGTCACCTCAAATCTGAAGGAGCTGGAAATGAAGAAGCTTGCACTGTTGACCGCCACGATCGCCGCAGTCGTTTCGACAGGTTTCGCAACGAACGCATTCGCACAGGAAAAGACGCGCGCTGAAGTGCGGCAGGAATTGATTCAGGCGGAGCAGAACGGATCGCAGTTCGTGACGGATGCGTCCTATCCCGATGTCGCGCCCATCTATCAGCAACAGGTCGCGCAACAAAAGTCGGCCCAGGAGAGCGTGGGCGCGGGCATGTCGGGCACGCACGCGGCGGGTTCCCGGATACCTGCTACGGGCGCGACTGCGGGCATGTCGTCGTGTGTCGGCCCCGTTAGCTATTGCACCGTGTATTTCGGCAGCTGAGCGCGATGATGGATTCAGCGGATGCGGTGCCGCGCGCATGCGCACGGCACGCTTCCCGCTCCCTACGTGTGGATGTTCGTTCGCACAGCACATCCGTTGCGACGTGCGATGCGGGGACCGCATCGATCAGGATCACATCGCCGACCGAATTATCCATGCGCAACGGCAGGATCGCCTGATACGCATCCGACCTGTACCACGCACGCGCCAGATCGCGATTCGGGAATTCGATGGCGATCAGATCGCCGCGCCAATCGCCTTCGAGCCGTTCATAACGGCCACCGTGAAGCACGAAATGGCCGCCAAACGGCGCAAGCGTCGCATCGATGCGCTGCAGGTACTCGACGATCTGCGCACCCATCTTCACTTCATGCAGGTGCGCAACGGCGAATGTCGACATGCTGTTCTCCCGGTCGTTGACGAATGAGATGAGCTTATCGCCGGGGCGCCACGCGAATCGATTACCTCGGAGGTAATGTGAATGCACCAATCGATTCGCACCTGCAGCACTTTTGACAGTCCAAACGCAGTGAGGGCAAGCGAGGAGAAGGCAAAAGAACGCGCGCGGTGGCGCGCTTCGCGTGTCGCGCCCATGTTTCGCGTACGAAACGTTTGTTGCCGGAGAGCGCCTTGAGTACGCTATACCCGGTAGGCCGCGGAGCAAGGCGCGGCGCGGCTTTCGCCGCGGTGAACGAGCACGGCCGTTCACGTGGTATGAAACGTGCAATGCGTGTGGAAAAGCCGATCCCATCCACATCCAATCGCACGCTCAATCCAACGATGGACGCTCGCCACGCCGACGCTGCCGGGAACAACCAGCTCGCTGCCACGGATGCAACGGACACGGCGCCGCACTTGCCGCGCCCTATGACCACACTTGAACAACGCGTGAGCGAAGGTTTGCTCGCCGGTGAATTTCCACTCGCTTTTCAGGGCATCTACGACGTCAAAACGGGAAGGCTCGCGCGCGTTGAGGCGCTGATCCGCTGGATGCATCCCGACTACGGCTTGCTGCTTCCCGATGCGTTTCTTGTTGCGCTCGACCATCCCCTCGTCGCATTGCAACTGACCTATCACGTAATCGACGGTGCGTGCCGCGCGATTGCGCACGCGCAGCGCGAAGGGCAGTCCGTGTGCCCGATCGCCGTCAACGTCCCGCCGGGGGTCGTTGCCTACGAGCACTTCGCTGCCACTGTGATGCAGATAGCGCGGCTTCACGGCGTCGAACCCGATCTGCTCGAGCTTGAACTCGTCGAGACGGAGGACGCAACGCGTCTGCTGGCTGCGCCGCCGTTGACGCGTGCGCTGCGCGAAGCAGGCATGCGCCTCGCCATTGACGACTTCGGCACGGGCTATTCGTCGCTTGCGCTGCTCAGCACGATCGATGTCGACACGGTCAAGGTCGCGCGCCAGATGCTCGACCGTGTGCCCGAATGTCCGCGCGCTTCGACGGTGGTGTCGGGCGTGCTGTCGATGCTCCAGCGCCTGGACGTCGCCGTGGTGGTGGAGGGCGTCGAAACGAAGGCGCTCGCGCAATGGCTCGTGCAATGGCCGAAGGTGCTGGCACAAGGCTTTTTCTACGCGCGCCCGACCTTCGATTACGCGCAGGTGCCAGGCCAGGAACCACGCGTGGCTTGAGTAGCGGAAGCCGCCGCGCAGGCCGCTGCGCGAGTTGGTGGTCGTCGTTCGCCTGCTGCTGCGCTACCGGATTGAAGCGTTTTCTCCCCGATGATCCCGTCGCGATTCATTCACATATAGCCGATCGACACGCCTTGAGCACTCGCACGAGGTGTGAGCGAACGCGCATCGACTCTGTCGAACCACGCATCGGCGCGCATCGGCTGCGAGGTGATGGTTCAAAAATGCATCAATTTGCGCACGCCCACCAACATAAAAAACCCCTTAAAAACAGGTGCAAAACGTAAAAAGCGCGTTTCTGCTTGCATGCCGCCGCGCGGATTTATGTGCAGTCGCAGACGTTTCGACGCACTGAGTGTGTATCGGAACACATCGCGCATGTCGCGTACCATACAGCATGGCCGCGTGTCGTCGCGCCCGCCGGGCGCGGCAATCTTCGCAGGCGCATATGACACCCGTGAGGCTGCTATATGGTCGATTCATTGCTGGACCGCTTGCCGCATGTACTGCGCAGCAAAGCGGACTTCTGGTCGCTGCGCATCGTCGACGAACGTACGGAGGATCACGCCGTCCGTAACGACGTCGCACAGCCGATGCGCCTCGCGAGCGATCGCGGCGCGATGCTGGTGGCGTGGAGCGGCGCGGGCGCAGGTTATGCCGCGACAGCGGACATGTCGGAGCGCGGCCTGCAGGCGGCGCTAGAGATTGCGACACAGCGCGCGAAGGCAAGTGCATCCGTATCGTTGATCGATCATGCGCAGATTGCCCGTCCCGCCGAAAGCGGCGTCTACGAATCGCCCGCCATCGCGCAAACGTTGCCCACCCGGCGCGAATGGCTCGAGCGTTTGCAGTACGAATGCGCCGCAGCGAATGGCGATGCCCGCATCGTGGAGCGCACGGCCGCCGTGCAGATCGCGCACAGCGAACAGTTCTATCTGACGAGCGACGGCATTCGCATCGATCAACGCTTTCGATTTCTGTTGCCGCAGATGTCGGTGACGGCGCACGCGCAGGGCGTGACGCAGGTGCGCACGCTTGGCGGCGACTACGGCACGCTCGCGCAGGGCGGCCTGGACGTGCTCGCGCATTTCGGCTTCGACGGCGCGGGCGCGCGCGTGGCCGAAGAGGCGTTGCAGCTGGTGGCCGCACCGAACTGTCCATCCGGTCCGCGCGATCTTTTGCTGATGCCCGATCAGATGATGCTGCAGATACACGAATCGATCGGTCATCCGCTCGAACTCGACCGCATTCTCGGCGACGAACGCAACTTCGCGGGCTGGAGCTTCGTGAAGCGCGAGCACTTCGGCACGTACCGCTACGGGTCTGAGTTGCTGAACGTGACGTTCGATCCGGCGCAGCGCGAAGAAGCCGCAAGCTATGCGTTCGACGACGACGGCACACGTGCAGCGCGCGAGTATCTGATACGCGATGGCGTGCTGATGCGCCCGCTCGGCGGTTCGCTGTCGCAGCAGCGCGCGCGGTTGGCGGGCGTCGCGAACTCGCGCGCGTCGAGCTGGAACAGGCCGCCCATCGACCGGATGGCGAATCTCAACATCGAGCCCGGCGACAGTTCGCTGGAAGAGATGATCGGGAACATCGAGAACGGCATCCTGATGCGCACGAACACGTCATGGTCGATCGACGACCATCGCAACAAATTCCAGTTCGGTTGCGAGTACGGTCAGTTGATCGAGAACGGCAAGCTGACGCAGATCGTGCGTCAGCCGAACTATCGCGGCATTTCAGCGAGCTTCTGGCGCAGTCTCGTCGCCGTCGGTAACGAAGCGACGCGCGGCGTCTACGGCACGTCGATGTGCGGAAAGGGCGAGCCGATGCAGATCATCCGCGTCGGTCACGCGTCGCCTGCCTGTGTGTTCAGCCAGGTCGACGTATTCGGAGGGGCATGATGCGAGACAGCCGACATTCTTCCTCTTCTTCCTCTTCTTCCTCTTCTGCTATGCACGCGTATTTCATGTCGCTCGCCAATGAAATCGAGCATCGGCTAAACGGGCATGAAATCTCGCTGACATCATTCTCTTCCGAGCAGTCCGACTTCATCCGCTTCAACGAAGGCAAGGTTCGGCAGACAGGCCACGTTTCGCAAGCCAG
>BBSL01000444.1 GCA_001319865.1 Burkholderia sp. E7m39 | reverse complement strand
CAGCCTGACGTTGAGGCTGATCGACGGACAACGGCAAGCGTACGCGACGCTCACGCCATGCGGCGACATGCAAGCCGACACGCATGCCGTGGCGCAAGCCATCGCGGCGTTGCGCGATGGCTTGCGCGACGCGTCCGACGACCCGCACCTTCTCTTCGATACGGCCGTCTGGTCCGAATCGACGCAACGCCCGGGTACCCTGCCGTCACCGGACGCACTGCCGCTTCTCGTCGCGCACTGCGCACGCGGACTCGACTTCGTCGGCTTCTACGCGGGCGGCGCCATCTCACGTGGCTTCGCATCGTCGCTTGGCAGCAGGGGCTGGTACGAAGTCGACAATTTCAATTTCAGCTGGTCGTTGTACGACGCGAGCGGCCGCGCAATCCGAAGCCATTACGCAGGCGACACATGGAGCGATGCTGTGTTCGCCGGCAAAGTCGAACAAGCGGCTGCACGTCTGCCTTTTCTCGCCGGTGAGCCGCGCGTACTCACACCGGGCCGCTATCGAACCTACCTCGCGCCCGCCGCCATGCAGGAGCTGATGGAGGCGGCGTCGCTCGGCGCATTCTCCGCGCGCTCGCAAGCGACGGCGCGCAGCGAGTTCTATCGCCTGAACATCGGCGAAGTATCGCTCGATCCGCGCGTCACGCTGACGGAAGATCTCTCGCTCGACATCACGCCGCGTTTCAACGGCGACGGCTATCGCCGCGAAAGCGTCCCGCTGATCGAAGCGGGGCGCGCTGTTCATCAACTGACGAGCGCGCGCACCGCTTGCGAATATGGCCTTGTGCCTAACGGCGCAACGTCGGCTGAGTCTCCTGCCGCGCTGTCGATGCAAGGCGGCGATCTTGCGTCAGGCGATGTACTCGGCGCGCTCGACACGGGCCTTTACGTCGGCAACCTTTGGTACGTGAACTTCTCGGACCGGATGAATTGCCGCATGACGGGTATGACGCGCTTCGCGACCTTTTGGGTCGAACGCGGTCGCATCGTCGCGCCCGTCGAGGCAATGCGTTTCGACGACAGTCTGTATCGCATGCTCGGCAGCGAACTGGAACAGATCGATGCGCAGCCCGAACTGCAGTTAAACGACTGGACATGGGGCGAACGTGCGACGGGCGGGATGAAGCTCCCTGGCGTGCTCGCGCGGTCGTTTGATCTGACGTTATGACTCGCGAGTCGAGCTTGCGCGCGGGTGCGTGACGGGAGCGGTCGTTCGCGCAAACGTGCGGCGTCCGCTTCCCAGGCGGTCTCAAAAGTTCATCGATAACCCCGTCATCATCTGTTATTTCGCATTGCCAGGCAGACGGCGATGCGTTGCTCGCGGTGCCTTCGTCGGCCCACGCTCATGTTCGTCGTCATTGTGCAGCGAGACGATACCCGAGGCTGCAAAGCCCGCTCTGTACGCTGGCGCACATCAAATGAAGACAGTGCTCTGTGGGCCAGCGCACACTTCCCGCATTGCATGCTGAACATGCGATGTGCGTTTTCATCCTTATTTTGCAGGTGTTTTCGTGCGCGCATCGCCCGATGCGTCGAATCTCCCTGCGCGTCTGAAACGATTTCACGCCTGATCGTCGACGTCGGTTCAACCACCTTGTGCAACCTTTGCACTGTTGCTTGCTTCAGACCAATGAGGCGCGCAGTGCACGCTGTTTCACGTTTGAATCAAAGCGTCAAAGCTGTTGCGACGCACAAGCATCTTGTTGCAGCGCGTGGCTTTCCGCGAGATGTCACGCGCCATTTCGATTCATCGGACCTCGCTATGGAATTGCCTGGCATGGCTTGATGGGTTCAGCGATGAAACGTATTTGACGAATTACGGTTTGCTTGCAGCGTGATTTGTCTGTCAATCCCATGAGCCAGAAGGTGGAGCGGGGTGCTGGTACGGACTTCGCTATAGACCTCGCCGCGCAAATGGACGGGGGCCGGTGCGCGATGCAACAACCGGCCATCGAAACATCGAAACAAGACGCTGAACTCCGCCTTTCACCGGGCCACGCGACGTTGTTGCTCACCATGCGCCATTCGCATGGTGCAGGGACTCGCTTTGTCTGGAGTTGGCATCGACAAGCGAGGAACCATGAAAACCAAACGCTCTAGCCGACACAAGCACGCCGCAGTCAAGGCGACCGCCTTGCTGCTGATGCTGCTTGCGCGCGACTACTGCGCTGCGCAGCCGACCACTGCGTCCGAATCCACGGGGAATGTCGCAGAAGGACAAGTCGCGCAAGGCAAGGTAGACACGGAGCGCGATCAGCTCCGCAAACGCATTTTCGCGGAAGCCGGCGCGGGCGCGGCGCAGCTTGCGCTGCAGGAGGCGCGTGCGAGCCGCGATGTGTTCTCGGATCACGACCTCTTCCAGCTCGAAGCGCTCGTCGTCGAAACGGAAGTTCACTGGGGCCGGCAGCAATCGCTTGCTTCCGACGAGCCCGACCGTCTCGGGCAGACGAAGACGGCGCTTGCACATATCGACGACATGCTCGCGCGCATGCCCGCATCGGACGACTATGCGGACGTGCGCCGTTCCATTCTGGTCGAGAAAGTGGCTGCGTTGCAGGGTGTCGGCCGCATGAAGGAAGCAACGGCGCTCTACGAGGACCTGTCGCGTTCGAGCCAGCCGATGCCCGCACGCACCTATGCGGCGGCAGGCGATGCATACACGTATCTGGACCAGCCCCGCAAAGCCGCACCTGCCTACGAACATGCGTTGCAGACGCCCATCGAGCCGCTCACGCCTTCTCTCGAGCCGCACGCGCTCAAGCGCATCGACGTGCAGGAAGGACTTTTCTTCGCCTACCTCGATGCGGGCCGCTACGACAACGCGCAGCAATTGCTCAAGCAGATTACGGCCAGCACGCCGATTCGCGCGGATCTGTCCGAGCATCCCGAAGATATCAACGAAGACTACGGGCGTGTGAAGAAACTGCAGGCGCAGTATCTGCTGTACACGGACCGCACGCGCGAGGGCGTCGCCGCGCTCGACGAATTGCGTCACGAGGCGCCGTTCGACCCGGCGCTGATCAGCGCGCGGTCAGACGCATCGCTCGTGCAGCAGCGGCCGCACGAAGCGCAGAAGGTCTACGAGGGCACGCTGGTCGATCACCCCGGCGACATCGAAACGCTCGCGGGGCTCGGGCGTACGTCGCTCGAACTGGGTCAGTACGATCGCGCAGCCGACGTCAACGCGACCTTTAGCGACCGCTTCCCCGACAACAACACAGTGAAGACGTTCCAGCGCGATTACGAGGCATACAAGAGCCCGCAGCTGATCGTCGCGGGCAACGGACAGAAGGGCAACTCCGTTCTCGCCGACGAAAACTGGGGCATCGACACGCAGCTCTACTCGATGCCGCTCGCCGACTACTGGCGCGTGTTCGCGCATCAGTTCAGCGGTCGCGCGAACACGGGCGACGGCAATAGCGTGAGCCGCATTCGCAACGGCATCGGCGCGGACTTCCGCTTTCACGGCATCGACGCGGCGGCGGAAGTCGACCGCTCGACGGGCGGTCAGGCGAAGACGGGCGGCGCAGGCAGCGTGAGCTACGCGCCCGACGACCGCTGGCGTTTTTCGGCGGGCGTCGACAGCAACGTCAACACGCTGCCGTGGAAGGCCTACCAGGTGGGCGTGACGGGCCGCGCGGCGACAGGCAGCGTGCGCTACAGCATCGACGACTATCGCTACTTCGATCTCAGCTACGGCGCCTCGCGCTACAGCGACACGAACTTCAATCAGGCGTGGGTGGGCACGTGGTACGAGCGTCTGATCAATACGCCGAGTCATCTCGTCGCGACCTGGGTCGAGTTGAATACGAGCAGCAATACGCTCGCGAACACAGCCTACTTCGCGCCGCCTCGCGACATGACCGCGCAGCTCACCGCGATGTACCAGTGGACGTCGTGGCGCAATGCGGACCAGTCGCTTGCGAACCGCGTTTACGCGACGGTCGGCGGCTACCGGCAAACGGATATCGGCAACAGCATGTTGTGGGAAGTGCGCCTCGAACAGCAGTGGCAGTTCAACGCGCACGCGTCCCTCGCGTATGGCCTGGGCCTGTCGAGCCAACGGCTCGACCATACGCGCGAGACCAGCAAGCTCATCTACCTGAACCTGAACATTCCCCTGTAGGTCATCATGGACAAGCTCAATCGCAGACGTTTTCTTGCATTCGCCGCTGGCCTTGCCGCCGTGCCCGCCGCGCAGGCGCGCATCGCGCTCGACCGCTTGCCGCAGCCCGACGCCGACGACGGCCTCACGTTCCGCGTGCTGGCCATCCACGATATCCGCGACGATCTGCACGCGGATGTCGGCACGGTCGCCGATACCTGCGCGATCAGCACCACGACGCTCAACACGATTTTCGCGTGGCTGAAGGCGAAGGACTTCCGGCCCGTGAGCGTCGACCAGATCGTCGCGGCGCGCAACGGCGGGCCGCGCCTGCCGCCGCGCGCCGTGCTGCTGACCTTCGACGACGCCTACAAGAGCCAGTTCACGCGTGCGTTCCCGCTGCTGCAGCAGTACGGCTATCCCGCGCTGATCGGCGTCGTCACGCGCTGGACGAATACGCCTGCGGGCGACCCCGTGCGCATCAGTCACAAGTCCGTGATGCCGCCGGGGTACTTCATGAGCTGGGACGATCTGCGCGAGATGGCGAACTCGGGTCTCGTCGAAGTCGCGTCGCACACGCACGACATGCATCACGGCGCGCTCGCCAATCCGCAGGGCAACGAGCTGCCCGCCGCAAGCGCGCATCTGTACTACCCGCAGCTTGCGCGCTACGAGACGGACGGCGAGTATCAGGCGCGCGTGCATGACGACCTGAAGAAGAGCGTCGATCTGATTCAGGATCGCACGGGTGTCGCCGTGCGTTCGGCCGTGTGGCCGTACGGGATGTACAACGCCGCGCTGATCAAGGCGTCGCAGGCGCTCGGCATGTCGGTGCATTTCACGCTCGACGATGGCCCGAACACGCCCGATGTGCCGCTCACGCAGATCCGCCGTCTGCTCGTCTCGTACGACTGGGATGTGGGCACGCTGATCGCGCAGATGCGTTCGTCGCGTCTGTATCGCGGTGAGCACAATCCCGTCGAGCGCGTGGTCAACGTGTCGCTTGACGAGATGTACGACATCGATCCGAACAGGAGCGAGGAGAAGCTCGGCCGTCTGCTCGACCGCATCAAGGATCTCGAGCCGAAGTCGGTGTACCTGAAGGCTTACTGGGACCCCGACAACACGGGCGTGGCGCGCGCGATGTACTACCCGAACCGCCACATGCCGATGCGCGCCGACCTGTTCAACCGCGTCGCATGGCAACTCATCACGCGCGCCGGTGTGCAGGTCTACGCACGCATGCCGTTGCTCGCGTTCGATCTGCCGACGGGTCATGCCGCCGCGGGCCATGTCGTCGAAGTGGCCGCCAACAGCCCGCGCGATGCGCGGCAGGGCCGCACGCCGCGCCTGAGTCCGTTCGATCCCGTCGCGCGTCAAACGATCCAGGACCTCTACGACGACCTCACGCGCTATTCGAGTTTCAACGGTGTCGTGTTCGGCCCCGACGCGACGTTGAATGCATACGAAGACGTGAGCGCGCCCGCCATGTCCGTCTACCGCTCGTGGGGGCTGCCCGGCGAACTCGCGCAGATTCGCGCATCGGACGAACTGATGGACCGCTGGGCGAAGGGCAAGACGGCTTATCTGAACGCGTTCACGAACCAGCTGGCCGAACGCGTGCGCGCCTATCAGGGCGGCGGCAACGTGCTGACGGCACGCACCGTGCCCGCGGAGGCCGCGCTCGATGCGAATGCCGAACGCAATTTCTCGTTGAGCCTCGCTTCGTCGCTTGCGAACTACGACTTTGTCGCGCTGACAGCGGCGCCGGCCGTGGGCAACGAACGCCTGTCCGATGCGTGGCTCGACAGCCTGCGGCAAACGGTGATGAAGCAGCCGGGCGCCGCCATGAAGACGGTGTTCGAGCTGCCCGCCATCAACCGCGACACGCAGCAGCCCGTCGAGGCGGCCGTGCTGCGCGCGCAGATGAAGCGGCTCAACGCGGCGGGCGTCGTGCATCTCGGCTATGGGCCGGACGACTTCCTGAAGAACCGTCCGGACACGACCGTGCTGCGCGACGTGATGTCGGTGCAAAGCACATTGAGATCGAATCAGGGGATGTTGGGTTGAGCATCGCGCGACGCATGTCGATCAAAGCGATGCCAACCCGGACCAGGGGACCACAATGAAAAATGTAATGAGCGTCATCTCGAACTTCGTCTTCTACTATCCGCTGCTGATGGCGTATCTGTGGATGGCAGGAGGACTGCTGCACTATCTGCTGATCGAGCGCCGCGATGCGGGCCGCAAGGCGGCGCCGCCGCTCGCGGCCTATCCGAAGGTGTCCGTCGTCGTGCCTTGCTACAACGAGGCGGACAACGTGCGCGAAGTGATCGCGTGCCTCGACAAGCTGAACTATCCGAACTACAACGTCATCGCGATCAACGACGGCAGCCGCGACGACACAGGCGCGATCCTGAACCAGCTCGTCAACGTGTATCCGAAGCTCGTCGTCGTGCACCAGCATCAGAACGAAGGCAAGGCGATCGGCCTCACGACGGCGGCGATGCTGTCCGACGCCGAGTACCTGATGTGCATCGACGGCGACTCGCTGCTCGATCCGGAAGCGATCAGCTGGATGCTGCGCCACTTTCTCGACGACGCCTCCGTCGGCGCCGTGACGGGCAATCCGCGCATCCGCACGCGCTCGTCGCTGCTCGGGCGCATGCAGGTGGGCGAGTTCTCGTCGATCGTCGGTCTCATCAAGCGCACGCAGCACATGTATGGGCGTCTGCTGACGGTGTCGGGCGTGGTGTCGATGTTCAGGAAGCGCGCGCTGCAGGAAGTGGGATTCTGGAGTTCCGACATGCTGACGGAAGACATCGACATCAGCTGGAAGCTGCAGGTGCAGGGCTGGGGCGTGCATTTCGAATCGCGCGCGCTCAGCTGGATCTTGATGCCGGAGACGTTGCGCGGCCTCTACAAGCAGCGTCTGCGCTGGGCCAAGGGCGGCATCCAGGTGCTCTTCAAGTACGCGGGCGCGGTGCTGTCCCGCCGCAACATGATGATGTGGCCGATCTTCGTCGAGTACGCGATCAGCATCGTGTGGGCGTACTGTATGCTGTTCACGCTCCTGATGATGGCGGCCACCGCGCTGTTCCCGCTGGCGGAAGCGTGGCGTTTCGCCTTCGTGCCGCGCGGCACAGGCGTGCTGCTGTTCGCGACCTGCTGCGCGCAGATCTTTCTCGGCTGCCTGATCGACCGACGCTACGACAAGAACCTGATGCGCTATTTCATCGACACCGTCTGGTATCCCGCCGCGTTCTGGGCGATCAGCATGATCGCCTCCGTGATCGCGCTGCCGGGCGTGGTCAGCCAGCGCCGCAGAAAGCGCGCGCGCTGGGTCAGCCCGGACCGCGGCATCCGCTCCAGCGGCGCCGTGACGGCCGATGCATCGGCACCGCTTCTCGCACAACCCGCAGCGCCGCAGTCGGAATGACGTCAACGCAGTGACTACCGCATAGCCAACAATCAGGACAGGGGAAATACAACATGGAATACCCGATCATCGATGTGTCGAAGCAGTCCGTCTCGCAGTTCGCCACCGAGTGCAGCAAGGCGCAAGCCATGCGTTCCGTCGCGTGGTATCGCTTCGCGCGGCCTGCGCTCGTGCTGGGCACGTGGGTGCTGGCGGCCGTCTATATCCGCTGGTGTCTCGCGAACGCGAGCGAAGAGGAGATGTCGCTCGACGCGTTCATGCCGGGCATCGTCGGCATCGGCATCGTCGTGCTGTCGATGGTGCTGTGGACCTTCGGCCGTCAGATGGATGCGCTGAACACGAGCCGCGTGCGCCGCATGCCCGAGGCGGCGGAAGCCCCGCAGCCGGCGACGCACGACATTCCCGAAGGCGATGCCGGCCGCTGCCTCGTTGCGTATCACGACGACGACGGCATGATCTCGCACGTGATGAGCGTGCCCGAGTTCGAGCGCCAGGCCGCGTAGGCACGCCGCTACCCAGGACAAGACACGCACCACGGAGACCAACATGTGCGGAATCGTAGGAGCAGTAGCGCAGCGCGACGTCGTCGGCGTGCTGACGGAAGGATTGCGCCGGCTCGAATATCGCGGCTATGACTCATGCGGCGTGGCCGTTTTGCAGCACGGCTCGCCGCGCCGCGTGCGCAGCACGGAACGCGTCGCGAATCTGGCCGGGCAGGTCGAGGCGGCGAACCTGTCGGGCACAATCGGCGTCGCGCACACACGCTGGGCGACGCATGGCGCGCCCGTCACGGACAACGCGCACCCGATCTTCTCGCGCGACGAGATCGCGCTGGTCCATAACGGCATCATCGAAAATCACGAACCGCTGCGCGACGAGCTGAAGGCGCTCGGATACGTGTTCGAATCGGCGACCGACACGGAAGTGATCGCGCATCTGATCCATCACACGCGCGAGCAGGATGCGTCGCGCGACCTGCTGAAAGCCGTGCAGCGCGCATTGCTGCGCTTGCGCGGCGCTTATGCGATCGCCGTGTTCGCGAAGAGCGAACCGGACCGGGTGATCGGCGCGCGTGCCGGTTCGCCCCTCGT
>BBSL01000443.1 GCA_001319865.1 Burkholderia sp. E7m39 | reverse complement strand
AGGAAGTGCGCGCGCGCGGCGGCCAGCTGTTCGTGCTCGCCGATGCGGACACGAAGATCGAAAGCGGCGACGGCCTGCGCGTGATCCAGTTGCCGGAGCACTACGGCCCGCTGTCGCCCATCCTGCACGTGGTGCCGCTGCAATTGCTCGCGTACCACACGGCCTGCGCACGCGGCACCGACGTCGACAAGCCGCGCAACCTCGCGAAATCGGTCACGGTGGAGTGAAGGGCGCCCATGCGGACCATGCTTGCAGTACTCGCGGTCCCCGTCGCGGTCGCGGCCGCTGCGCATGCCGTGCCGGGCGCGAGCGCGGCCGGCACGAAGCCGACCCGTTCGGCGTCCGCCGCCAGCACGGCGCGTGTGCCGACGGGCGATCTGCGCGCCTGGCAGCACGGCATCGGCGCGATAACCGATGCGCAGGGCGTGACGACCGTGTTCTTCAGCAGTTCGGGCCTGCCGCCGCGCGGCCCGGGCCGCGACCGCAACTGGACGCACGATGTCTACGTGGCGCGCTGGACGCCGCAGCAGGCGAATCTCGGGCGGCCGCGCGTATTCATCAGCCGGCCGGAAGCGCAGGAGCCCGTGTCCGTCGCGCAGAACGACACGGGCCGCGTGATGGTGTCGTTCGAGGACGGCTGGCATACGGCCAATGAAGTGAGCCAGCGTTACGGCGTCTACACGTCCGGTCTGAAAGACGTGAAGCCTTATCCGAACGACGTGCTCGCGGGCGGTCACTCGGGTCACGTCGCCGCCGTCGGCTCGCGCTTCGTCGTGTTCTACTCGAACGATTGGGTGGACGGCGGCGGTGTCGACAATCTGGGCACGGGCAAGGGCGTCTACGCGAAGACGTACGACGCCGACGGTGCGCTGCTGCAGGCCGTCGAGGTTGCGCCGCGCGTGCGCGAATGGTGGCCGATGATCGCGGGCTCGCCGACACGCGCGCTGCTCGTGTGGCAGCAGTACGTGAGCGGCGAGACCTACGCGCGGCTGAAGGTGGCGACGCTCGATCCCGCGACGGGCGCGTTGAGCGAGCCGCGCGTGATCGCGGACCGGCTGCTGTACTACACGTATGCGGCTGCGTATGTGCCGACCGTCGATCGTTTCATCGTCGTCGCGACGGACGACAAGGGCCACGGCTTCGCGCAACTGGTCGACGCGGACGGCAACACGACGGCGACGCTCGACTGCATGCCGGCTTCCATGCGCGAGGCGGGCATCGCGGTCATCGGCGCGCGGGCGTATACGCCGGCACAGGATGGACGGCTATTGCATCTGAAGCTCACGCCGACGTCGATCGAACTGGCGGGCACCCAGCCTTCGCCGATTGCGTGGACGTACACGGGCAGTGTCGGCCTCGTGCGCTCGCCCACGCAACTGCATTGGGTCGCGACGAGTCCGAAGGGCTTGCAGGAGGCGGATTTCGATCTGACGGCCGTCAAGGCGCCCGACGCGAAGGACGGGTGCAGCCAGTAGCGCGCGCAGCCCCGGCCCCGTGCAGCGGCGACGCTACGCCGCCGCCGCCACGGTCTGCGAGCCCGCGAGCCCCGCCACGCGTGCCTGAGCGGCGATTTTGTATCGCTGTACCAGCCAGATACATTGGGACACATCGCCCGATCAGCGCCAGGGTATAAAGGCGGCATCGCATCGAGGAGCACGCCATGACTACCCCTATTCATCACGGCTCATGCCATTGCGGCGCCGTCCAGTTCGAAGTCGAAACGCCCGTTACGCCCGCCGCGCGCTGCAACTGCAGCCTGTGCCGCCGCAAGGGCGCGCTGATGACGCCGTTCTTTGCGTCGGGCGCGCTGCGCATCCTGTCAGGCGAGGACAGCCTGACGCTGTACCAGTTCAACACGCGCGTCGCGAAGCACTATTTCTGCAAGCACTGCGGCATCTATCCGTTTCATCAGACCCGCAAGGACCCGAACCTGTGGCGCGTGAACATCGGCTGTCTGGACGACGTCGATCCGTATGCGCTCGAGGCGTCGGTGTCGGACGGCAAGAGCCTGTCGGTCGTCGGCGACGCGTAAGATAAGCGGACCATCAACAGGCGCAACGGCGGAAGGAGCCTTGTGTGGATAAAACGGATCACGTTCTGATCGTCGACGACGACCGCGACATCCGCGAACTGGTCGGCACCTATCTGGGCAAGAACGGCGTGCGGGTGACGCTCGCATCGGGCGGCCGGCAGATGCGCGCGGCGCTGGCCGTCGAGCGCCCCGACCTGATCGTACTCGACCTGATGCTGCCCGGCGAAAGCGGTCTCGACCTGTGCCGCGAGTTGCGCGCGGGCGAATTCCAGCACATCCCGATCCTGATGCTGACGGCGCTCAGCGAGGAGACCGACCGCGTCGTGGGGCTCGAAATGGGCGCCGACGACTATCTCGCCAAGCCGTTCGCCGTGCGCGAACTGCTGGCGCGCATCCGCGCGATCCTGCGCCGCGCGCGGATGATGCCGCCTGGCAACGAGCAGCAGAGCACGGCCCACTTCCTGTGCTTCGGCGACTGGCGGCTCGATACGATCGGCCGCAACCTGATCGACAGCGACGGCACGATGGTCGCGCTGAGCGGCGCCGAATACCGGCTGCTGCGCGTGTTCGTCGATCATCCGCAGCGCGTGCTGACGCGCGACCAGTTGCTCACGCTCACGCAAGGACGCCAGACGGAGCCGTTCGACCGCTCGATCGACCTGCTCGTGAGCCGCGTGCGCCAGCGCCTGCGCGACGACGCGCGCGAGCCGCGCTATATCAAGACGCTGCGCAACGAGGGCTATGTGTTCTCGTCGCTCGTCACGGCAGAGGACAGCGCGGGATGAACGCCGCCTCGCTCCCGCGTGCGCTGTGGGCGCCGCGCACGCTGTTCGTGCGGCTGTCGCTGATCTTCTTCGCCGGGCTGCTGGCCGCGCAGACGCTTTCCGTGTGGCTCACGGTGACCGAGCGCAACGACGCGACCATGCATGTGATGGTCGGCTACATCGGTCAGGAAGTGACCAGCTCCGTCGCGCTGCTCGACCGTCTGACGCCCGCCGAGCGCGAAGCGTGGCTGCCGAAGCTCGCGCGGCGCAGCTATCGGTTCGTGCTCGGCAAGGGCACGAGCGGCATGCCGCCCGACGCGAAGCTGTCGCAGGAAATCGGCGAATCGATCGCGAAGGACATCGGCTCGAAGTATCACGTGACGGCCAATGCCGTGCCGGGCGACGCCGAGCATCTCGAAGTGCATATGACGTTGAGCGACGGCACGCCCCTCACTATCGACATGCATCCCATGCACGGCATTCCGCTGTCGCCGTGGCTGCCGCTCGTGCTCGCCGCGCAGCTTGCACTGCTCGCCGGCTGCGCATGGCTCGCGGTGCGGCTCGCGACGCGGCCGCTCGAGCGGCTCGCGCGCGCCGCCGACACGCTCGGCCCCGACCTCGCGCCCGCCGCGCTGCCCGAGGACGGCCCGGAAGAAGTGGCGCGCGCGTCGAAGGCGTTCAACGCGATGCAGGCGCGCATCGGCATCTATATGCGCGAGCGTCTGCAGATACTCGCGGCGATTTCGCACGATCTGCAAACGCCCATCACGCGCATGCGGCTGCGCGCCGATCTGCTCGACGACGAAACGGAGCGCGCGCGTCTGCAAAAAGATCTGAAGGAAATGGAGTTGCTCGTACGTGAGGGCGTGGCCTACGCGCGCACACTGCACGGCGCCGACGAAAAGCCCTGCCGGATCGATCCCGATGCGCTGCTGGAGAGCATCGTCAGCGACTACGCGGATGCGGGCGACCCCGTGTCGCTGACGGGACACATCGGCGAGACGGTCACGACGCGTCCGCAGGCGCTGCGGCGCATCCTGGGCAATCTGATCGACAACGCGCTGAAGTATTCGGGCGGCGGCGCCGTTACCGTCGATGTCCTCGTCGATCCCGGGCGCAAGCGCCAGTTGTCCATCACCGTGCTCGATCGCGGGCCCGGCATTCCGTCATCGCTGCTCGAAGCCGTGTTCCAGCCGTTCTATCGCGTCGAGAGTTCGCGCAATCGGGAAACGGGCGGCACGGGGCTCGGCCTCGCGATCGCGAAGCAGCTCGCGCAGTCGATGAACGCAACGCTCACGCTGCGCAACCGCGAAGGCGGCGGCCTCGAAGCACGCCTTACGCTGTAATCGTCACGCCGTAACCGCGGCGCGCGCCGCCTGTGCGTTGTGCTTCATCGCGGCGCGCACGTAATCGACGAAGCGCGCCACCACGGGATCGTCGCGCTCCGTCTGCCACGCAAGGCCGACGCGCCATTGCGCCGAGGCATCCTTGAGCCGCAACACCTTGGCGTCGCGCAGCAGATACTGCGCGCGCGACGGCACGAACGCGACACCGACGCCCGCGGCCACGCCCGCCAGCACCGACTGGATATCGTCGGCCTGCTGGATCACACGCGGCGTGAACCCGCGTTCCGCACACCAGGCGTCGATCATCGCGGCCGTGCCTGGCCCGCGATGACGCGCGAGCGCGATGAAGCCGAGCTCGTTGAACTCGTCCAGCCTTGCGGGCACGCGCTTCCACTTCGCCTGCTGCGGAACAGCGAGCGCGAGCGACTCGTCGATCACGGCGAACGCCGACAGTCCCGGCGCCGCCGGCAAGCGTACGAACCCGACATCGAGCTTGCCCGCGAACATGCGCCGTGTCTGTTCCGCCGACGACAGATCATTGAGCGTGACGCCGATGTGCGGATGCTGCGCGCGATACGCGGCGATCAGCGGCGGTGCGAGCGTGAGCGTCGACAGGCACAGTCCGATGCGCAGATGGCCGCGCCGTCCGCCGCTTGCCTCGCGCGCGCGGGCGAGCACGTCGTCGGCGTCGCGCACCAGCGCCTCGGCGTCGGGCAGGAATGCCGCGCCGAACGCCGTCAGCTCGGCGCCGTGCCTTCCGCGCTCGAACAGGCGGCCGCCGACGCTCGCTTCGAGCGCGACGATCTGCTTGCTCAGCGCAGGCTGGCTCAGGTGCAAGGCTTCAGCGGCGCGGCCGAAATGGCGCAGGTTCGCGACGGTCAGGAACGCGCGCAGCAGGCGGATTTCCATTCTTCACCGTTATCGTTTCGATCAGATTATTCATTTTACTTATCGAACGGCGGACGCTTCAATAGAGCCATCCTGTTGAGTCAACGCGATCTCCATCATGTGCTCCATGCCTGCCGCGACGCTGCGCGTCGCCTCGATTCCGTTTGCCGCACAGCGCGGTGCCGTCGACCATAACGTTGCGCGCGTCGTCGCGCACATCGACCGTGCGGCGCGCGCGGGCGTCGGGCTCGCGGTGTTTCCCGAAGCGTCGCTGACGGGCGGTATCGATTCGCGCGCGGCATCGGCCGGCGATGCGCGCAGGACGCACCGCGCGGACTTGAAGGCGCTCGCGGTGGGCATCGACAGTCCCTGCGTGCGCGCCGTCGCCGCTGCCGTTGACCGCACGGGCGTGGCGGCGGGCGTCGGATTGATCGAGCGCGCTGCAAGCGGCGAGCTATATGACAGCTACGCCGTCTGCCTGCCGGGCGGCGAGCGGCACGTGCACCGGATGCTGCAGACGGACGGCCAGCCTCACATCGCGCGCGGCGACGCCTTCACCGTGTTCGATACGCCCGCCGGCTGGCGGCTCGCGGTGCTGGTGGGCGGCGACCACTATCTGGTGGAGAACGCGCGGATGGCGTCGCTGCTCGGCGCGGCATTGCTGGTTGCGCCGCAAGCGTGCCCAGACGCGGCGACGATGGGCAGCGAAGCGGACGAAACGAACGCGTGGACGCGACACGCCTTGCCCGCGCGTGCGCTCGACAACGGTATGTTCGTCGTCTACAGCGACGGCGGTTATGGCGCGATCGTCGATCCGTTCGGGCGCATCGTCGCGCGAGGCGAACATGGTGCAGCCGACGACGGCATGATCGTCGCGGACCTCGATCCCGCGCTGATCGGCACGAGCCCTGGGCAGCGCTGGCTCGACGCGCGGCGTCCCGATCTGTATGCGCGGCTCGCGCGCGCATCGCATGCCGGTGCCGCGACATTCGAGCCGCGCAGCGCAAATGCGCGCGGTTCGATCGCCATGAGCTTTGCAACCGTCAGACGCGTATAGCGGCAACGCCCTTGCGACAGGCGAGGGAAGCAACGGCGCATCCTCACGATTTCGATGCGCGCGCGAGGACGAACATACGCACATCGATAACAGCGGATTTTTTTCGCACCCTATACTGCATCGATCGTCCCTCATCGAAAGCAGCCCATGCGTCGTTTATCAGTCAGGCGGTCGCCGATTCACGGCAAAGGTGTGTTCGCGCTTTGCTCGCTCGCAGCCGGCGAGCGCATCATCGAGTACAAGGGCGAGGTGACGTCATGGCGACGCGCCGCGAAGCGCATCGTGCAGGGCAGCGGCGAATATGGGCATACATTCGTGTTCGGGCTGTCCGATGGACGGGTGATCGACGGCAGCATCGGCGGCAATAGCGCGCGGTGGCTGAACCATGCGTGCAGTGCGAACTGCGAGGCCGTCGAAGTGGACGGGCGCGTGTTCATCGAAGCGGCGGTCGATATCCAGTGTGGCGAGGAGCTGCTGATTTCGTACGGTCTGTGCGTCGATGATCCCGAGGATGAAGAGACACGCCGACAGTATGTTTGCCGCTGCGGATCGCCTGCATGCCGCGGCACGATGCTCGCCGTCGCCGACGAAGCGCTCGTTTAGCGCGCCCGTCGGTTGCCGTGCTTTGCGTTGGGTATGTAGCGCTCTGTCTGGCGCGCCGACGCCGCGCAAAGGCGCTGCGCGATGCCACCCGTCCCGCCCGGCAAGCGCGAAGCGGCGCTGTGATACAGTGCGCGCAGCGTTCCCGAGAGGCGTCCATGACAAACCGACCACGGAAGACCCGACCATCCCCGGCGCCGAGCTTGCCGATGTTGCTGATGGAACTGGAGGCTTCGTTGCCATCGCTGATGGCGCAGCCGGCTTCGTTCTCGCCCGCGCTGGCCCGCGTACGCCGAGGCCTCGAGCGGGCGAGTTCGGCGATGCGCCAGCAAAAGCCCGGCAATACGCTCCGTAATCAGTCCCGCAATCAGCCCCGTGCCGCGCGGCCCGCTCGAAAGCAGTCATCGGGCGTCGAGCGGCCGATGTCCTTGCCGCTTTTTCCCTGAGCCCGTTTCCGCGCGCGTCGTCGGACGATGCTCGGCTATGGCGCCGTCCCGTCCGCTTTCACTCCTGCTTCTGCTGCTGTTGCTGTTAATCACGCGTGTGTGCCGACTCGAGGCGCGCATACGGGACACAGCTGTTGAAAACGGACCGACAGACGCATGCTTTCGCGTGTCGGCCGATTACGTCGACCGCTCATGCGCTCACGATTTCTCCGCGGCCTTCGCTCGCAAATCGGGCGCGCGCGGAAACGCGATCTGCACCGCGAGCCCGCGCCGGCCGATGCCCGAACCGATATGAATCCGCGCGTTCGAATGCGCCGCGATGCGAGAAACGATCGACAGCCCGAGGCCGCTGCCGTTTCCGCTCGCCGATGCCGACGCGCCGCGAAAGAAGCGGTCGGTCAGACGCGCGCGCTCCTCGTCGTTGACGCCGGGGCCGTTGTCGGACACCGTCACCGATACCGTTTGCGCGTCCGCGAGCACGCTGATGTGCACGCGACCGCCCACGTCGCCGTACTTGATCGCGTTGTCGAGCAGGTTGTCGATCAGTGTGCGCGCGAGCGCTCGGTCCGCGTGGACTTCCGCGTCGCGCTCGCCCGTCAGCGCGACGGCCATCGACTTCTGTTCGGCATGCGGCGCGCGAAACGCGATCGCCTCGCTCGCGACTTCGTGCAGCCGCACGCGTGAATGTGCGAGCGTCTCGCGCTCGTCGAGCCGCGCGAGCAGCAGCAGCTGCTCGGCGAGATGCGCACTGCGGTCCACGCCCTGAACCACGCGCTGCATCGCCTGCTGTTGCTGCGCGCCGTCGTGCGCGGCGAGGGCCACCTGCGCCTGGACCTTGATGGCAGCGAGCGGCGTTTTCAGTTCGTGCGCGGCGTCGGCCGTGAAGGCGCGTTCGCGCTGGATCGACTGCTGCACGCGCGCGAGCAGCTGGTTGATGGCGTCGACGAGCGGCCGCACTTCGGCGGGCGACGGATCGACGTGAATCGGCTCGAGATTGCGCGCGTCGCGCGTGCGCACGGCCTTCGAGATTGCCGACAGCGGCCGGAAACCGTGCCCGATGCTGAACCAGACGAGCAGGGCGAGCACGGGCAGCGCAAACACGATGGGTCGTGCGATGCGGCTGGAGACGCCCGAGGTCAGATCGCTGCGCAGGTTGGCGGGTTCGAGCACGCGCACGCGGCGTCCCGTCGCGCTGTCGGCGAGCGCGTATGCGAGCCACGATTCGCCGTGCAGCGTGAGCCTGTGCACGCCTTCAGCCGTTTCGTCGCGCGCGATCGGCTCGCGCAGCGCCGCGATGTCCGGACTCGCGGCGATCACTTCGCCCGCCGCGTTGCGCACCTCGAAGAGCGCGTCGCGCGGTTGCGCGTCCGAGTCGTCGTGCACGGCGCGCGACGCGCGCGTGTATTCGTTGCGCACGTCGAGGCCCGCGGCGGCGAGGCGCGCGAGGTCAGGGCCGTCGAGCTGGACGAGCAGATGCGCGAGCTGGATGAGGCGAGCGTCGTCCCATTCGTCGACTTCGCGCGCCGCATTGTTGACGCTCCACGCGAACATCACGGCCCACACCGCGCCGACGCTGACGAGGATCAGCCCCATCAGGCGGCGGCGGATCGACGTCGGGCGCGTTCGCATCAGGTCTTGTCCACGATGTAGCCGAAACCGCGCACGGTGCGGATCACGTCGACGCCGAGCTTCTTGCGCAGGTTCGACACGTGCACTTCTACGGCATTGCTCTCGACTTCCTCGTGCCATCCATACAGGCTTTCCTCGATGCGCGCGCGCGGCTGCGGCACGCCCGCATTCGTCAGCAGGTGAATCAGCACGGCCCATTCGCGCGCAGTGAGCGGCACGCGCGCGCCGTCTTTCGATACTGTCTGCGCGACAGGGTCGACGCTCAGGCCGCGCCATGAGATCAGCTCGGCGCCGCGTCCCTGCGAGCGGCGGATCAGCGCGCGGCAGCGCGACACGAGTTCGGCGAGATCGAAGGGCTTGCCCAGATAGTCGTCGGCGCCCGCGTCGAGACCGAGCACTTTGTCGGCGGCCGTGTCTTTCGCCGTCAGCACGAGCACGGGCGTGGCGTCGCCGCGCAGGCGCAGGGCCTTGAGCAGATCCATCCCGGAGAGCTTGGGCAAGCCGAGGTCGAGAATTGCCAGCACATAGTGCGTGGTGGCGAGCGCGAGGTCGGCATGCTGTCCATCGCGCGCCCAGTCGACGGTAAAGCCGGCGTTGCGCAGTGCGACTTCCAGTCCGCTGCCGATCAGGTCGTCGTCCTCAATGAGAAGAATGCGCATGGATGTGGCAATGTACGTGTTCCATGGCAGTCTAGCGCGGGAATGCCGCGGGTGGTCTCGCGCTTACCGTGATTCGAGGGCCTTAAGGATTTCTTCAGGATCACGCCGCTAGCATCGCCGCATCGACGCCCGTCGATGCGTGGCTCTTCTGGCGTCCGATGCGCAAGCTGCCAGCAATGCGCTGAAAGGTGAATGAATGGCTTCGACCATTGAGGGGCTTAATATTCCCTTCAGATTCGTCTCGCTAACATCGGTGTGCCGTGTCCACGAGCGTGGGCACGCCCGAATCCGTCGCACCGTCACGCTCGCTTCACATTCGCGCAGTAAGCAGCGCCCGGTGCGCACCCTGTCGAGCCGGTTGTGTAATGAAGCAAACCACCGTTCAGATGATCCGCGCGCATCTCGTCACGGCCTCCGTTGCCGCGATGACGATCGACGCCGCTGTCTTAAGCCTGCTTGTTTTCAGCCGGTATCCGCAGACGCTGTTCGAGACAACGTCGTTCCGGCTCCTTACGTTCGTCTTGTTGCTGGCTGTCGTTCTGGTGACGCGCCATGCGGCACACGTCGCGTTCCGCGCGGCTGTGAAGCGCCGTCACGCGCGTTTTGTCGGGCCGGCGCGCGACGCCGTGAGCGTATCGAGTGTCTGTCCGGCGCGGGGACTCGTGATGCTTCATCTGCGTTTCACCGGCATGCCTTACGTTGCCGTCGATGCAACGGGCTGGTAACGCCGCCGCCCGTCTGTCTCCGAATGGTCGTTGTGGCCGTGACGTTGACTTGATGGCCATCCTTATTCGAAGCCGGAGCGATTGAAATCATGCAGGACACGCTGCTGCACATTTACTGGCTGCCGACAGCGTTGGCGTTCGGCGCCGCGGCGTATGCCGTGCTCGCGGTGGTGGCATCGCTCGTATCGGCGGCGCGCGCCGCTGCTGCCGAAAGACCTGCCGCGCCGACATCCGTCAGCGTGCTCAAACCGCTGTGCGGCGCCGAGCCGCGTCTGTTCGAAAATCTCGCGACATTCTGCGAGCAGACGCATCCCTGCTTCGAACTGATCTGCGGCGTGTCGCGCGCCGATGATCCCGCCATCGCGATCGTGCACCGGTTGCAGGCCGCGTATCCGCGATGCCCGATTTCGCTCGTCGTCGATCCGCGCATTCATGGTACGAATCTGAAGGTCAGCAATCTGATCAACCTTGCCGAGTGGGCGCATCATGACGTGTTCGTGCTCGCCGACAGCGACATTGCCGTCGAGGCCGACTATCTGATGCGCGTGTGCGCGCCGCTGTCCGATGCGCGCGTGGGCATCGTCACGTGCCTATATCGTGCGAAGGGCATTGCCGGGTACTGGTCGCGCGTGGGTGCGCAGTTCATCAACGAATGGTTCGTGCCGTCGGTGCGGGTCGCGCATCTGTTCGGCTCGACGCGCTTCGGTTTCGGCGCGACGCTCGCGCTGCGGCGCACGACGCTCGAGCGCATCGGCGGTTTCCAGCGCTTGCGCAACACGCTCGCCGACGACTTCTGGCTCGCGGGACACGTGCGCGAGCTCGGACTGCAAACGGTGCTGTCGCCCGTCGTCGTCGAAACGGACGTAACGGAAAACACGCTCGGCGCGCTCTGGGACCGCGAGACGCGCTGGCTGCGCACGATCCGCTCGGTGAATCGCGCGGGCTTCACATTCCTGTTCGTGACGATCACACTGCCGTGGATGCTGTGCGGCGCATGGCTCGCGTATGCGCTGCACGGCGCGCACGCCATGCTGTCGGGCGGGCTCGCGGTGGCGACAGTCGCCGGCATCGCCGCGCGTGTCATCCTGCATTCGATGATGCGCGGCGGGCGCGACGGGTTCTGGCGCGATCTCGCGCTGCTGCCCGTGCGCGACGTGCTGCTGTTCGCGCAATGGGTGGCGGGATCATTCGGCTCGACGGTGGTGTGGCGCGGCGTGCGCGTGCCTGTCGTGGAGACGGACAACGCGGCGGTTTTCCGGCGCGAGCCTGTCGAAGCACTCGAAGTAACGGAAGGACACTGACGCACGGATGCGCGGCGCGCGTCGCGTGCGGTCGGCTCAATCAAAACTCGTGGAAATGCGAACATGAAGAAGACTTTGTTCTTGCAGGCGCCGTCGTATGACGGATTCGACGGCGGCGCGGGGTCGCGCTATCAGGCCAAGCGCGAGATCCGCTCGTTCTGGTATCCGACGTGGCTCGCGCAGCCGGCTGCTCTCGTGCCGGGCAGCCGCGTGCTCGACGCGCCCGCCGACGGCCTGTCCGTCGACGCGTCGCTCGCGATCGCGCAGGAATACGACCTCGTCGTGATCCACACGAGCACGCCGTCGTTTCCGACCGACGCGCTGTTCGCCGAGCACCTGAAAGAGCGTGCGCCGAATGTGTTGGTCGGCATGGTCGGCGCGAAGGTGGCCGTCGATCCGCACAACTCGCTGACGGCGAGCGACGCGATCGATTTCGTCTGCCGCGAAGAGTTCGATTTCACCTGCATGGAGATCGCGCAAGGTCTGCCGTTCGCGCAGATCAAGGGCCTGAGCTACCGCGCCGCCGACGGCTCGATCGAACACAACGAAGCGCGGCCCATCCTCGAGAACATGGACCAGCTGCCGTTCGTCGCGCCTGTCTACAAGCGCGACCTGAAGATCGACAACTACTTCATCGGCTATCTGAAGCACCCGTACGTGTCGATCTACACGGGGCGCGGCTGCCGCTCGCGCTGCACGTTCTGCCTGTGGCCGCAGACGGTGGGCGGGCATCGCTATCGGACGCGCTCCGTCGAGAACGTGCTCGAAGAAGTGAAGTGGATTCGCGACAACATGCCCGAAGTGAAGGAGATCATGTTCGACGACGACACTTTCACCGACTTCAAGCCGCGCGTCGAAGAAATCGCGCGCGGGCTCGGCAAGCTCGGCGTTACGTGGTCGTGCAACGCGAAGGCGAACGTGCCGTATTCGACGCTCAAGATCATGAAGGAAAACGGCCTGCGCCTGCTGCTGGTCGGCTACGAATCGGGCGATGACCAGATCCTGCTGAACATCAAGAAGGGCTTGCGCACCGACATTGCGCGGCGTTTCTCCGAAGACTGCCGCAAGCTCGGCATCAAGATACACGGCACCTTCATTCTCGGTTTGCCGGGCGAAACGAAAGAGACGATCCAGAAGACCATCGAGTACGCGAAGGAAATCAATCCGCACACCATTCAGGTGTCGCTCGCCGCGCCGTATCCCGGCACGACGCTCTACAAGCAGGCCGTCGAGAACGGCTGGCTCGAAGAGAACAAGGTGATCAACCTGGTGAGCAAGGAAGGCGTCCAGCTCGCGGCGATCGGCTATGCGCACCTGTCGCGCGAAGAGATCTATCACCATCTCGAGCAGTTCTACCGGCAGTTCTATTTCCGGCCGTCGAAGATCTGGGAAATCGTCCGCGAAATGCTGGTGAGCTGGGAAATGATGAAGCGGCGCCTGCGCGAAGGCGTCGAATTCTTCCGCTTCCTGCGGGCTCACGAGGCATGACACGAAGTTCGCCGCGAGCCTCGTCGCAAGACGCGACGCACAAGCCGCGACGCGCGCTGATCGTGACGGCCGACGACTTCGGGCTGCATCTGCGGATCAACGAGGCGGTCGAGCGCGCGCATCAGAACGGCGTGCTGACGGCGGCGAGCCTGATGGTGTCGGCGCCCGCTGCGCTCGACGCCGTGCGCCGCGCGCAGCGCAATCCCACGCTGCGCGTCGGCTTGCATATCGTGCTCGCCGATGGCGCGCCGATGCTCGCAACCCATCTGGTGCCCGCGCTCGTCAACCGGCACGGACGCCTGGGCGACCGGATGGTGCGCGACGGCTTTCGCTTTTTCCTGCTGCCCGAAGTGCGCCGGCAACTGAAGGCGGAAATTCGCGCGCAGTTCCAGGCGTTCGCGCGCACGGGGCTCAAGCTCGATCACGTGAACACGCACAAGCATTTTCATCTGCATCCGACGGTGCTGGCGCTGATCATCGAGGTGGGCCGCGACTATGGGCTGCAGGCGATGCGCCTGCCGTACGAAGCAGGCGCGCCGCGCTGGATCAGGCCCTGGATGGCGCGCATGCGCAAGCAACTGGATAATGCAGGGATCGCGCATAACGACTATGTGATCGGCCTGTCGCAGACAGGACACCTCGACGAAGCCGCGCTGCTCGACGCGCTCGCGCGGCTGCCGGACGGCGTCGGCGAAATCTACAGTCATCCCGCCGTGGCGGGCGCGGAACCGATCACGCCGACAATGCAGACCTATCGGCACAGCGACGAACTCGACGCGCTGCTGTCCGCGCGCGTCGCCGCGGCGATTGCCGCGAGCGGCGCGATCACGGGCGGTTTCGCCGATGTGTTCGCGCAACGCATTTACGAATGATGAAGTGGCTCAAATGGCTGGGGCTTCCCGCGGGCATCGCGGTGCTGATCGCGCTCGCGCTGCATGGCGGCGTGGGCGACGTGCTGCACGCCATCCGTTCGGCGGGCTTCGCGCTGCTGTGGCTCGTGCCGCTGCACGCGCTGCCGCTGCTGCTCGATGCGCAGGCGTGGTGGGTGCTGCTCGGCAAGCGCGTGTCGCTCGCGTATCTGTGGTGGGTCGCGACGGTGCGCGAGGCCGTTAGCAGGCTCTTGCCCGTGGCGAGCATCGGCGGCGAGATCGTCGGCGTGCGGCTGGCGCGCTGGCGGCTCGACGACACGGGCGTGGTCGCCGCCTCGGTGATCGTCGAGGTGCTGGTGACGCTCGCCGTCCAGTATGTGTTCGCCGCGCTCGGACTCGTACTGATCGTCGCGCAGACGGGACACGACGATCTGCTCGTGACGATCGGCGCGGCGTTGCTGCTGTCCGTGCCGCTGCCTGTCGTCGTGTTCGTGCTGCTGCGGCGTGGCGGGCTGTTTCATGCCATCGAACGCTGGTGCGCGCGGCTGCCCGTCAGCGCGCATTGGGATGTCGGGCGCATCGGCGGCGCGCGGCTCGACGCCGCTATCGACGCGCTCTTGCGCGAGCCGCGTCTGCTGCTGCGCGCCTTCATCTGGCAATTCGCCGGGTATGCCGTCGGCGCGTCCGAGGTGTACCTCGCGCTGTGGATGCTCGGGCATCCTGTGTCGATAGGCGGCGCGCTCGCCGTCGAGGCCCTCACGCAGGCGGCACGCCATGCGGCGTTTTTCGTGCCGTCGGGCGTCGGCGTGCAGGAAGCTGTCGTCGTGCTGCTTGCGCGGATGTTCGGCGTCGACGAGCAGACGGCGCTGTCGCTTGCGCTCGTCAAGCGCATGCGCGAAGTGGTGTTCGGCTGCCTTGCGCTGGCATCGTGGCAAGCGGCCGAACTCGTGCGCAACCGGCGCGGCGCATGGCATAAGGACGCGGTGCTGCAACCCGCCGAACATGCTGCCAGGCGTCGCGGCGATGCTGCCGGACGGCGCCGTTCGCGCTGAGTTGTCCCGCTGCGCCACGCATTCGTTCGCGCGTGTGTGGCCATTCTGTCGAATGCGAATCGCAATCAACTAGGTTCCGGAAAACTTCGTGCCGATGTCATAGGCTGAAAGCCGGTCCCCAACGATTCGATCCAGAACGGCTGCGCATGCCGCCTCGTTCCTCATCCCCGACACGTATTCTCGATGCGCTCCGGCGCGCCGGCCTGCTAGGCACGGCGGCACAGGTCGCCGTGCTCGACTATCTGCGGCGCGCGGAGCACGGCCATTTCAGCGCGGAGGAGATTCACCGGCGTATCGCCGCCGACGGCGACCGCATGAATCTCTCGACCACCTATCGCGTGCTCAATCAGCTGGTCGAGGC
>BBSL01000442.1 GCA_001319865.1 Burkholderia sp. E7m39 | reverse complement strand
CCGGTTTTGTCGCGAACGTCCCGCTCGGCAAGCATCACAGTCTGTACGAACTGAACACGGGCAGGGCGCACGATCATCTCGTGTGCATCGTGTGCGGCCGCGTCGAAGAATTTTCCGACCCGACGATCGATCACAGGCGCGGCGTGATCGCGAAGAAGTTCGGCTTGCATCTCGTCGGCAAGACGCTCGCGTTGCAGGGCGTGTGCGGGGAATGCGCGGCGCGCGTGCATCCCGCGAGGCCGCGCGTGAAATGACGATGCGGCTGCGCATTTGCGGCGCCGCCACGCCCGATGACGCCTCGCGCGAAGCGTTGCCGCTGATGTGCCGACGCGCATTGCGCGCCCCGGAAAGGAGTGTTTCCTCGCGACGGCTTAATCCGCGGCGCACGAGCCGATAGAGTGGTGACCGTGCGCGATGTGAACCCGTCGCGCGCGAGAGAGCTTCCCCCGGTCGCCGCCACCCGGCGCCCGGGGTTTTTTTCGGTTGCCCAGCTTTTTTGACGCGCGTAACGTGAGCTTGCCTCTTGAGAACAGGCGAGCTTTTGTCGAGCCCCGCGCCGCTCAGATCACGTCCGGCCGGGGCTTCTTTTATGGCGCGTGCAGGTCGCGCGTTCATCATGCAGCCGTGGCGCGCGAGCGGTCGTCCCGGCGACTCGGCGTGACGCATGAGCGCCTGCTGACGCATTCCCGTCGTACACTCCTTCATCCATCACATTCAGATGCGCTGCGAAGGGAGACGGCCCCATGTCGGACGATATGCTCAACATCAGTCGGCTTCGTGATCCTGCGAGGCCGGACCTGCTGCATCTGCTGGACGGCGTCGAACAGTTCAGCGACGAAGTGTTCCCTTCCAATCAGGCGCTGTTCGAAAGCCTTGCGCAAGGGCAGGCGCCGCACACGCTGTTCATCACCTGCGCCGATTCGCGCGTGTCGCCGGAAATGATTACCCAGACGCATCCGGGCGAACTGTTCGTGTGCCGCAATATCGGCAATATCGTCCCGGCTTACGGGGAGATGCTGGGCGGCGTGTCGGCCGTCGTCGAATATGCCGTGCTGGCGCTGAACGTGCGGCAGATCGTGGTGTGCGGGCACAGCGACTGCGGCGCGATGCGCGGCCTCGCGGGCACGGCGCCCATGACGGCGGAAGACATGCCGACCGTCAACGCGTGGCTGCGCAACGCCGAGACGGCGCGCAGCGTCGTGCAGGCGCGCAACGTCGACAGCGAGCACCTCGTGCAGGCGCTCGTCGAAGAGAACATCCGGCTGCAGCTGATGCATCTGCGCACGCATCCGTCCGTCGCGGGGCGGCTCGCGCAAAAGCGCCTCGACATTCAGGGCTGGGTCTACGACATCGGACACGGACGCATCGCCGTGTTCAACGACGAAGAGGACCGCTTCGAGAATCTCGGCGATGCGCGTGCGCGGCTCGCGCGGCAGAAGGGCGGCTGAATCGTTCGCCCGCCGTTTCCCCGTCACGCCTGACTCGACGGTCTGTGCTCAACGGTCTGTGCTCAACGGCCCGAGGTCAGCGGTGTGTGCTGATAACCGCCCGTGTGCGGCGCTTCTCATGCGCCCAGTTCCGTCGCTCGCCGCAGAAATCCCACTGCGCGCTCGTTGTCGAGATACGCCGTGTTAAAGCGCACCCAAGGCGTCGGCTCGCCGTGCGGCCGATAGTAGCTGCCCGGCTGCACGGTGATCCCCGCCCGCGCCGCTTCGGCGACGAACACGTCGGAGTTCGGCACGCTTGGCACGCGCGCCCACAGCAGCGTGCCGCCGCACGGCTCGTCGAACACTTCCCAGCCGAGATGCGCGAGCAGTTCGACGGCCGTTGAAATCGCGCCGTTCACGCGACGCCGCAGCCGCTCCAGATGCTTGCGATAGGTGCCGCGCTCGAGCAGCGCGGCGACGACGCGCTCGCTAAAGCGCGTGCCGCCCAGGCTCGTCAGCGCCTTGACTTCGACGAAATGCTTGACGAGGGCCGCTTCGGCGGCAATATAGCCGAGCCGCAGCGACGACGACAGACTCTTCGAAAACCCGCCGATATAGACCACGCGCCTGAGCCGGTCGAGCGACGCGAGGCGCTGCGTCGGAATGGCCTGGAAATCCGCGTAGACGTCGTCCTCGACGATCATGAAGTCGTGCTCCTGCGCAAGCTGCAGCAGCCGGAAGCCGACGTGCGGCGCGACGTTGGTGCCCGTCGGGTTGTGAAAGACCGTGTTGATGAAAAAGAGCTTGGGCCGGTGCTGCCTGAGCAGCGCCTCGACGGCGTCGACGTCGGGTCCCGTCGACAGGCGCGGTACGCCGACCAGTTCCATCCCCTGCAGCTTGAGCAGCCCGAACAGGTTGAAATAGCCGGGATCTTCGACGAACACGGTGTCGCCCGGCTTGAGCAGCATCCGCACGACGAGGTCGAGCGCCTCGCTCGCGCTGTTGGTCACCATGATGTTCTGCGGCTCCGCCGCCACGCCGACGAACGAGAGACGCTGCTCGATCTGCAGCCGCAGCACGGGGTCGCCTTGCGGAATCGCGTAGTCGATCAGACTGCGCGCGTCCTTGCGCGAAGCCTCGCGGATCGCCTGCGCGATGCCTTCGACGTCGCGCCACGCCTCGGGAATGAAGCCGATCGAGAGGTTCAGCACTTCGTCCGGCCGCTCGAATTGCCTGAGGATCTGGTCGGACTCGGGCGTCGAGCGAATCGCATCCAGCCCGCGCGTGGCGCGCGGCGCCTTGTCGAACTGTTCGGCCACGTAGTAGCCGGAGCCGTGCTTGGGCTGCAGCAGGCCGCGCGTGGCGAGACGGTCGTACGCCTCGATCACGGGAAAGCGGCTGATGTTGTGTTCCGCCGCGAATTTGCGGATGGACGGCAACCGCATGCCGACGCGCAGTTCGCGCGACAGGATCAGCGCTTCGACCTGTCCGACGATCTGTTCCGTCAGCGGCGTGGAGGTCGCGACGTCGAGGGTGATCTTCATTCGCCTCCCTGTACCGAGCGCCGGCTTGCGCACCGCGCGCGGCTCTCATCAACCTGATTGCAGACAAAGTGTTCAGCCAAGTTCGCCGAACACTTCACGCAAATTGATTAAAAGTGTTCATTCCAGTCACGGCAGTTTACCGGAACAATAGGCCCAACGAGCGAGTTTGTTTGTCCGGATTGTCCGAACTAATACGTGTGAAATCAGTGGTTTATATAAGATTAGACAATTTCGGCGGACACTGTGAAAAAAGAACGAACACTTTGTCCGGAATCGCAAAAGCGGAATTGTGCAGCGAGAAATTTTCCGAGGGCGTGCAAAAGACGCGTCCCAGCAGAACCTGAGAGAGCAGAACCTGAGAGCAACATCGAAGAGCGGCGATAACGAGAATCCAACCGGACCGCCCAGGCTGAATCGACCTTGAGGTGCGCTCCCCATCGCGGGAGCGCTCCCTTTTGCACGTCGGCAGAGTCTGGCCGCGGCCTCGAGTGCGACACTCGGGCACGCATTCGACCACAGCGCGCATGACCGCATTGGGAGGCGAAGAGCGGCATCGGCTGGAAAACACACCGTCTGAGCGAACCGGAACCGGGCTGCGGAAGCCGCGCCCCGGTCGACATTGACGACGGATAACGGGGCTACACGATTGCCTGTTGCGCTCATCGCCCGCGGCCACGGCGGCGGCGATGCTGCGCGCCACACGAGTTGGGTTTCTGGCTCCAGGTGTGAAGGACTGGCCACTTTGGTGGACAGCTTGTTAAGCAGTGCAAAGTTAATGCCAACCGAAGGAGAATCGCAATGACAACGCAAACGCAGGTTCAACAAGTCCCGCCACAACAACAAGCTCAGACGCAGTCGCAAACCGCCAGGCAGGAAGACAGGAAGATCACGGTCGTGGTCAAGCCGCGCAAGGCGCGCCCGGTGCTGATTCCCGTTCATCTGTAATGAACCTGGCCGGCATCGTCGCGTGCCGGCCGCGAACGGAGGCTCTCGTGATCGACGACATTTTTGAACCTCAAGCGTTTGTGCTGGCGGGAAGGTGTCTCAGCACGTCGCCTTCGCTCGTCATCGAAGACGACGAGCATCAATATGAATTTCCGGCGTCCGTCGAAGGTGAGGACGCGGCGCCCCTCATCCGCGCACTGCGCTCGGGTCTAAAGGCGCAAGACGTGCTCGTGCGCCATTCGGCTTATGAACAGCAAGTGTTCGACCGTCTGAAGGAGCTGCAACTGGTGCGCGCGGTGAAGCCGGCGCTCGCCCGCAGCGGCCTCGACGTGCTGCTCGAACTCGAAGACCTCGCCAACGAACTGCTGTATCGCACGCTCTATGCGAACGTGTTCTGGGAGAAGTGCACGTCGGCGGGCGCACGCGACGATATTCCCCTGAACGTGATCCACGGCATGATCGTGGAGAACTACCACTTCCTGTTCCGCGAAAGCTATTTCGACGCGCCCGTTTTGTCGTATGTCGCGAATACGGGCGTGCGGCTCGCGATGAACGAGTTCTACGCAGAAGAGTACGGTCACGACGAACTGCTGCTCAAGTCGCTGGGAACGCTCGGGGTCACGCGCGAAGACCTCGCGCGCACGGTGCCGCTGCCGCAGACGATGGCGCTGTGCAACGCGCTCGCATTCTGGGCGCACAGCGATCCGCTGTTCTTCTTCTCGACGCTCGGCATTCTCGAAGGCAAGGACATCAAGCAGGATTCCTTCCTCGACGCCGCGTATCGGATCGGCGTCGATCCCGTGCTGCTCAAGCCCGTGAAGGCGCATTCGGACATCAATCTGAACGGCGGCCACGGCAGCCTCACGCGCAAGATCTTCGCGCGCATTCCCGCGATTAACGAAGCCGACGTGCAACGCATGCGCGCGCAGACGCACCTGTTCATCGAGCTATACGACCAGTTCTACGCGGGCATCTGGGAACACTATTCGACGTCGCCGACGCTGTTGCGCAAGCTCGATGTCGAGGGAGAAGCGTGATGCGGGCCACGACAGCAGCAGACCTTTTCGCCGCGCCGCGCTTTCGCGCCGGCGTGCAGATGATCGAGGACGACGACGGGCTGACGCTCGACTATCGCGAGCAGTCGTGTTCCGTCGAAACCGACGGGCAGGGCGCGCTGAAAGCGTTCGTCGATTCGCTCAGACGCGGCGACACGTCGATCTCGGAGCTCAAGCGCCGCCATCCCGAGCTCGCTCCGGAAATCGACGGGCTAATCGAGGAGTTCGATCGCCTCGGCCTGTTGACGGAGAGCGCGTTCGCCGAGCCGAAAGGCTGTTTGTCGGGCGTCGAGTTTTATCACCGGCTCAGAAAATTCGCCGCCGATACGGTCGAAGCGAACTCGAAGTCGCGGCTCTATCAGGGGCTATGCGACCGTACGCTGCCAAGGTGCGCGCTGATCGGCTATGCGCTCGAATACTTCTACATCGTGCGCGAGGCGCCTGGGCTGATCGCGCCCGCACTCGCGCATGCGGGGCCCGTCAAGGTGCAGAAGCTGCTGCAAGGCTTTCTCGCCTCCGAGCTGAATCACGACGACATGCTGCGTCAGTCGCTGCAAGCCGTTTCCATCCGCACCGACAACCTCGAGCATCTGGTGCCGCTGCCCGCGACGTTCGCGCTGTGTGCGTCGCTGGGCGTGTACGCGCGGCAGCACCCGTTGAGCTTCAAGTCGCTGCTATTCCTGTTCGAGCAGCCGAGCATGAGCTTTCACATGGAACTGGCGAACTATTGCCGCGAGACGGGCATCCCCGAAGGCTTCTGGCGTCCGATCGCCCGTCACGCGTCGATCAACGACGAGTTCGATCACGACGACATTTCGCTCAGCCTGCTTGCCGAAATCGAGGCAGTCTCGCCCGAAGAACAGATGACGGTGAAAAAGCACGTCGTGCTCGCCATCGAAACGATGGTGCTGCAGGAGAACCAGATTCTCGATTACTACGGCAAACAGTCCATCGTCAAACCGCGCATCTTCGCCTGAGAGCCGTCATGGAACGCTGGGATATCGATCGATACACGCGGCCGGCGCTGGTGCCGTGCGAGATGTCGCCGGGCGACGGGCGCCTGACGATCGGCAGCGGCGACGATGCCGTCGATCTGTCGTTCGAAGGCGTCGGCGGCGGCGAAGTGGCCGACGTGGTTGCCCAGCTAATGCGGCCTTCGTCCGACATCTGGGTGAAGCTCGGCGCGGGCGCCTGCCCCGCGTGGGTCCGCGCGCTGACGGTGCAGCTCGATGCGCTGTCGCTGATCGAAGAGACGGATGCCGGCATCGACAGCGTCGCGCGCGAGGCGCAGCAAGCCATCGCGCTGTGCGACGAAGTGGGGCGGCGTCTTGGCGCTGTCGTCGGGCGGCGGGTGCAGATGTATCGCGGCGTGCTCGATCTCGTCGACAGGATGCTCGCGAGCGAAGCCGACGACCACGACGCAACGACACACGCGTTCCCGTTCTCGGACGAAGACGCAGACGCGGACGAAGCGCGCGCGCCTTTCGCCGGCAACTTCGCGCTGCAGGCACTGCATTTCCAGATCTCATACGCGCGCCGTCACGCGCCGCCGCTCATTGCCGCGTGGCAGCAGGTGTTGCGCGAAGTGTCCCGGCACGCCGGCGGGCATCTCGCGACGGTCACAACGTCCACGACCATGACGCGCGATTCCACGTCCGACCGCCTGCGCGACATCGCATCAGTCGATCCCGTCGATCTCGAAACGTATCTGCTGTCGTTTGCGCATTTCGTCGAGATCGCGCCGCTGCGCGTCGGCCGGCGCACGACGTCCGCGCAGACGAAGGGTTTGAGCGAACCGTGCAGCGGCCTCGCGCTCGCGGCGCGCGCGGAGCGTCTGCTGCTCAGGGCGCTCGATCAGCTCGGCAACAACGCCTACGCAGCGGCCGCGCTCGCGAGCAACGCGATCACGCCGCTCGTGAAGGGCCTGTACATCGAGCAGTACCACGTCACCGACCGCTTCGTCGAGATTCTCGGGCCGCTGTTGTCGCGGCGTCTGAAGCGCAATCTGCGCGCGCGGCTCTTCCAGTACTTTCAGGAAGAGTACGGTCACGAAGCGTTCGAGCTTGCCACCTGCGTCGCGCTCGGCATGCGCGAAGCCGACGTGCGTGCGTCCGTGCCGCTGCCGCTGACGGCGCTATATATCGACGCTTACACGGTGCTCGCGCAGCGTCTGCCCACTGCGTTCTTCGCGTCGATCATGGTCACGGAAGGCTTGCGCGACCAGCACAGTCCCGTGCACGAGCACATCGCCTCGCTCGTCGAAAACGCGCTGCATGCGGGCGACGTCGTCGCGAAGCACAGTGCGACGAACGACGAACTGAATCATCCGAGCCTGTCGCGGCTGTTCCTCGCCGACGTGCCGCACGTGAGCGCGCAGCAGCAGCGCTACAGCTTGGAAGCCGCGCTTTTCATGCTCGAAGTGAACATGCGGCAACTGGAGAGTGTCGCGTTCTTCTATGGCGATCAGACGCGGCTCCAGTTTCATGGCATCCGCAACGGCAGGAGGGCGCTTGAAGTCTGAACGCGCGCCTGACGGCGATGCGGCGCACGCCTCGCGCTTCGATCCCGTCAATCCGTACTGGGAGACGTTTCTCGACGATGCGGGCCTCGACATGACGGGCGCGCGCGGCAACGGCTGCTACATCGAAACGTCGGACGGCCGCGTGCTGCTCGATTGCCTCGCGGGTTTCGGCACCGCGAATCTCGGGCATGCGCATGCGCCGTTGCTCGCGCGTTTCGCGCTCGCCTTGCAGCGCACGTCGGTGAACGTGTTCCCGTTCGAGTGCGCGGAATCGCAACTCGCGCTCGCCAGCAAGCTGCTCGCGCTCAGCGGCCAGCGCTTCCAGAAAGTGTTCTTCGCGACGACGGGTGCCGAGGCGGTCGAAAGCGCGGTGAAGTTCGCGATGACGGCCACCGCGCGCAGCGACGTCGTCGCGTTTCACGGCTCGTTTCATGGCCTGTCGATGTTCTCGTCGTTCATGACGGGCAATCCATTCTGGACGGAAGCGCTGCCGTGGAAACCGGGCAACGTCCATCACGTCGACGCCGCCAGCTTCGCGGCCCTCGAAGACCTGCTGTCGAGCCGCAAGGTGGCGGCCGTCGTGTTCGAGCCGGTGACGGGCTCGTCGGCGGCACAGCACTGGACGGCCCAGACGTCGGCGCGGCTCGCCGCGCTGTGCCGCTCGACGGGCACGAAGCTGATCGCCGACGAAGTCTATTGCGGGCTCGGCCGCACGGGCAGCTGGTTCGGCTTCGAGGCGATCGGCATGGACGCGCGCTGGGCGTGGGATGAAGGGCACGACGGACGGCGCCGTGCCCGACATGGTCGCTGTCTCGAAGGGACTGACGGGCGGACTCGTGCCGCTGTCGGCTGTGCTGATGAACGACGGCGACTTCGATGCCGTGTTCGGCGCGCCCGGCAAGGCGAAAGTGCAGGGCTCGACGTTCGGCGGCAACCGGCTCGCGATGCAGTGCGGGCTGATCGTGCTCGAACTCGTCGAGAGCGGACGTCTCGTCGAGAACGCGGCCGCGATGGGCGAACTGATCGCCATGCAGCTGGCGCAGCGCTTCGGCCCGCGCCTGAGCGTGCACGGCAAGGGGCTCGCGCTGAGCCTCACGCCCAGCGCCGCGACGGACAAGCGCATGTCGGACATATGGCTCGATCTGATCGACGGCGGCGTGCTGGCCATGCCGAATTCCGCTTCGCCAGATTCGCTGCGCCTGTCGCCGCCGTTGATCTTCGGCATGAACGAAGTGGAACTTCTGATGGACCGACTCGACGAGGCGCTACAGCCATGAACCCTAACGATCAAAAACAGAAAGAGGGCGCGGGCTATGCCGCGCTGCTTGTCGCGCTGTGCTGGTGGGGCTTGATGCCGCTGTACTACTGGCATCTGAAGGAAGTGAGCGCGCCGGAGATGCTCGCGCATCGCGTGTTCTGGTCGTTTGCACTGCTGTCGGCCGTGATTGCGCTCAAGCCCGCGCTGCGGCGGCAGATCGGCGGCTGGCGCACGTTCGCGCTGGCGCTGCTGCCGGCAATCCTGCTGTCGGGGAACTGGGTCGTGTATATCCTCGCGTCCGTCTCGGGCAATGCGCTGCAGGCGAGCCTCGGCTATTTCCTGAATCCGCTGATGTCGGCTGCGCTCGGCATCCTCTTTCTCAAGGAGCGGCTCAACGGGCTGAAAGCGGCGGCGTTGGCGCTCGGCCTCGCGGGCACCATCGTGCAGTGCGTCGCGCACGGCGGCGTGCCCATGTTCGCGGTCATGCTGACCCTGACGTTCTCGCTGCTCGGTCTGGTCCGCAAGGTTTGGCCGACGCGCAATGCGATCGTCAGCACGTGGCGCGAGACGGTCGTGATGATGCCGCTCGCGCTCGGCTATTTCGGTTTTCTCGCGTCGCGGCATTCACTGGCGTTCGCGTCGGCGGGCATCGACGCGGCCGCGCTGATGATGCTCGCCGGCCCGCTGACGGTCGTGCCGCTCGCGCTCTACGCGTACGCGATGCCGCTCGTGTCGCTGACGGAGTCGGCCGTGATGCAGTACGTGACGCCGACCGTCACGTTCATCCTCGCGCTGACGGTTTTCCACGAACGGCTGACGGCCATCGACCTGACGGGATACGGGCTGATCTGGTGCGGCCTCGCGCTCGCCACCTACGCCACGGTGCGGCGTCGCCCGATCGTGCTGCCCGGGTCGGGCGCAGCGCCGGCATCGGTGACACAACGTGGGCAAAGCGTGCAGGGCGCGCAAGGTGTGGTCGCGGCGGGACAGAATGTGTCCCTTCGGCCGCGCACAAAAAGACGCCAGCTTCCGCTGGCGTGAATAGGTTCTGGCATTCCGAGGGCCGTCCAGAACCTGAGAGACGGTGCGAAAGTCGGACGTTAATGCGTCGGACTTCCGATTCTGGGGCGCGCAAGCGCGATTCCGCGCGCGCGTGACATGGGCTTGAGTGTAACCCCAGTTAGCAAAAAGAGCTTGCAAAATATGCGAATTAGTTAGGGCCGGATGGTGCGCTCGCGCACCAAGTCGTCTGTAAGCTTCTCCGCGAAACAAGGCGGTGCCGACCGCGCTGCTGGGCCAGTCGCGTCGCCCCCGGGGAACCGTTTTGGCGCCGCCGGAGCGATCCCGGAAAAGAACATATAATCAAAGGTCGCGGCCGCGATGGACAACGGATTTCGGGCGGTGCGGACGGGAGAGCAACGAGCCGGGCGAAGCAGTATCGGGAGGGCGCAGCCGTCGTCATCGGCGCGATGCCTGCATTGGCTGGCGTCGGGCGTCCCTGCGCCGGACGGGCGGGTGCACTGGGCAATTCCCGTCGCTCCGGCGCCCGCCTTGTGGGCCGGCTAGTGCGGGTTCCGCTGGTTTTCCCGATGTTTCCCAGATGTTTCCCTGAAGCTTGCACTGAACGACACGTTGCGCTTCGCACAGCCTGTCGGGGGCGCAGTTCGAACGGCGTCGGTGCGTGTCCTCGCCGGCGGCCCGGGTCGGGCGCTTTGCGTGGCGGGTTTGCGTCACATGCCGCGTCGCGGTTTTCTTCCGGATATCACAGGGCTCGAAGGAGCCAGACTATTTCATGACAAGTTCTCCCGGCTCATACGAAGACGAGCCGATGATATCGATCAGCACGGCGGGCGCTGCCGCCGACGCCTATCGCATCGGCCACGCGCCGGGCGGCGCGCGCACGGCTGCGCGCGTGGCCGCGCGCTGGGTGATGCCGGGCGAGCGTGTCGATATCCACGATCTCACGATCGCGGGAGGCTTTTTCTACACGGGCGACGTGCTGCGCTCCCACGCCGATTCGATCGAGGCGTGCGTGCTCGATGCGCGCTTCGACCTCGCCCGCGAAGCCGCGGACCCGGCGGCCGGGCTCGGCAGCGTCGCGCTCAGCTATGGCGCGCTCACGCCGGAGCAGCGCCGCGCGTATCTCGAATGGCTGGCCTCCGAGCGCAAGAAATCGGACATCAACACGGGCTACCTGTTCTTCTATCTGTACGGACTGGAGCGGCGCGTGCTCGTCGACGGCGCGGCGGGCAAGGTCGGCGCCGACGAATTCGGCGCGATCGCGCGGGAATTGCGGCGCCTGCTCAATCTGGATGCCAACTACGGCTGGCAAAAGCACGTGCGAGGGCTCCTCGATTCGATGGTGCTGATGGCGTCGCGGCACACGCGGATGTATCTGCAGCCGGCGCCCGACGGGCTCGCCACGGGCTATCAGGTGCCGCTGAACGTACGCGTCGCATTCGGACAGGCGGCGCTCGACCAGCATCCGCTGCCGGCCGACTGGGCGCTCGCCTGGGTCAAGCTCGATCCGATGATGGTGCGGCGCACGGCTGTCGCGCGTTGCCCCGAAGAATTCGACCGTGTGTTCATGCGTCAGTACCGCGACCGCTTCGGCGCGGGCATGCTGTTGCCGCAGAACCGGACGAAGCTCGACGCATCGCCGCAGCCGTCGTTTCGCGCGCTGAAAAGCGTGCCCGTGCCGGGCTTTCTCGTCGGTCTGCCCGACATCGCTGCCGTCAACGGCACGCGCAACAAGCTGCAACTGCTGATGCACGAAAGCGCCGCTGCGCTCGATGCGTACAGCCGCTATCTGGGCCGCTATCCAGAAGCGCAGGGCACGCTGGAAGCCACGCTGACGTTGCCGCCAGGCCTATGGCCGCAGGCCACGCACGATGCCATCGGCACGCTCGCCGCCGACGTCGCGCGCGAAACGGCCGTCAGCACGTTCGGCGCAGTGCTGTCGCGTTTCGGCTCGGGCGGAAAGATGACGCGCGACAAGGCCGTGGTGTTCGTCACGGCGCTGGCGGCGGCGGGCATCGCGATCGAGCCTGACGTGCGGCTGGGCGCGCGCACGCCGAAGCCGACCGACGCCGTCGCGCTATTTGCGGCCGAGCCTGGCCCGAATCCGCTGCCCGTCGACGACGCATACGAGGTCGCGACCATTATCGTCGATCTCGCGGCAACGGTGGCGCGTGCGGACGGCGACGCCACGCAGCGCGAGCGGGCCGTGATCGAGTGGCAGATCGATGCGTGGCCGCATCTGTCGCAGGCGCAGCGCACGCGGCTCAAGGCGCGCAATCGGGTGCAGCTTGCGCAGCCGACGGCCAGCGCCGGCCTGAAAAAGAAGCTCGCGCCGCTGTCGCCAGACGTGAAGGCGACCATCGCGTCGTTCCTCGTGCATACGGCGAACGCGGACGGCGTCGTGTCGCGCGAGGAGGTTCGGTTGCTCGAAAAAGTCTACCGGCTGCTCGGCATCGATTCGCAGCGCCTGTACACCGATCTGCACCAGCATGCGAGCGGGGCGCCCGTTCCGGATAGCAGCGCGAAGGCCGGCACGAAGGCAAGCAGAAGCGAGCACATCAGCGAGCACAAGGGTGCGCCACAGCCCGCGGCTGCGAAGCACGAATTCGTGCTCGACGCCGCCCGCATCGCCGCGCTGAAGGAAGAGACGGCGCGCGTGTCGTCGATGCTGGCCGACGTGTTCGTCGAGGAAGCGCACGAGGCGCCCGCGCCCGCGCCGGTGTCGGCGCATGAACGACAGACGGTTCGACAGACGGTTGCGCACGCCGCGCAACAGGACGTCCTGCCGGCTGAACCGGCGGCTGCCGGAGAGGCGGTGCCGCTCGCGCAGCAAGCGCCGCCGACGCGCGAAGCGGCCGTGTCGGAAGGGCCGACGGATGCACCTGAAGCGCTGCTCGGGCTCGACGACGCACATTCGTCCTTCCTGCGCCTGCTGGTGACACGCGCATCGTGGACGCGCGCCGAGCTCGCCGATGCCGCGTCGCATCTCGAACTGATGCTGGACGGCGCGATCGAACAGGTGAACGAGGCCTCGCTCGATCATTGGGACGAGCCGCTCACGGACGGTGATGATCCCGTCGAAATCAATCAGGAAGTCGCACAAAGGTTGGCTGCATGACAACGATTCGCCCCAGGGACCGCGACGCGGTCCTGCAATCCCTGCGTGCCGGCGTCGTGCCGCGCATCGGGCAACATCTGATCCAGGTCGGGCGCGCACGCGAACTCGAAGCCATGCTGACGGACGTCGAGCGCGTGGCGGACGGCGGCTCGGCATTTCGCATCGTCGTCGGCGAGTACGGTGCGGGCAAGACGTTCTTCCTGAACCTCGTGCGCGCGATCGCGCTCGAGAAAAAGCTCGTCACGGTGCACGGCGACCTGAACCCCGACCGGCGGCTGCACGCGTCGGGCGGTCAGGCGCGCTCGCTGTACGCGGAGCTTGTGAAAAACATGGCGACGCGCACCAAGCCCGAAGGCGGCGCGCTGTCCGGCGTGGTCGAAAAGTTCATCGGCCAGGCCAAGACGGAAGCCAAAGCGACGGGCCGCGCGAGCGACGACGTGATCCGCGCGCAGTTGTCGCAATTGACGGAAATGGTCAACGGCTACGATTTCGCCGACGTGATCGCCGCGTATTGCCGCGGCTTCGAGGAGGGCAACGAGAAGCTCAAGAGCGACGCCGTGCGCTGGCTGCGCGGCGAATTCGCCACTCGCACCGACGCGCGCCAGGCGCTCGGCGTGCGCACCATCGTCGACGACGCGAACATGTACGACCAACTGAAGCTGCTGGGGCGTTTCGTGCGCCTCGCGGGCTACAGTGGCCTGATGGTGTGCCTCGACGAAATGGTGAACCTGTACAAGCTCGCCAACGTGCAGGCGCGCAACGCGAACTACGAGCAGCTTTTACGCATTCTCAACGACTCGCTGCAAGGCACGGCCGAAGCGCTCGGCTTCGTGCTCGGCGGCACGCCCGAGTTTCTGCTCGACACGCGGCGCGGCCTGTACAGCTATGCGGCGCTGCAGTCGCGTCTGGCCGAAAACGCATTTGCGACGGATGGCCTCGTCGATTACAGCGGCCCCGTGATCCGCCTCGCCGCGCTCACGCCGGAAGACTTCTACGTGCTGCTCGACAAGCTGCGCCTCGTGTACGCATTCGGCGACGCGAACAAGGCGCTCGTGCCAGAGGAAGCGATTCCCGCCTTCATGGCGCATTGCGCGACGCGTCTGGGCGACGCGTACTTCCGCACGCCGCGCACGACGATCACCGCGTTCATCAACTTTCTGGCCGTGCTGGAGCAGAACCCGTCGGCGGATTGGCGCGCGCTGATCGGCAGCATGGAGATCGAGCGCGACACGGGCGGCGCGGCGGACATCGTCAGCGACGCCGCTTCCGACAGCGACGATGAGCTCGCCAGCTTCCGGCTCAACTGATTCGCGCAGCTTCGACCTGCTCGACGAGCGCATTCGCCGCTGGATCTGGCGCGAAGGCTGGACCGAGTTGCGCGATGCGCAGGAACGCGCCGTCCCAGCGTTGCTGGACGCCGACCGCGACGCGATCATCGCGGCAGCGACGGCGGCGGGCAAGACGGAGGCCGCATTTCTGCCGATTCTTTCTAACCTGCTGCGCGACGAGCCGTGCAGCGGCTGCGTGCTGTACGTCAGTCCCCTGAAGGCGCTGATCAACGATCAGTGGCAGCGGCTCGACAACCTGTGCGAATCGCTCGACATTCCCGTGACGGGGTGGCACGGCGACGTGTCGTCGGGCCGCAAGCAGCGCTTCCTGAAAAAGCCCACGGGCGTGCTGCTGATCACGCCCGAATCGCTCGAAGCGATGTTCGTCACGCGAGGCGCCGCGCTCGCGGACACGTTTGCCGCGCTGCGCTATGTGGTCGTCGACGAACTGCATGCGTTCATCGGTTCCGAGCGCGGCATGCAGCTGCAGTCGCTGATGCAGCGCGTCGATCGCGCGTGCGGCCGACGCGTGCCGCGCGTCGGGCTGTCGGCGACGCTCGGCGACATGCGGCTCGCCGCGGAATTTCTGCGCCCGCGAGGCGCGCAGGATGTGCAGATCATCGAATCGGGCAACATGGGGCAGGAACTCAAGATCCTCATCAAGGGCTACGTCGAGAAGCCGCCGCGCATCCAGTTCGAGCCCGACATCGAACAACCCGGACTCGAAGACATGGTGCCGCTGAGCACCGTCGAAGTCGCGAATCACATGGTCAAGGTGCTGCGCGGCTCGAACAATCTGATCTTTCCGAACAGCCGCCGCCAGGTCGAGCTGTACGCCGACCTGCTGCGCCGCGCGTGCGAGCGCGACGGCTATCCGAACGAGTTCTGGCCGCATCACGGCAGCCTGTCGAAGGAGTTGCGCGAGCAGACCGAGCAGGCGCTGAAGGCGGGCGACCGGCCCGCGAGCGCCGTCTGCACGACGACGCTCGAACTCGGCATCGACATCGGCGCGGTGAAGAGCGTCGTGCAGGTCGGCGCGCCGCCGTCCGTGGCGAGCTTGCGTCAGCGGCTCGGACGCTCCGGGCGCCGTAAAGGCGAGGCCGCGATCTTGCGCGGCTACTGCGTCGAAGCGGAACTGCACAGCGGCTCCGATCTGTCGGACCGGCTGCGCGAGAGTCTCGTGCAGTCGGTGGCGATGGTGAATCTGCTGCTGCGCGGCTGGTTCGAGCCGCCGCGCGCGGGCGGCATGCATCCGTCGACGCTCGTGCAGCAGACTCCTGTCGATCGTCGCCGAGCGCGGCGGCGC
>BBSL01000441.1 GCA_001319865.1 Burkholderia sp. E7m39 | reverse complement strand
CCTGCGCAGCCTGGGCGCGAAGGATCTGCTCGTGCAGGAAGCGGGCGGACTGCTGCTGCACGGCGTGGCGGGCGAGCGGCTCGTCAATCATTACGAGTTCTACGCGTCCTTCAGCGCCGACGACGAGTTTCGCATCGTCGCGGGCGCGAAGGTGCTCGGTTCGCTGCCCGTCGCTCGGCCGCTGACGGCCGGGCAGGGCCTCGTGTTCGCCGGCCAGCGCTGGCGCGTGCAGGAAGTCGACGCGGGCAAGAAAACCGTCTACGTGACAGCCGACCAGGGCGGCGTGCCGCCCGTGTTCGACGGCGGCGGCTCGCTCGTGCACGACGAAGTGCGCCGCGAGATGTTCAACGTGCTGAAGGATGGCGCGCCCGTCGTGTTTCTCGACACCATGGGCCGCGAGCTGCTCGAAGAGGCGCGGCGGTATTTCGCGTCGAACGAACTGGCCACGCGCTCAGTGTTCAGACACGGCGGCAACACGATACTCGCGACCTGGTCGGGCGACTGGATCAACGATGCCCTCGTCGTGCTGCTGCGCGCCGAAGGACTCGACGCATGGAATCTGGGGCCGCTCGTGAGCGTGCGCATGGCGGGCGCGCAATCGCTGAAGGACACGCTGCAGCGCATCGCCGTATCGACGCCCGCGCAAATCGCCGACGCGCTGCGCGCGATCGGCAACATCGACAACGAGAAATGGGACTGGACCCTGCCCGACGACGTGAAGCGCAGCGCGTACGCGTCGCTGCGCCTCGACATGCCGGGTGCGCAGGCGCTGGCGCGCACGCTCGCGGCATCGGCTGACTGAGCTTTCCGTGCGCTTTCGCCGGGGCGGAAATCCACTCGGGCAGCGTGGATGCACGCACAACCAAGTGCAAGGGCGCGAATTAAGCGGTAGCATACAATTCTTTGGGCGCCTCGCTGGCTGCGTCGAAATGCACATCGAAACGCAAGAAGCCAGCCGGGTTTGCGCGCCGGCTGCGCATCGGGCCTGCAAACGGGCTTGCAAACGGGCCTGCAAATAGGTCTGCAAGCGGGTTTGCAAACATCGCGCGCCGTACACAACGAAATCTCCCCCATGTCGAACCACCCTCAGACGAAGCGCCATCTCGTCATCGCGTCGGTGATGGCGTCGATGGCGATGGTGGCCATCGAGGCCACCATCGTCTCCACGGCCATGCCGCAGATCGTCACGCAGCTCGGCGGCTTGCGCCTGTATAGCTGGGTCTTTTCATCGTTCCTGCTCGCGCAGACGGCGATGACCGTCGTGTTCGGCAAGCTCGCCGACCTGTATGGCCGCAAGCCAACCGTGCTGGTGGGCATTGCGATTTTCCTGATCGGCTCGCTCGGTGCGGGCTTCGCGTGGTCGATGCCGGCCATGATCGTGTTCCGGCTGATCCAGGGTATCGGCGCGGGCGCGATCCAGCCGGTGACGCTGACCATCGTCGGCGACCTCTATCCCGCCCGCGAGCGCGGCAAGATCCAAGGTTACCTGGCAAGCGTCTGGGCCATTTCCGCCGTGATCGGACCGATGGCGGGGGGCCTCCTGATCCGCGATCTGTCGTGGTCGTGGATCTTCTGGATCAACGTGCCCATTGGCCTGCTTGCCGCGTTCGGTTTCGTTTCGTATCTGCATGAAGAGAAGCGTCATCAGCGTCCGTCGATCGACATGCTCGGCGCGGTGCTGTTCACGATCGCGATCGGCGCGCTGATGATGGCGCTCACCGACGCCGGCTCGGAAAACGACGGCCGCGCGCTGTTCGAAGTCGCGCTCTTCGTGGTGTCGGGCGCGCTGTTCGCCTGGCACGAGCGCCGCGTGCAGGAGCCGATGATCTCGTTTTCGCTGTGGAGCCACCGGCCCATCGCCGCGTGCAACGCCGCGACCGTGCTGTCGGGCATGGCGCTGATGGGCCTCACCACATTTCTGCCGATGTACGTGCAGGGCGTGCTGCATCAGTCGCCCGTCGTCGCGGGCCTCGCGCTGACGATGATGATGGTCGGCTGGCCGTCGGGCGCGACTTTTGCCGCGAGATCGTTCCATCGTCTCGGGCTGCGGCGCATGCTGGTGGGCGGCAGCTTTTTTCTGCCGCTCGGCGCCGTGCCGTTCGCCGTGCTCAATCCGCAGAGCTCGCCCGTGCTGGCGGGCGTCGGCTCGCTCGTGATGGGCCTCGGCATGGGCATGGTGAGCGTCAGTTCGCTGATGCTGATTCAGGAAATCGTCCAGCCGCTGCAACGAGGCTCGGCAACCGCTTCGAACCTGTTTTCGCGCAATCTGGGCAGCACGCTCGGCGCGGCTATTTTCGGCGCGGTGCTGAACTTCGGCCTGAGCCATTTCAAGGGCATGTCGATCACCTCCGAACAGTTGCGCTCGCTGCTCGACGCAACGCCCGGCGCCGCGCAAGCGTCGCTTGCAGGCAACGACATGGTGCGCGCCGCGCTGCATCACTCGCTGCACCTGACCTTCCTGTCGATCTTCGTGATCTGCGCGGGTGCCGTCCTGTCGGTGATGCTGGTGCCGCCGATCAAGCTCGGCGGCCAGCCGCGCGAGACCTCGGCGGCCGCGCATCTGACCGAAATGTGATCGCCCGGCGCGGTTCGCCGCGCCTTGCGCCGCACCTTCCGACCATGCACGCATGGCGTGCGCGCTGATGTCATGGCGCGGCCCTGCTGCGGGCCGCCGCTGTTTTTCCCTGCCTGCTGTTCCCCCCTCCTTTAGGGTAGGTTCTCCGGCTATCCTCCCGGGCACACTGTCGCCTGCAAGGTCGACGTAAGGTTTTTGCGCTTTCGTCGGCCCGCGCATTGCATTCGAACAGTTCTGCTGCCGACGTTTTGAGTAGCGCGCGCGTCCGGCAGACGTACACAAGGGAGACAACATGCATTCCAGCAGGCGGATGATTGTCGGCGCGGCGCTGTTCGCCGCCGCGAGCGGCGTCGAGGCGCAAACCA
>BBSL01000440.1 GCA_001319865.1 Burkholderia sp. E7m39 | reverse complement strand
ACGTTGTACGGTCTGGCCGACGTATTCGTCCAGTATCTGAACAACGGCGGAACAGGTTCGTGGTCGCAGCGCAGCGGCGGCAGCAGTGGCTCGAACTTCGGGTTGAAAGGCAGCGAGGATCTTGGCAACGGCGTCAAAGCCGTCTTCACGCTCGAAAACGGCTTCAACATCAACAACGGGACGTCGTTCGTCGATTCGACGGCGATGTTCTATCGTCAGGCATGGGTCGGGCTTTCGCACGACAGGTACGGCTCGATCTCGTTCGGCCGCCAGTATCAGCCGACGTTCTGGGCGATCTATCCCACCGATCCATTTCGCGCGAACGAGGTGCTGTCGCCGCTCGCCGCTGCCGCGACCGCGGTGGACCGCAACACGTTCGCCGTGCAGACGGGCGGCGGCCGATCGAGCAACGCGATGGTGTACAAAAGCCCGAATGTCGGCGGCGTGCAGTTGTGGGGCATGTATGCGCTCGCGGCGAGCGTCACGCAGCCGCTGCCGGCCACGACGGGCAATATGCTCGATCTCGCCGTGACGTACACGGGGTACGGCCTGTACGCCGCCCTCGCGTATCAGAAACAGCATCCGGGTCTGAAGGCAGTTCCCGGTTTGCCGTCGGCGCTGCCGTCGCTGTCCACGGAACACTTCACGGGGGCGCTCGCGTATCGCGTGGGCATCGTGAATCTATCGTTCAACTACGTATATCACCGCCCCGCGGACGCGCCCGCCGGCTCGCTCGCCGCGCGGCTCAACGCAGCGCATCCGTTCAGCGTCATGGAGACGGGCGCGACCGTCCAGGCCACGGCGGTCGACGCCATCCAGCTCGCGGGCATCCAGCGCGTCGCGCGTGGCGTGCATGACAATGCGTGGGGCGTGCAGCTGGGCGCGGAGCACAGTCTGTCGAAGCGGACCTTGATCTATGCGCGCGCCGGCTACATCCGGAACAACGGCACGTCGACGATGAGCTGGCCGGGCGTCACGGTGTCGGGCCTCGGGACGAGCCAGACGCTTGCGGTGACGGGTTTGGCGCATCGGTTCTGAGCGGGGCGTCGTCGCGTGCATCCGTGCGTTCGGCTTCCGCCATGATCCATTGGCTGAACGCGCGCATCGCGGGTGTGGCGGGCTTCGCCTTTTGCCAGGTGAGCCAGTAGCTGCCCGCCTGCACGTCGATATCGAACGGACGCGCGAGCCGCCCCATCGACAGATCGCGTTCGAACATCGCCGACGGCGCGAGCGCGACACCCGCGCCCTGCATCGCGGCTTCCACCATCAACCGCGACGAATCGAACACGGGGCCGCGCACGGTGCGCGGGGCGAGGCCCGCCGCGCCGAACCAGCTTGCCCAGTCGTCCGCGCGATAGGAGCGCAGCAGCGTTTCGCCTGCGAGATCGGCGGGCGTGCGCAGGCGTTGCGCGATCTCCGGCGCGCACAGCACGGATAGCGGCGCGTCGAACAGCTTTTGCGCGCGCGAGCCCGGCCATGTGCCGTCGCCGAAGCGGATCGCGAAATCAAGACCTTCGCTGGCCAGATCGACCAGGTTGTTGTTCGTCATCATGCGCAGTTCGACGAACGGATGCGCGTCGTGAAACGCCTTCAGGCGCGGCATCAGCCAACCGACGGCAAACGTCCCGACCGCGCCGACCGTCAGCACTTCATGAAAATGACCGCCTTCGAACTGCCGCAACACGGCTTCGATGCGGTCGAACGCGTCGCTCAGCACGGGGCGCAGCGCGAGCCCTTCGTCCGTGATCGCGAGCCCGCGCGGCAGGCGCTTGAAGAGCGTCGCGCCAAGCCGCTCCTCGAGCACGCGCACCTGCTGGCTCACGGCCGCCTGCGTGACGTTCAGCTCGAGCGCGGCGCGCGTGAAGCTCAGATGCCGCGCCGACGATTCGAACGCGCGCAGCGCATTAAGAGGCAGATAGGGTCGCATGGTCCGGTCATTAGATTTTCTGGGTCATCGGGCAATTTATCATCGTTTGTCAGGCGGCTTCGAAAACGCGATAGTGGCGGCTCTTCGAACATGTACAACGCTGACAAGGGGAGGCCGCGACTTGTCCGTGGCGGCGCGTGGGTTAGCTGGCGTTGCGGCTCGGATGCCTTGACCATGCGGCGCGGCCATCATCGGCGAACATCGGCGCTCGTGCGCTTGCCGCCAAAAAACCGAACAGGAGAAGCAGCAGATGAAGTTGGCAACGACACGCGCGCGCATCGCCGCGATGCTTTGCGCGCTTTGTATGATCCCCGGCGCGAGTCACGCGGCGGGCGGCCGGGCGGATCATGTCAGACAGGCCGTCGATGCGGCTATCGAGCCGCTGATGTCGAAAGACGGGATTCCCGGCATGGCCGTGGGCGTGATCGTCGACGGCAAGCCGCGCGTCTTCAACTACGGCGTCGCGTCGACGCAAAGCCGCCGGCCTGTCACAGGGGAGACGCTTTTCGAACTCGGCTCGGTGAGCAAGACCTTCACGGCGACGCTGACGGCGTGGGCGCAGGTCGACAACCGGCTGTCGCTGTCCGATGAGGTCGGCAAGTATCTGCCCCTGCTGCGCGGCACGCCGTTCGGCAGCGTGACGCTGCTCGATCTCGGCACGCACACGCCGGGCGGCCTGCCGCTGCAGGTGCCCGACGCGATCCACGACGACGCGCAACTGATGCGCTACTTCGCGGCGTGGCGCCCGGCCCACGCGCCGGGTACGTACCGCACCTATGCCAATCCCGGCATCGGCGCGCTGGGTCTGATCGCGGCGACCAGCATGCAGCAGGACTTCACCGTGCTGATCGAGCGGCGTCTTTTTCCCGCGCTCGGGCTGCGAAACAGCTTCATCGACATTCCCGTCGACAAGGCGGGCGACTACGCGCAGGGGTATACGAAGGACGGCAAGCCGATCCGCATGACGGGCGGCGTGCTGGCGCCGGAAGCCTACGGCGTCAAATCGACGGCTGCCGACATGCTGCGTTTCATCGCCGCCAACATGGATATGCTCAAGCTCGACGGCGCCTTGCAGCGCGCCATCACCGACACGCACAGCGGCTACTTCAACGCCGGTCCGATGACGCAGGATCTGATCTGGGAGCAGTACCCGTATCCCGTCGCGCTGAAGTCGCTGCTGGAAGGCAACGGCCCGTCGATGGCGCTCGACGCGACGCCCGTCACGCCGATCCGGCCGCCTCTCGCGCCGCAGCAAAACGTCTGGATCAACAAGACGGGATCGACGAACGGGTTCGGCTCGTATGTCGCGTTCGTGCCGGGCAAACGCATGGGCATCGTGATTCTGGGCAACCGCAATTTTCCGATCGCCGATCGCGTCGCCGCCGCGCACAAGATTCTGACGGCAATCGACTCACGCACCGACGCTTCGAACTGAGCCGCGCGGCATGGCGGCATCGCCCGGCTGCGCGCCATCCGGATGGCGATGGTCTACCGCGCACAGACGGCATCGATGGCCGCCAGCATCTTGCCGAAGAACGCATCGGCGAACTGCGAGTCGAGCCATCGCACGATCAGTGCAATCTTTCGCCCGGGTTCGATCCACATGAACGAGCTGCCCGCTCCGACGCCGAAATAGCTCGACTCGGGCACGCTCGGAAACACGCGCTGCGCGGCGTTGAGCCAGACGAGGTAGCCGTAGTACGGCGCGAGCGCACACGGCGTGCGCATGCGCGCGATCCATTGCGACGACAGCACGCGGCGTCCATTGGCGAGTCCGTCGTCGAGCAGCATCTGCGCGACTTTCAGCTGGTCGTTCGCACTGACCGACATGCCGCCGCCCCAATGCGAGCCGCCCGGCACCGATTGCACCCGCTGGCCGCCGATCTCGACCCACGCATCGTGATAGCCGACCCACCGCCAGTTTTCGCTTGCGCCGACGGGGCGCATGATCGCCTCGCGGAACACGTCAGGCAGCGGCCGTCCGAATAGATGCAATAGCGCCAGCGACAGCTGGTTGATCCGCACGTCGTTGTATTCCCAGTAGGTGCCGGGCTGCCGCAACGGGCGCAACTCGCCTTTCTTGCCATCGGGCGGCTCGCCGAACGTGACGGCGCGATAGTGATCGGCCTGATCGGAGAGCCCGAAGCAGTGGCCCTGCCATTCGCTCGTCTGTTGCAGCAGATGGGTCCAGGTGATGGACGCGTTGTGCGCGTCGTCGAAGCCGATGCCGGGCACACGGGCGCAAACGGGTTCGTCGGGATCGGGCAGCAGGCCGCGATCGTGCGCGACGCCCGCAAGCAGCGCCAGATACGTCTTCGCGATGCTGAAAGTCAGATCGGCCCGATCCGGCTCGCCCCATGTCGCGAGCAGGCGACCGTCGACGGCCACGGCACCCGACACGGGTCCCCGATCGTGAATCGGTCCGCGCAGCGTATTCCACGGCGGCGGATCACTGACGTGCACGCCAAACTTGCCGTCGGCGTGGCGATCCCAGGCGGATTCGTGATCGATGGAGAACTGGATCGCATTCTTCAGTTCGTCCGGCAAATCCTGTTGCATGTGCGGCGTTTCCTTGCTGTTAGACGTTCGAATCAATGTGCGTTCAGATGCTTGCGCGCCCAGAAGAGCGTCAGCAGGCTCACGACGGCAGCCAGCATCAGATACAGCCCCGGCGCCAGATTGTTGCCCGTCGCCGCGATCAGCGACGCGACCGCGAGCGGCGTGAAGCCGCCGAACACCGTCGTGCCGATGTTGTAGCCGATCGCCATGCCCGTCGTGCGCGTACGGGTCGGGAAAAGCTCGGCCATCAGCGCGGGAATCGGCGCGAAGTAGGTGGCCTTCAGCAGCGCGACCCACGTGACGGCGGCGAGCAGCGTCGGCAGCGACGGGTGCGCGTTCATGAACATGAAGGCGGGATACACGGTCACGAAGAACAGCACGCCCGCGCCGAGCATGATGCGCGTGCGGCCGACCTTGTCCGACCAGTGCCCGACGAGCGGCGTCACGACCATGACGATCAGTCCCGCGATCAGCGTCGCGATGAAGCCGGACGCCGCCGCGAGGCCGAGTTGCCGCGCCGCGTAGGTCGGCATGTAGAGCAGCATGTAGTTTGCCGTGGTCGTGAGCACCAGCGAGCCGATCGACACCAGCACGCGCGACTTCTGCGTCGCGAGCAGCTCGCGCACGGGCGAGTGCGCTTTCTCGATGCGCTCGAACTCGGGTGTTTCGTCGATGCGCCGCCGGATATACAGACCGACGGGTCCGATCAGCATGCCGAACAGAAACGGGATGCGCCAACCCCAGCCTTCGAGCTGCGGGGCCGTCAGCATGCCCGTCAACACCGCGCCGAACGCCGATGCGAGCAGCGTGCTCGCGCCCTGGCTCGAGAACTGCCAGCTCGACATGAAGCCGCTGCGCTGCGGCGCATGTTCGATCAGGAATGCTGTCGAACTGCCGAACTCGCCGCCCGCCGAGAAGCCCTGCAACAGCCGCGACACGAAAATGCCGACGGGCGCGAGGATGCCGATCGCGGCATAGGTCGGCATCAGCGCGACCATGCCCGTGCCGAGCGTCATCATCGCGATGGAGAGCGTCAGCGACGCCTTGCGGCCCTTGCGATCGCTGTACGAGCCGAGCACGAGCGCGCCGACGGGCCGCGCCAGATACGACAGCGCGAAGGTGCCGAGCGTGAGCAGCAGCGAGACCGTTGCGCTGTGCATCGGGAAAAACAGCTTCGACAGCGTGCTGGCGAAGTAGCCGTACACGACGAGATCGTAGAACTCGAGCGCGTTGCCAATCGACGTCGCGATGATCAGGCGCGCGACGCCTGTACCCGCGTTCGTATCCGATGCGTGCTGCGCGGACGCGCCGTTCGGGCGGCCGTGGTGATGGGCGGTGACGGAATCCATGCTCATTGCGACTTCCTCATGCAAGGGTTGTCGGAGGATGCGGTGCAGTTGACGGCGGCTGACGCTACGCGGGCGGGTTCGCGCCCAGATCCCAGAAGAGCCCGGCCATGATGCGCAAGCCGTCGCGCACGACGGGGCCGAGCAGATGCTCGTTCGGCGCATGCTGCGAGCAACCGGGGTAGGAGTGGGGCACCCACAGCGTCGGCATGCCGAGCACGTCGGCGAATACGTCGTTCGGCAGCGTGCCGCCCAGGTTCGGCAGCAGCACGGGTTCGTCGCCCGTGGTCGCGCGCAGCGAGCGCAGCGCCCATTGCACCCACGCGTTGTCGGGATCGACGCGCGTCGCGGGCGCGCCGCGCTCGACGTCGAGTTCGACCATGCCGAAGCCGTGTGCGTCGAGATGGCGGCGCACGATCGTCTCCAGGTTCTGCCAGTCCGTGCCGACCACGAAGCGGATCTGCATATATGCGATGGCCGACGGCGGAATCGCGTTGACGGGCTTGTCCGGGTTGCCCGTGCGAAACGCGAGCACTTCCAGATTGTTCCAGCCGAATACGCGCTCGGTCGGCGTCAGCCCCGGCTCGCCGTAGTCGATGTCGACCTCCGGCTCGCCCGGATTGCCGCCGACACCGATGTCGGCGAGCGCGCGCCGCACCGCGTCGGGAATGGGCGGCGGCCGTAGTCCTTCGACGAGAATCTTGCCGTTTGCATCCACCATCGACGCGATCGCGTTTGCCAGCACGACGCCGGGATTGCGCAGCAGCCCGCCCCAGTTGCCCGAATGATGACCGCCGTCGCGCAGCTTCAGTTCGAGCTTGAAATTGACCAGACCGCGCGAGCCGAGAAAGAGCGTCGGCCGATGCGCGGACAGGCGCGGGCCATCGGAGGCGATCAGCACGTCGGCGGCGAGTTCGTCGCGAAGCTGCGTGCACAGCGCGTGCAGGCCCGGCGAGCCGACTTCCTCGCCTGTTTCGAACAGCAGCTTCAGGTTGAAGCCGAGCTTGCCGCCGCGCGCGTCGAGCACGGCTTTCAGCGCGGCGAGGTTGATGCTGTGCTGGCCTTTGTTGTCCGCCGTGCCGCGGCCGTACCAGCGCTCGCCGTCGACGGTCACGTCCCACGGCGACAGGCCGTCGCGCCACTGCGCGTCATAGCCGCGCACGACGTCGCCGTGGCCGTAGCTGAGCACCGTCGGCAGCGTGTCGCCCTCGAAACGATGCGCGATCAGAAAGGGGCCCGCGCCTTTCGCGGGATTGTCGACGACGCGGCACGCGAAGCCCCACTGCGTGAGCAGCGGTGTCAGCTCGTCGTCGAGATAGCCGCGCAGCCGCGCGCCGCTGTCGGCTTCCTGGCTTTCCGTGCGATACGCGACGCGGCGGCGCAGATCGTCGAGAAAACGGCCGGAATCGTACTGGCTGGCCGCGGTTTGGATGGCGATGTCACGAGTCAACGGCGTTTCTCCGTGGTTCATGGAAACAGTCGAACCGATCCTGCGGCCGCCGATATTTCTGCACAAGTACAATATTTGCCACGAATCGTTGCCGAAACGGCAAAGCGCGGTATGGCGCGCAGCACAACAACGGGCACCCGGCATGGACAACACGGCACTGCGTTACTTTCTGGAAGTGGCGAGAAGCGGCTCGCTGAGCAAGGCGTCGGAGCGGCTCTACGTGGCCGTGTCGGCGTTGAGCCGGCAGATCGGCAAGCTCGAAGAGGAACTGGGCACGCCGTTATTCGAGCGGCGTCCGCGCGGCATGGTGCTGAGCGACGCCGGGCGCATGCTCGCCGAGCACGCACGGCGCAGTCTGCTCGAAACCGAGCGCGTGGTCGGCGAGATTCGCGGGCTAAGCGAAGGCGGGCGCGCGACGATCCGCGTCGCCAGTTCCGAGGGCGTTGCGCCGCATTTTCTGCCGCAGGTGTTCGCGCATTTTCTGAAGACGCATCCGTCGACGCACTTTCAGCTCGACGTGTCCGCGCCCGCCGTCGCGACGCAGCGGGTGAGGGAAGGCACGGCCGATATCGCCGTGTGCTTCAGCATCGCGCCGGAGAAGGAGATCAACGTGCACTACTCGCAGCGCGCGCCGATCTTCGCGCTGGTGCGGCGCGGCCATCCGCTTGCCGCGCGCAACTCGGTGTCGCTGAAAGATCTCACGCCGTGGCCGCTTGCGATGGACAACCAGGGCGTGACGATCCGGCAGTTGTTCGACATTTCGTGCAGTCTCGAAGGGCTGATCTTCGAGCCGATGTTTGTCAGCAACTATCACGCAGCGCTGCAAAGTTTCGTGCGTCTGACGGATGCCGTCACGTTGACAGGCTATCTGACCGTGCGCAGCCGGCTCGACGTCGACGGCCTGGCTGCTGTGCCCATCACGAATCCCGAATTGCATCAGCGCACGCTGCAGGTCCAGACGATGGCAGGGCGCACGTTGCCGCAGGTGATGCAGGTGTTTCTCGATCTGCTGACGCGGGCGATCGAGGCGCCTGAGGTTGTCGATTGACGGGGCCGGTGGCACGGCGCGGACAGCGAAAGCGCGATGCTATTTATCTGACGCGTGCGCACGATCGATCCGACAACCACTGCGCACAGAAAGCCCGATGACAACTCATCCTTCCAGGCCATTCGAAGCCATCGATCACGACAAATCGACATTGGACGCAGCGCGTCCGTTGCCGAAACACTCGCTTGCGACATTGCGGGAGAAGCTCGCGTTGGAGTGGACGTATCACTCGAATGCTATCGAAGGCAATACGCTCACGTTACGCGAAACCAAGGTGGTGCTGGAAGGCATCACCGTTGGAGGCAAATCGCTTCGTGAACATTTCGAAGCGACCAATCACCGCGATGCGATCCTGTACGTCGAGGAACTCGTCGCAAAGCAGGGAGGACCGTCTCGGCTACTACGATTCACTGGACGAAGCCTGCGTGAGCGGCGATCACAGCGCGATCCCGCAGCTCGTCGCGCAAGCCGTTCAGCGTTCGCCCGAAACCTATCTGCATGTCTTGGGGTTGCGTGGCGCACGCTGAAAGGCTCTCGGCCCAACACGTCCCGCAACACCCGCGTCAGCCCGAGCCCGACGACGGACACGATGGCCTGCGGCACCGACCATTCCAGCACCGTCAGCGCATCCCGTTCTGGAAAGACCCGTTCCGGGTGTGGCGGAACGCACGTTTAGCCCTCGGTCGGAGTTGCTGTTGACGCAAAGGTCGCGCAGCTATAATCGCGCTCGAATGTGACCTGGGAAGCCTGACTCGTGAAAAAAATCCATGCCTTTGCGCTTTGCGCGCTCGTACTCGCCGGTTGCTCGTCCGCCGAAAAGGAGCAGCGCGAGGCCCAAGCGTACGCCCGCAATGAAAGCGGTCTGGCCACCGCGCAGCACAACGCGACTGTCACGTGTGGCGACCAGGCGCAGTGCGATACGGCGTGGTCGTTGACGAAACGCTATATCGAGCAGCAATCCGATACGTCCGTCACACGTGCGGACGCCGTCGCAATCGAAACCGACGTGCCTTCCGGCTCGGGCAAGGTTGCATTTTCCGCAACCCGCATCGCGAACGGCACGGGTGCCACGCTGACGCTCTTTGCGCAATGCAGGGGCATGTACGGACCGGAGAATGCGAAGGGTTCGGATTACGACGACTGCGTCAAGAAAATCCTGAAAACGCAGAACGGCTATGTGACGTATCTGCGGACACACGCATCGGGGCAGTGAGCGTTGCGCGGCGGGCCGTTGCGATTTTTCGCAAGGCTGAGCGCAACATCAGCACGACTTGTGCGTAGCGGCGTCGAATGACTCGCTGTGTCGGCTGGATGGCTAATGCTGTCGAAACAGATCCTTCACGCTCGCCTGCCACGCGACGGGGGTCTCTGCTGGCGCGACGGGCGCGGCGGCGGGCGCGGGTGCCACCGGTCGCGGCGGCGCCGCGGGGACGGCGGCCGTCGCCGTAGTGTCTCTCGACGCGACAGTCGTCACCGTGGTCTTCAGCGGCGGCTGCGCGCTGGCCGGCTCGTGCCTGGCTGGCTCGCGCAAGGATCGTTCGATCTGTGCGATCGCGTCTTCACACGGGTTACGTGCGCCGCAATCGGTGGGCGGCGTTTTCGTCGTGGCGTGCCGCTCCTTTTGTGCGCCCGGCGTGGCGCGTGCTGGAGCGGGCGCGGTGTCCTGCTGGGCAATCTGTGACGGCTGGCGCACGGGCGGCGGGGTTGTCCTGGCGAGAGCCGGCTTGCTCGCGGGCTTGGCGGGCGCAGGCGGCGGCGCGTCGACGACACTGACGGCAGCGCGCGGCGCGGGGATCGCGGGCTTGCTCACAGGAACGTCCGCGACGCGGTCGGCCGCGGGTTTGGCGACGACGGGCTTCTCGGCTACAACTGGCTTTTCGGCTGCAACGGGCTTTTCAGCGACGACCGTCTTCTCTGCTACAGCGGGCTTTTCAGCGACGACGGTCTTCTTTGCTACAACAGGCTTCTCGGCGACTGATTTGGCGATTGCCACGGAAGGCGTGGCGGTCGTGGTGACGGCTGCAGCGGCGGCTGTTTTCGTGGAGTCCGTCGTCATGGCGGTTTCGGCCGGTTTCGGGTCTGGCGGCGGTGCCTCGATCGGGCTGCGCATCGCGGTCGCGACGTCGGATGCAGGTTCCGCGGCCGGCAGGTGTTCGTGGCGCCGCGCCTCTCGCGGTTCGCTGTGGCCCGCCAGATGGCGCAACCGGCTTTGCGCGGCCTCTCGTTGCGTGAGCGTGACATACGTGCCGAATGCAATGACGATGCCGAACAGCAGCGCCGCCACGCCCGCGCTCAGGCTCCAGTCGGGCTGTCCGACGTTTGGCTTCGCTTCGAGCAGTTTCGGTTTCGACTGAAGCCGGATGATAACGAGCGGGCGCGTGACTTCCAGGGTTTCCTTCGAGTGGAATCCGAAGCTGCGCAGGGCTTTCCCGAGCGCAGTTGTCGTCGCTGCGCGCGCAACCGTGCGTTCTTCTGGCGGCGCGTCGTCGCCTGGTTCCGGCCCGGCGTCGGGCGCCGCATCGCATGGTTCGTCCGGCGTCACGGCACGTTTGCGATTGAAGGCCATGTCTGTTCTCCCGCACCGGCGACAAGGCAGGTGTCTGCATTCTTTTCATGGACGGCTGCGGGCGAGGGCGCCCGTCTCGACGCCTGGCGGCGTGTCGCGCGATCACACCGACGATCACCGGTAGCTGATGGCTTTGCTTTGCCGTCTATTCTTCATAATTTCCAGGAGGTCGTATGTGGGTCGCTGCACAGACTGATGAATCAGTTATGCATTAGCGCCGCTGGCACGCGCGACGGGCGGAACGCAGCGCGAGTCGACCACGCGGGGGTTTGAGGGCGGGATGGATATAGCCGCTACACGC
>BBSL01000439.1 GCA_001319865.1 Burkholderia sp. E7m39 | reverse complement strand
GGNACCCCCACACGCGATACGTCCAGGCTGTCCAACGACGCTAACGCACATGGACGCAGAAAACGACACATCGCGCCGATCGACATGTAAAAAGCGCCGTCCTCAGCCGAACGTTGATTCGCTCAGCCATTGGCGATACCTTTACGTTCATCCGTGCCGCCGAATCCAACAAGGGAGAACCGCTTCATGAAGCGAGCTTGGGCTTTCTCCTGCATCGTCGCTTTTAGTGCGATCCTCGGTGGATGCGGCAAGGAAGGATCGCAAAGCGCCACTGAAGCATCGGGCGCCTCCGCGAGCCAGGCGCCTGCCCAGCCGCCTCAAGGCGCGAGCGGCGCATCCGCTGCATCGGGCGCGCTGGGCACGCTCACCAAAGCGCAACTGTCCGAAGAAGCAGCCGATACGCTGCGGCTGATCAAAGCGGGCGGCCCCTTTCCCTATCGCGATGACGGCGTCCTGTTCCGTAACAGTGCGATGTTGCTGCCGGAGCATCCGCGCGGTTACTACCACACGTACACGGTTCGCACGCCTGGCCTGAAAGATCGCGGGCAACGCCGGATCGTATGCGGTGGACCGCGCAAGCAGACAGGCGACTGCTATTACACCGACGATTACTACGCCAGTTTCAAGCGCATCGCAGAATAAAGGCAGCCCCTGCTCCTCGCAGCCTCGCTGCTCAGGAAGCATGCCGCTTTCCCGCTGTCATTCGGGTAACTCGATAGCCGCACTTGCACTCACTCCGTCGCGTCGCTTGCCGACCGGGATAGTGGCATGAGGCAACTGAGCTGCATATAGTTTCGTCACACAACCTTATTCCGCCAAACGAGCACTGGCTTTAGCCGTCGTCGCCCAGCACGCGCCGGTTGCGATTGTCGATCACTGCATGCGTAGCTTTCGTCGCGCCGGGACCGGCAGCAAAACGCACGTCGTGATAAGTCAGCTTGCGGCCAGGCCTTGCCTGCACGGCCATCGGCTGAACGGGCTTCCCGCTTGACTGTTCGACCAGTGTGACGGGCGGTTTGCCCTTTGGCGCAAGCCAACGGTCGCCCCACTGCATGAGTGCAACCAGGACGGGGTACAGTTCCGATCCCTTCTCGGTCAACCGGTATCCGTACGTATTGGCGCGCTCCTCGAGTGGAAACCGTTCGAGGATGTCCAGTTCGATCAGACGTTCGAGTCGCGCAGTCAGTATGTTTCGCGCGATGCCAAGCTCGCGCTGGAACTCGTCAAAACGTGTCGCGCCTTGCGTGCATTCCCGCACGATCAGCAGAGTCCACCACTCGCCGACCTCGTCGAGGGCGCGAGCGATCGAACAGTTCATTCCATCAAAGCGTTTTCGGTACATCGGCGATTAATAACATGTCGAGTTTTGTGATGCAACGGAATCAGCTTCTGATGACCGCGTTCCCGTTCTGTTGCACTGCGCGCCCTCGCCTATCCTCGTAGACTATGCACGGTCCAGACGTAGCATTCAGGAGTCTCCCGTGTTCAATCTGCGCGTGCTTGCTTCTTTGATTGTCGGTGTCAGCGTGATGATGACGTCGGCGTCTCCCGCCCGAGCCGATTCCTCAAGGACGGGCACGCCGGATCTTCCCATTTACTATCGAACGGTAAAGGTAGATGGCCTGTCGATCTTTTATCGCGAAGCCGGCAAGCCCGATGCCCCGACTATTCTGCTGCTTCACGGCTTCCCGTCGTCGTCGCGCATGTTTGATCCGCTCCTGTCGCGACTTGCGGATACCTATCATCTCGTGGCGCTGGATTATCCGGGTTTCGGTCATAGCGACGCGCCCGACGCGAAAGACTTCGCCTACACGTTCGATCATCTGACGGAAGTCACGGAACGCTTTATCGAAACGATCGGGCTGAAACACTATGTTTTATATGTGCAGGACTATGGCGGCCCGATCGGGATGCGGCTCGCCGTTCAGCATCCGGAACGAATCGATGCGCTGATCATCCAGAATGCGGTCTCGCACGAAGATGGCCTCGGGCCGCTGTGGACGACGCGTCGCGCATTCTGGAAAGATCGCGCTGCGCACGAGGCGGCATTGCGTGAGAATTTTTTGTCGCTTGCATCGACCCGGCAACGACACGTCGGATCCAATCCTCATCCGGAGACAATCAATCCCGACCTCTGGACCGACGAATTCGCATTCCTGAGCCGCCCCGGCGAGGCCGATATCCAATCGGACCTGTTCTATTCGTATCAGACGAACGTCGCGAGTTATCCCGCGTGGCAGGCCTGGCTCAAGAAGCATCAGCCCGCTACGCTCATCGTGTGGGGCAAATATGATCCGTCGTTTCAACTCGCGGAGGTAGCCGCCTACCAACGCGATCTGCCGAATGCCGAAGTCCATGTGCTCGACGCCGGCCATTTCGCTCTAGACGAAAAGCCCAATGAAATCGCGGCCATCATGCGAAGCTTTCTTGCCCGTTTGCCGCGTTCATCGTCGTAGCGAGCCGGCGAGTGGTTGGCAGACCTTCGGCGTGACGCGTTCGAAGGGCATTCGTCCACGGTTTGCCCTGCCCTCATCCTCAATTCGGATTTTTCAAAGCGCATCTGCGCTACGATACGGCTTTTCCGCCGAAATCGACGCACGGCTTCGTACTAATTTCATTTCACTTTCGTTTTTTGGACTGCGTCGCGTTTATTCGGTTTATCCACTTTCTTCTGCCTGATTAACCTCATGCCCAGCCCACTCGCTCTGTTCGGCATCCTTTTCGTATCTTGCCTGATGAGCGTTGCAATCCTGGGTTCGCTGCGTCGGGCGGCAGTGCCGGGCATAGACCGCTGGTGCGCGGCCTACGCGCTATTGGCGATGGTTTCGTTGTATCTGTCGACCGTCGGTGACCGGCTCGATTCACACGCTATCGTTGGCGCCTCGTTCGTCACATTCGTCGCCGTGGCGCTGCTCGTGCAGGGCACGCGTCAGTTCTTCGGTGTGCGTCCCGTGCGGCGCATCGAACTGGCGGCATTCATCATCGCTTTTGCTGCGCTCGTGTACGTTACGTGCGTCGCACCGAGCGTCGAAGCGAGAGTCGTGCTCGCATCGGCCGTCATCGCCTATGGACGGATTGCGATCGGCACGCTGGCGCTCCGACACGCGCCGCGTGACGGCACGTTATACGGATATCGGTTCGTCGCTGCAGCGGCCTATCTTGGCGCATTGATCCATGTCGCGCGCGCCGTTGCGATCGGCTTCGGCATCGTGTCGCCCGTCAGCTATTGGGAGCCCTTGCCGTGGAGCGATCTGTTCCTTGGCCTCGCAATCGTGACATTGCCATGCATGTCGATAGGCATGGCGATGCTGGCTCACGATCAGATCGTGCGAAGAATGGAAAAGCTCGCAACGATCGACGAACTGACGGGTGTGCTCATGCGGCGCGCGTTCATGACCCGGGCAAACGATCTGCATGCTGCGGCGCGCACAACGGGCGCGCCCTTGTCTATCGCGATTCTCGACATCGACAACTTCAAAGCGATTAACGACGGCTTCGGCCACGCTGTCGGCGACCGCACGCTGGCGCATTTTGCGTCGGTCGTGTCCAGTCAGTTGCGCCCGCGTGATCTTTTCGGACGCCTTGGTGGGGAGGAGTTCGGAATCCTGTTCGTCGACACCGGAAAGTCCGATGCGGAGACGTTGGCAAACATGCTGAGGCTGGCGGTCGAACGGTCCGATGGCTCCGGCGCGCGCTGCACGCTGAGCGCGGGCGTCGCCCGCATGGCGCCGGGCGATACGCTGGAGGCTGCGATGGCGCAGGCGGACGCAGCGCTCTATATGGCGAAAGCGATGGGACGCAACCGCGTGACGACTGCTCCTGACGTCGATCTGCGGGAGATCGAGGCGCCGACTTAAGTGGAAGATGAAGCGGACAGATCGGGCTCGCGCCGATGTCGCCGCACACGGCGCGTGGCGCGCCGATCACCAGCGCGCCGTGCGTCATCGAAGCTGGGGGACGATAGGGCCGCTGTATGCCCATGGGAAAAGCGGAAGTTACGCGATCAGGCGCCCGGCAACTGCTGTTACGCAATACGTGGATCAGGGCGTCAGCGGGTGTAAGTCAGCGAGCGCAACCCTATCGCGGGAACCATGCGCGCCTTCGCCCTCATCGGTCTTTCGCCGTTCGCTCAGACGATTGCCAGCACGTAGTGCGCGACGAGCGCGACGCCTGTCGCAAGCGTCGCCACCCAGCAGAGCGCGCGCAACGACACATGCGCCGCCAGATCGCCGATCGCCTCGCGTTTCGCGCTCAGCAGAATGAGCAGAATCAGCACGGGCGTAATGGTCATGCCGTTGACGATGGCGCTCCAGTAGAGCGCCATGACGGGATCGACGCCGAACGCGGACAGCAGCATCGCCAAAGCCGTGCCGAGCGCGGTGATCGCGATCAGCAGCACGGCAATACGCGTGTCGCGCCGCTCGCCGCGACGCCAGTCGAACGAACTCGCGACGGCCTGCGCGGCCGAGCCCGCCAGCGGCGGCAACGCGAGCAGCGCCGTGCCGATCAGCGCGATGCCGAGTACCTGCGGCGCGAAACCGTGCGCGAACGGTTCGATGACGCGCTCGAGCGCCACGGGTTCGCCCGGCGCGAGATGCATCCGGTGCAATGCGGCGGCAGAGGCGATCATCACCACCAGTCCGCCGACATTCGAGAGCGCGGTTCGCAGCAACGTATCGCGCCGCACTTTGCGCAGCTCGCGTGTCAACACGTCTGCCCGCCGCGTCGAGGCGTCTTCCTCGCGCGCCCTCACCTCCTGTTCTGCCTGTGCAAACAGCAGGTACGGGCTGATCGTGGTGCCGAATACGGCGATCAGCATCGTGGTATAGCTTTCCGTCCAGATGACGTGCGGAACGAACATCCGCCAGCCGATCGTTTGCCACGGTACATGCAGCACGACGATCACGCCGACGTACGCGAACATGCCCAGCGTGAACCATTGCACCACGCGCGCGTAGCGCGCATACGGCACGAACCATTGCAGGGCGATCGACAGTGCGCCGCATGACAGTGCGAGAAGTGCGACGGGAGCGCTGGTGAACGCGCGCATCGCTGTCCCCATCGCCAGTATGTCGACGGCAATGTTGAACGTGTTCGCGATCAGGAAACGCGCGACGGCGAAATAGAAAAAGATGGGCGCGTAATGCGCGCGCATGTTGGCCGTGAGTCCCTGCCCCGTGATCGACGCGACCCGCGCGGCGATCAGTTGCAGCGCGACCATCGACGGATACGACAGGACGCACACCCACAACAGGTCATATCCGTACCATGCGCCTGCCAGGGTATAGGTGGCGATGCCGCCCGGATCGTTATCGGAGGCAAGCGTGGTGAGTCCCGGACCGACGTCGGCCGCCCATGACCGGGCGGGCCGCACGCTTGCGCGCTCGGCGCGGCTCACAGGCTGCTTGTCCCTCTGCTGCTGCATGTCGCTGCGTCCGGATGATCGCCACTGGCTACGCCGATTACCGTCGGTCCGCACGAAGCGTTCCTGTCACGGCGCGCGGCGCCCGCGCTGCCGATGCCTGAGCGCGTGGCGCTACAGGCAGTGCTCGTCTATCCACTCCTTCGCCCACTCCGTCGCGAAGACGATGGCCTCCTTTCCGTCCACGAAATGACCCGGCACTTCGAACTCGTATGTTTCCATCGACGCGTCGGTCGTCGCGGGACGATAGATGCGCACATTTGCAATCACATGGCCGTCAGCGACGCCAGCCGTCACGCCGACTGTGCACGACGAATAGTTCATCTCCATGATGTCTCCCATCCTTCGTCAATCATGTTGCGCTGCCCGTTCTTCGCGGACGCGTGCATCGGCGTTGCGAGCCGAATGCGTCGAGGCAATGCGATGCAGTGCGAGGTCGCGGCGGCGCGGCATAGGCGCGACGCGACCGCCCGCTTTCTGGCCGACACGTAGCAAGCGACATACCTTGTGGACGCTCGATCACAAAACAGATACCGCTGCAAAGCATTCTTGCAGCGGTGTCTCTGTTCGTGAAGCAAGTTGAACGTCAGCCTTGGGCGCGCTCGGACCTTGGCGCTCGCTGCGTGAGCGGCATCGAGATTGTGCGGCGTGACGCGAGAACGCAGAAATCGGTTGAAGTAAGCGGCTTGCCCGCTTCTCGACGCGAGAGCGTCACACGCGGCAGATCGATAGGCGCTGTTTGAAGAGATG
>BBSL01000438.1 GCA_001319865.1 Burkholderia sp. E7m39 | reverse complement strand
TTCGGGGTAACGTCTTTTCATCTCCAAGTCCTTTTGTGTTTAGGTGTTATTGCGCTGCTTCGCATCGCTGCGTCACATTGCTTTATCGGCGGTGACAGAACGCACGGACAAACGGGCCCGTCGCCACCTGTGCTGCGTGGTATCGCTGAAAACCGAAGTGCTGCGGGGAATCGGTACTGCGTGAATCGCTACGGGTAATCACTGAGTGCGATACCCGCGCGATTCCTCACTGCAAACAGCGCGTTGCTCAGCTCGCCTTGCGCTGCGCCTGCGCTGCGAGCCTCACGGGCGCATTGACGGCGCCATATCCGTCATAGCCGCCCTTGCGCTGCACGACCTCAAGAAAGAAGCGGCCATCCATTTGCTCGGTGTAGACGTGGAAGAATTCGCCGCCCTGTGCATCCCTGTCGTAGAGGATGTGCGCGTCGCGCATCTTCGCTACCGTCGAGTCAGCGAAATCGTAACGCGCTTCAAGGTCATCGTAATAGTTTGATGGGATGCGCAATAGCCGAACGTCGCGTGCGCGCAACTGTTCGACGGCTGCGAAGATGTCGTCGGTGACAAATGCCACATGATTCAGGCCGCAACCGTGGTACGTGTGCAGCGATTGCGCCGTCGACGTGCGTCCGTCTTCCGACGCATTCAGCACGATGCGCACCGATCCGTCGGCGCTGCGCACCGCGCGGCTGCGCACGAGACCGTAGGGGTCGGGAAGCAGCCAGGCCGGCTCGGCCTCGAAGCCGAACACCGCCTTGTAGTAAAGAATCCATGTATCCAGCTGATCGGCGGGCAGGTTCAGGCAGACGTGGTCGATGCGTTCGAGCGCGCCCTGCCCAGCCTGAGCGCCGTTTTCCGGCGTGAGGACGAAGTCCGCTTCATAGAGCGTCGGCTCGTCGGGCCGCGCATCGACGAAGTAATGCAGACTGCCGTCGGGCGCGCGCACGCCCGGCACCACACGCTCGTTCGGTCCGACGCGGCCCGAAAACGGTGCATAGCCGAACGACGTCGCGCGTTCGAACACACGCGCTGCATCGTCGACCTGAAACGCGGATGCGCACAGCGACAGCCCATGCGTGTGAAAGAACTCGCTCGCAAACGAATCGGTTTCGGCATTCAGCACGATTGATGCGTCGCCTTGCTGAAACAGCGTGACGTCTTTCGAACGATGCTTGCCCGCCTTGTGAAAGCCCGCTTCGGCGAAGCGCTGCGCGAGACGCGGCGCGCCCGTCGAATCGACGGCGAATTCGATGAACTGAAATCCTGAATGCGAAGGCGGCGCGGGCGGCGTGAAGAGCGGCTGCGCGGCGGGTGCGCCGGCGTGCTTGCGCGCGGCCTGCTCCTCGAGATAGAGCAGCGAGCGATAGCCGTCTTTTGCCGTGGCGGCCGTCGGCGCGGCGCGAAAACCGTCGTTGAAGATCTCCAGCGAGAACGGGCCTGCATAGCCCGTTGCGAGCACGCGGTCCGCGAAGCGCGCGAGGTCGAAGTCGCCCTGCCCCGGAAAGCAGCGGTAATGACGGCTCCATTCGAGCACGTCCATCTTCTGCAGCGGCGCATCGGCGATCTGCACGAACGCAATGCGATCGCCCGGAATGTCCGCGATGGGATCGACAGGATCATCGATCGACAGCGTATGGAAGCTGTCGAGTATCACGCCTAGCCGCGGATGATTGACGGCATCGACGAGCTTCCACGCGTGGCGATACGAATACACGTGCTTGCCCCACGCGAGCGCTTCGAAACCAACGCGCACGCCTTCGCGTTCGGCGAGCATCGCGAGCTGGCCGAGCTGATCGACGATCAGCGCATCGTCCGCAATCACGTTCGCATTGACGTTGCTGCACACGAGCACGAGGTCGGTGCCGAGTTCGTGCATCAGCTCGAACTTGCGTTGCGCGCGGTTCAGGTTCTGCGCAAGGCGTTCTTTCGATACGCCCTCGAAATCGCGAAACGGTTGGAACAGCATGATCTGCAGGCCGAGATCGGCGCAGCGCCTGCGAATGTCGGCGGGCGAGCCGTCGAAATACAGCAGATCGTTCTCGAAGATCTCGACGCCGTCGAAGCCTGCCGCGCGGATGGCAGCGAGCTTTTCGACGAGCGTGCCGCTAACCGACACAGTGGCAATGGAGCGAAGCATGGTATGGCTCGAATGATCAATCGTCTTCAGGCGGCGGGCTTGATCGCCAACATCTCGCGAGCCTGCTTCGCGGTTGCAACGGGGCGGCCGTATTCGCCGCACAGCTTCGCCACGCGCTCGACGAGTTGCGCGTTGCTTTTTGCCAGCGTGTCCTTGTCCCAGCGGACGTTATCTTCGAGCCCCGTGCGGCAATGGCCGCCCATTTCGAGCGTCCAGTAATTGACTTCGAGCTGATGACGCCCAATACCCGCTGCCGTCCACGTCGCGCTCGGCAGCAGTTTCTTCAGTTGCGCGACTTCGAATTCGAGAATCTCGCGGCGCGCGGGCAGCGCGTTCTTCACGCCCATCACGAACTGCACGTGCACGGGTTCTTTCAGCAGACCCTGCTGGACGAGATCGACGGTGCTGTAGAGCATCGCCAGGTCGAAGATTTCGATTTCAGGCTTCACGTCGTGATCGAGCATCGACTGCGCGAGCGCGCGAACGAAATCGGGCGGGTTCTCGTAGACGGTGGTTGGGAAGTTCACCGAGCCCGTCGCGAGCGACGCCATATCGGGGCGCAGGTCGAGCATCGCGCCGCGCTGCTCGAACGAGCGGCCGCGGCCACCCGTCGAAAACTGAATGATGATGTCGGGGCAATGCTTGCGGATGCCTTCCTGCAACGCCGCGAAGCTGTTGCGGTCCGAGCTGGAGCGCTCTTCCTCGTCGCGCACGTGCAGATGCACGAGCGAGGCGCCTGCTTCGTACGCTTCGTGTGTGCTTTCGATCTGCTCGGGCACCGAAATCGGTACTGCGGGATTGTCCTTCTTGCGCGGCACGGAGCCCGTGATCGCGACGGAGATGATGCAAGGCTGATTCGTGGTGTCACTCATGGCAGAACCTTCTTCGATGGAACCCGTCATGCAGGGCGACGCATGCGCTGTACCTGTCCGGGCAACCAGGCGTGCGCGCTGAGGTGGCTCAAGAATAGGCAAGCAGGCGTTGCCGGGCAATGCTCCATAGCGTGAAAACGTTCGTTAATCGCACGACGTTGTGCGATTAACGCGCGCTTCTCGGGTTTGCACCAGGCCGGCCGGTTCCGCCGCGCCTGCGTTTCTTGGTGACACTGCAGTGCTGTTTAATTCGATTCGCGGGCAGCTTTGTCATCGATCGATACGTCCGACCGCTCTCGCAGAAGAGCAGAACAAAACGGAAGACGTGAGCGATAATCGCGCGTGCGGATGCGTTAGCCGCGCAATTCAAGGGCTATCCGCTTCCGGGTTATCCACTACAAGGCCATCACCATGAGCCGACCGCCATTGGACAAACGCGACTGGATCGCGGGCCTCGAAAAAGGTCTCGCGATACTCGAATCTTTCGACAGCGAGCACGCGCGCCTCACCCCGAGCCAGGCCGCGCAACTGACAGGCATGACTCGCACGGCCGCGCGCCGCTATCTGCTGACACTCGAGCATCTCGGCTACGTGCAGGGCGACGGCAAGCTGTACGGGCTCACGCCGCGCGTGCTGCGAGTCGGCTGGTCATATTTCGATTCCGCGCGTCTGCCGAAAACCGTGCAGCCCTATCTTCAGCAGTTGAGCGCGTCGATCAACGAATCCGTCTATGTGAGCGTGCTCGACGACTGGGAACTGGTGTTCATCGCGCGCAACGGCACGTCGCGCGTGATGACGACGGGCTTCGTGCTCGGCGCGCGCGTGCCCGCCCCGCTCACCTCGCCGGGCGTCGTGCTGCTTGCCTATCACCGCGATCAGGAAGCGATGCAGACGTGGCTCAACGAAACCGAACTCGCGCCGTTCACGCCGCACACGGTCACCAACAGAACAGGTCTGCTCGAAAAGATCCGCCGCGCGCAGGCCGACGGTTTTGCCGTCATCGAGCAGCAGCTCGACATCGGCGTGCGCGGCGTGGCCGTGCCGATGAAGAACCGGCACGGCGAAGTCGTCGCGGCCCTCAGCACCAACATGCCGATGGGCAAGGAAACGACGGAGGCCGCCCTCAATCGCGTCCTGCGCGCGCTGCAGGAGTCGGCACTTTCGATGCTCCACGTCCTATAGTGAATGACGTAGAGGTCGTGGACGTGGGGGCGAATCATGCACCGTCGATTTGCGGATCGCGCCGACGCGGGCCGTGCGCTCGCAGAGCAGTTGAAGCATTACGCGCAACGCGGCGACGTGATCGTGCTGGGCCTACCGCGCGGCGGCGTTCCTGTTGCGTATGAAGTTGCGCAGGCGCTCGGCGCGCCGCTCGATGTGCTCGTCGTGCGCAAGCTCGGCGTGCCGTGGCAATGCGAACTGGCAATGGGCGCGATCGCATCGGGCGACGCGCTGTATGTGGATGAAGAATTGATGCGCGAGGCCGACGTATCGAAGCCCGAATTCGAGCGCGTGCTTGCCGGCGAGAAAGCGCAGCTCGCACGCCGCGAGGCGCTGTTTCGCGACCCGCAGCGCGCGCAGATCGACGTCGCGGGCCGCGTCGCGATCATCGTCGACGACGGCCTGGCGACAGGCGCTTCGATGAAAGCAGCCGCGCGCGCATTGCGCGCACGCACGCCCGCACCCGCGAAAATCGTCGCCGCGTTGCCTGTCGCGCCGCGCGACGCCGAAGCACGGATCGGCGGCGACGTCGACGAGGTGGTCTGCGTCGCCGCGCCCGAGATGTTCTTCAGCGTGAGCCAGTTCTACGCCGACTTCAGCGAAACCACCGACGACGATGTGCGCGCAATACTCGCACGCGCATCGCCGGCCAGCGGGCCCGCCGCACGCGGATGACGCGCGCGCTCGCGCCCACGCCGCGGCAGCGCGACGGCCGATAGACCTGTCGCCGCTGCCGCCCGCGTAGCTTTCATGCAGCGACTGCCGTCAGATGCAGCGGCAGATAGCTTTGCAGATAGTCCTCGAATTCCGCGCGCACTTCGGGGTGGCGCAGCGCGAATTCCACCGTGGCCTTCAGGTAGCCGAGCTTGCTGCCGCAATCGAAGCGCGTGCCGAAGTAGCGATAAGCGAGCACCTGCTCTTCCGTCAGCAGAGATTGCAGCGCGTCCGTCAGCTGGAGCTCGCCGCCCGCGCCCGGCTTCAATGCGCGGATGTGTTTGAAGATGGTCGGCATCAGCACGTAGCGGCCGACTACGCCGAGATTCGACGGCGCCTTCTCGGGCGCCGGCTTCTCGACGATGCCCGACAGCTTGATGACGTCCTCTTCCCACTCCTTGCCGTCGACGACGCCATACGAACGGCTCGCTTCGCGCGCGATCGTTTCGACGCCGACCACCGAGCTGTGATAGTGGTTGAACACATCGACGAGCTGCTTCATGACGGGCTGCTCGCTGTGAAGCAGATCGTCGGCGAGGATCACGGCGAACGGACTGTCGCCGACCAGCTTTTCCGCGCAGAGCACGGCATGGCCGAGACCGAGTGCTTCCGCCTGACGTACATAAAAGCAGTCGACGTTCGACGGTTTGATGCTGCGCACCAGCTCGAGCAACTGCTCCTTGCCGCGCGCTTCGAGTTCCGCCTCGATCTCATAGGACTTGTCGAAGTGATCTTCAATTGCGCGCTTGCTGCGACCCGTGACGAAGATCATTTCGGTGATGCCTGCTGCAATCGCTTCTTCGACCGCGTACTGGATCAGCGGCTTGTCGACGATGGGCAGCATCTCCTTCGGGCTCGCCTTCGTGGCAGGCAGAAAACGTGTGCCGAGGCCCGCAACAGGAAAGACAGCTTTGGTGACTTTCAGCATGGTATGCATTTCCACTCGGTTGATTGAATGTATGCAATCGCCGTGTGAGCCGGCGGATTGTCGTCCCGAATGAGACTAGCGCAAAATAATTCGAAATGTGATCGAAAGCGGCGCTGGAATAATTCCAGTGAATTTCTTAAGCAAGTTTATTCAATTGTTTGGAAACCATGCCGAAACAATGACGCAGACACATTCCAATGACATGCATGTTTCAATAAAAATAATTCCGCGGCTGTGCAAGGTGGGCACGGCGAGCAGACGTCACTCGTGCTCGTCGAACTGCGGCATCTTTTCCGGGTTCATCCGGATATGTCCGATGGGCTCGTTGCGCAATGCTTCACGGTACGCGGACACGGCAACCAGTAGCAGCAGCACGGCCACGCCGGCGATCAAATGCAGGTTCACGATCCTTCCCCTGTCAAAGTTTTTCCACGCATCAACCTAACATGAAAAAAACATCAAATAATTCACTTTGCATTCGGAGTTTGACAGTGATGGCGGTAAGTCGCTGCGTGTGCAGTATGGAATAATTCAAATCATTTCTTGTCGTTTTTTTATACAGACATTCGCCTACGATAGGCAGCCGGGCGTGGTGCGTGTCGACTGGCCGCGCGTCCATTTCTTTCATCATTTGACAAGGACCGCGTATGAGCGATACAGCAATCGGCACGACAGGCTCGAGCGTGTCCTTCGGGCCCGCGGCACGCAGCGATGCGAAAGCCGCCGACAAGGAACACGTGATCGACGCGATGCGCGGCTTTGCTGCGCTGCTGGTGGCTTATTTTCATTGCCGGCAGGTCGAATGGGTTGGCATGCAGAGCTTTCATCACGCGGGCAAGACGTTCGATCTGAACACGATCGTTGCGTACCTGACGCTGCCGATTGCATGGGGCTCCGCGGGCGTGCCCATTTTTTTCGTCATCAGCGGTTACTGCATTCATCGCGGCGCGGCGCGGCGGCTGGCGGCGAATCCCGCTTACCAGCTCGACGCGATGAACTTCTGGGCGCGCCGCTTCGCGCGAATTTATCCCGTGCTGTTTGCCGCCCTGCTGCTGACGTTTGCGCTGGACTGGACGAGCCTGCATTTTCCGCCCGTCAATCACAAGATTCTCGACATCGGACCGAAGGCTTTTTTGGTCAATCTGTTTTCGCTGCAAGGCGTGGCGGGCAAGACGTATGGATCGAACGGCGCGTTGTGGACGCTGTCGATCGAGGTGCAGTTCTATGCTGTCTATCCGTTGCTTTTCGCGTTGCGCCGACGGCTGGGCATGCTACCCGTGCTCGCGCTGGTGGCCGCCGTCAATATTGCGTCGGCGTTTGTGTTTGAACGGCACGATTTGCAATTCTTCACGTCCTACTGGTTCTCGTGGACGCTGGGTGCGTGGATCGCCGAACGGCAGGTCGCGCTCGATGCGCAAACGCCGCGCAGGCCGTGGCTGATGTACAGCGCGGCGGCGTTGCTGATCGCACTGGGCTGCGTTGCGTTCCACTTTGGCCAGTACCTTGCATTTCAGACGTGGGCGCTCGGGTTCGCGTGCTATCTGAGCGAAGCGCTCAAGCCTCGTCGTACCAACGATACGCCTCTCGTTCGCGTGCTGTCGCGGTTCGGCGATTTCAGCTTTTCGCTGTATTCGATTCATTTGCCGATCTTCGTGCTGCTGTCGTCGGTGGTGTATCGGTCTGCGTTGCAGATGTCGATCTTTCCGACGTTTGGGTTCATGGGCGTCGCTGTCGCGGTTGCCTGGGTTTTTTATCGGTGTGTCGAGTTGCCTGCGATCAAGTGGTCTGCGAGCATGGGTGCTCGCCCTTTGCGTGGGCATCCGCTATAGCGGTGTTCGCTGCGCACGCGTTGGCGTTGTGTGTTTGCCCTTTGCGGGGGCGTCCGCGATGGCGCCTCGCGGGGCAGGCATTGCCGTGGTGTGCTTGCCCTTTGCGCGGGCATCCGCGATGGCGCCTCGCGGCGCAAGCGTTGCCCCTGTGCGGGGCGGCACCTACTTTTCTTTGCCGCCGCAAAGAAAAGTAGGGCCAAAAGAAAGCGGGCTCACACCGCCAATCCTTGACCATTACCCACGGGCTCTCAACGTCCCCTTTGTTCACGCGACAGTTATCTTTTTCGCGTGAGTCGCCAACGCATCCCGAATCGATTCATCCGCTTCATGCGCGCGCGTCACTGCACGCATCCGTGAATGGCACGCGCCCCTTTGCGGCAAACTTTGTGTAGGTCGTCGCACTTCACGCGACGATCGCTTCGCGATATCCAAACAATTCGGGCGCTGCCATTTGCGGCGAGATCACCTACACAGAGTTTGCCGCACGGGGCGTTAAAGGTCAGACGGGGCTCGCGTGTGCGCGGACGCATGAAGCGGGTGAGGCGCACCGCAAGCACGTTGGCGACAAAAATCGAACGGCGCAGTGCCGCGTGAAGTGTGGGGACGTTGAGGGCTCGTGGGTAACGGTCAAGGATTAGCGGTGTGAGCCCGCTTTCTTTGCCTACTTTCTTTGCGGCGGCAAAGAAAGTAGGTGCCGCCCCGCACAGGGGCAACGCTTGCGCCGCGAGGCGCCATCGCGGATGCCCGCGCAAAGGGCAAGCACACCACGGCAACGCTTGCGCCGCGAGGCGCCATCGCGGATGCCCGCGCAAAGGGCAAGCACACAACGGCAACGCTTGCGCCGCGAGGCGCC
>BBSL01000437.1 GCA_001319865.1 Burkholderia sp. E7m39 | reverse complement strand
ACTACGTTTCTGAGGATGCCTTTGTCCATCGGAGTCCTGTGGGGTCGTTCATGTGTTGGCGTAGCGTGTGGGTGGAGAAAGCTAGGTGTTCGCTGACGGTTTCCAGCGATACATCAGCACCTTGCCGCGCGCGTCTTCCTCGACGAACACGAGATACTCGCCGTCGTTGCGGCGGTAAGCGCTGATGCCGTTGGGCACGTCGACCCAGCCCGATGCTCGGCCCACTTCCGGGCCCGGCTGCATCGTGCCGACGGGCGTGCCCGTGTCGCGGTCGTAGACGTGCACCGTGCCCACGGGCTCGACGGCGAACACGTACTTGCCTTCGACGGTGAGGCCAATCAGCGTCGAGAGGGGCTTTGCTTTCGTATCCCACGGCAGCGGCAGCGTGTAGCGCGCAACGGGATTGCGGCTGGACCATTTGTCGTAGCGCACCAGCACGCGGCCCACCTCTTTCCAGAAGCCGCGATCGAATGGCGCGTCGGCCGTGTAGCCCGTCACGTACATCGAGTCGGTTTGCGGGTCGTAGATCGCGCGTTTGACTTCCGTGAACGGCGGCGGCACTGCGTAGGACGTCATGTCGGCATACGAGTAGACGGGATTGCCCTTCGCATCGAGCCCGCCGAAGCGAAACCGGTTGATGCCCTTCGAGTCGCGCGCGCGCCAGATGTCGCCGCTGGTGTCGACCCACCAGCCCCAGCCGCCCGCGAGGTGCGTGCCCGTCGTGTTCGGCGTGAATTCGTCGGCGTCGAACTGGCCGTTGCCGTTCGCATCGCGCCAGATCCAGTCGCCGCCCTTCGGCGCGTTCGGCACCTTCAGCACGGCGCGCTCGCGGCCGGCGATGAAGCCGGAAGGCGTGGCCGTCTCGCCGTCGCGGCCGCCGTCGAATCGATAGATCTTCAGATGGTCCGCGTACATGTCCGTCAGGAACAGGAACGTGCGGCCCTTCAGCTTGCGGGCGATGGGCAGGCCCGGCCACTGGTCGGTGGTGAACACGGGATCGTCGGGATAGCGGAAGCGGTTGGTGAGGAAGCCCGCGTAGGTCCATTGCTGGCCTGGGGGCTTCGACAGGTCCAGTTCGAAGCGCTTGTTGCCCGTAAAGACGCTATCGGGCCGCGACGGGTCCATCCACGCGCCGTCGACGAACAGCAGCCCTTCGACCTGCCACACACGTCTGCCGTCGGGCGCATAGCTTTCGAGCGTCGCGCCGAGGCCCGCGCCCGTCGGCTCGAAGCGCGGACCGATGCCGTTGGTCGACACATAGACATTGCCCCGCGCATCGACGCCGACACCTGTGAGCCCGTTGAAGCGCTGCGCGCCTGGACGGCCCGCGACACCGGAAAAATCCCGCCGCGCTCGCCGAGCGTGGAACTGAGCGCGTAGCCGCCGTTGCGTTTGCTGAAGAACAGCACCTGCTGGCGCGGGCCGTTGTCGGCGATCAGCACGCGGCCCTGATTGTCGACGGCGATATCGACGGCGACGGTATCGTCGGGAAGCGGCAGCGCCTCGTTCAACGGCTCACCGCCGGCGTCAAGATGCACGACCTTCGGATGAGGGCCGAGCGTTGCCGTCAGCACCCACAACGTGCCGTCGCTCGCGCGCGCGAGGCGGCCTGGCGCCGGCGCGCTCCATTGCGCCCTGCGCTGCATCGATGCCGCGTCGAACACCTCGATGCGGTTCTGCGACGTGTTCGATGCGTAGAGCGTTGTGTCACTGGCGGCGAGCCCGTTGATATCGCCACGCGTGCCCATCGGCACGTCGTTGACGAGCTGGAACGCGGCGGCTGCCTTCGCATGCGGATCGATGCTGCTCACGGCGGACTGGAAGGCGGCGACGCGTCTCGTATCGCCGATCTCGCGCCGCGAGATGCCGTACCATTGGCGCCCCTGTTCCGGCCACACGCCCGCGCCGACGAGATGCCCCTTCTCGTTGCCGACGCCGACGGCTACAAACGCATAGCGCCCGTTGATCGCGATTGCATTGCCGCCGCTGTTGCCCCAGCCGTGCGTGCCGCCTGCGAAGCCCAACATCTTGCCGTTCTGATAGATGCTCGATTCGGCGCCGCTCTCGTCCCAAGGCGCGTTGGTGTAGACCTTCCCATCGGGCGATACGGCGATCGCGGTGATGTTGATCTGCGTCCAGCTGCCGTCGCCGAAGCCGAACGTATTGCCGATCCATGACGTCTGCACGTTCAGCGCGGGTTCGGCGAACGCATGCAGTGTCGCGAGAAAGGCGAACGCGCACATCGCGCGGGCAAGCATGAGTCGGGACAACGCAGGTTCTCCATCGAAGCGGGATCGAGGCGGTAAGCCATTCGCCGGAACGCGCGCAATCGTCAATGCGCAATGCTCCTGCCGGCGCTTAACGGTAATTGCAAAGAATGCGGGACGAAATTCGCAAATAATTCAAAATTATTCGCGCATTGAATCGTCATAAAAGAAATTCGAAAAAAATCACGCCGCGTTTTTTTGCGCAATTTTTTTGAAGAAAGATCGGCGCATACGACGGCTGACACATTCCTACATTTCTCCCGCTCTTTCGGCGCGCGTTCTGTTTGAACGTGTAGTGAATCGTATCCGCGAATGAAAGTCTGTATTTTTATATCGAAATATCTTTGTGTATTTAATTCGTGTTTTTAGCCGATTTTATTTAACCGAGAATCGAACAACACTTTGCCGACTTCATGGTGATCGCCTTGCGACACCGTCTATGGCCCTCTGAATGCCGCATCAGGC
>BBSL01000436.1 GCA_001319865.1 Burkholderia sp. E7m39 | reverse complement strand
GTTGCCGTCTTCGGGCGCGTCGTGCAGCACGGCATCGAACGATATTTCGTCGACCTTCGCCGTCGCGCAGATATCGCCGGGCCCGGCATACGGCACTTCCACGTGGTCCTTGCCTTGCAGCAGCATCAGATGCGCGACGCGAAACGGCTGGCGCGCGTCGCCGATGTACAGCTGGCTGTCGCGCTTCACCGTGCCCTGGTGGATGCGAAACACCGCCATCTTGCCGATGTACGGATCGATCACGATCTTGAACACGTGCGCGAGCACATGCTTGTCGGGATCGGGCTGCGCCTGCACGGTCTCGCGCCGGCCGTCGACGTCGCGATAAAAGAGCGGCGGGTTGCCTTCGAGCGGATTGGGCAGCAGCCGCACGAACACGTCGAGCAGTTCGCGGATGCCGGCGCCCGTCGTCGCGGACGTGAAGCACACGGGCACGAGATGCCCTTCGCGCAGCGCGCGCTCGAAGGGCGCGTGCAACTGCTCGGGCGTGATCGCTTCGCCTTGTTCGAGATACAACTCCATCAGCTTCGCATCGAGTTCGATCACCTGATCGATGAGCGCGTCGTGCGCGGACTCGACCGTCAGCAGATCCGATTCGCCCGACGGGTTGAAGAAGCAGTCGACCACGGCTTGCGCGCCTTGCGCGGGCAGATTGATAGGCAGACAGGTCTTGCCGAAGGTCGCCTGAATGTCGTCGAGCAGCGCGGGCAGATCGACCTTCTCGCCGTCGATACCGTTCACCACGATGATGCGGCACAGCTTGCGCGCTTCGGCCCACGCCATCATGCGGCGCGTGGTCATTTCGATGCCGGTGCGTGCGTTGATGACGATCGCGGCTGTTTCGACGGCGGGCAGCGCGCTGATCGAAAGGCCGGAGAAGTCGGGGTAGCCAGGTGTGTCGGCGAGATAGATGCGGGTGTTCTGATAATGCAGGTGGGCGATCGCGGAGCTTAACGAGTGATGATATTTGCGCTCCAGCGGATCGAAGTCGCAGACTGTTGAACCGCGATCAACAGTGCCCGCCGCATGGATTGCGCCGCCTTCGTGCAGCACCGCCTCGATCAGCGAGGTCTTGCCGCAACCGGCATGGCCGACCAACGCGATGGTACGGATGGCTTCGGGTAGATAATCCATCTCCGTCCTCACTGTGCGACAGGTATTGGGCCATTATTGGTGCAAATGGCGCGCCGTACAACCTGTGCACGACGTTTCGGAATCTCGGTTATGCTGCGGCGCGGTAGAAAACGCATCGACGCGTTTCTGCTAAGGTGGCTCGATTAGCCAT
>BBSL01000435.1 GCA_001319865.1 Burkholderia sp. E7m39 | reverse complement strand
GGGTGCGTATTCGCCGCTCACGATGGCGATCCGTCGCGCACTGCAGGCCAGCACGCATTACCTCGCGAACCATCTGATCGTGCTGCGAGCCGTGGTCGTCGCGGCGGGCGTGGCTGTGATGATTCTGCTTTCGGGATCGAGCCTCAAACCGGCGATGCTGCCGCTCGTCACGCCCGACATCACGCTGCCGATGTTCCAGTTCCTCGCGGTGATCTGGATCGCGGCGGAAACCGCGACGCCGACGCGATCGCGCGCCTGGACGTGGCTGGCGGGTCCGGGCGCGTGGTCCTATAGCCTGTATCTCTGCCACAAGACGGCGCTCGCGCTGCTCGAGTTGATGGCGTTCGACGGGAGAGGGCGGTTTGCGTGGTTCGTCGAAGTGCCGCTCGCGCTTGCGATCAGCTATGCGTTTTATCGCGCGATCGAACGGCCTTCGCATCTGATTTCGCAGCGGCTGCGCAAGTACGCGCCGGGCGTGCCGGGCGCGCCGGCTGCGTGAGCGGCAGCTTGAGCGGCACAGACGCAGTCGGCGGGCGAGTGCGCTACGGCGTCCAGCGATACACGACTAGGTTCGATCCGTTGTAGTTGTCTTTCGTGACCACGTATTCGCCCGTCGATCGGAGGAACGCGCGCAGTCCGTACATCGAGTCGACGTCGTTGCCCACATCCACGGCGCCGTTGCTCGAATTGATCAGCGTTGTGTCGAGGTGGCCCGTGGAGAGGTTGAATGCGTCGATGTTGGGCACCGTGTGCACGTATCCGACGAACAGGTAATTTCCCGCCGCCGTCATCGACTTTGGGTTGGCGCTGGTGAGATTGATCACCGGGTCGGGCCGCGTCATGTTGCCCGCGCTCCAGCCGTGGTAGACCTCGATGCGCGAGTTCATCGCCGTCCAGTCCCAACTGCCCGCGATGCCCTGCGCGAGAATCATCGTGTCGGTTTCCGCGAGATAGATGAGGCGCGTGAGGGGCCGGATGCTGAGCGGAATCGGCAACGCGATGCCCGCGCCCCACGTCGGCTTGCCGTATCCGTCAAAGCCCGTCAGCGGATAGTGATAGATGTGATTGGTCCGGTCGAGGCCCGCCCACACGTCGCCCTTGCTGTCGATGCTGAATCCGCCCGTCACGGGGCGTGTGGTGTTGAATGCCGTGCCGGGAAGCGACGCATCGGGAATCGCGATATAGCCCTTCGACGGTTCGAAGTGGAAGAAGTTGAACACAGACGGATTCTGTCCCGACGCGACGAGTATCCGATTCCCGCCGACGCTGACGAGCTGGCCGAAGTGCTGGCCGCGCTGCGTATCGTTGACGTTCAGGCGCGGATCGGCGGGATAGGCGAACGGATCGACGGTGTTCGCGACGAAGGTGCCGCCTGCCGTGCCCGTGTAGAGGTTCATGCCGCTATAGAACAACGCGCCGTCCGTCGCCGGGTCGGGCGCGGCGGCGGCTTCGAAGTTGAGCGACTGCAGCTTCCATTGCAGATTGCCCGCGCTGTCGTAGGCGTGAATATCGGTGCCGCCATTGCGTCCGAGATCCCAGCCGCCGCCCCACGGATTGTTGAGCACATACAGCGTGCCGCCTGCATCCTTGCCGATGCCGACGATGCGCGTGAAGCGCTTGTCGCCGACCTGGCCTCGGATTCCCGTCGTGGTGTCGAGATACCCGCCCTGCACGCCGAACGTGCCGGCGAGTTGCGGCGCGCCGGACACGTTGTACATCTTGATGTTCATGTCGGGGCCTTCATCGCCGACCATCAGCAGGCCAGACGATGCATCGAAGTACAACGCCGAAGGCCGCGACGATGCGGGCATCTGAATCGTGTTCAGCAACGCGCCCGCCGGGCTGTATTCGACGATCGCGGCCGCGCTCATGCGCGCCACCCAGAGGTTGCCCGCGCTATCGAGTGCGAGCGCGCCCGGACTCGCGACGCTGATGTCGCTCTGCCATGCGCCGTCCGTCGTGAAGACACGCACGCGATTGCCGAAGAAGTCGCTTGCGTAGAGAAGCGAGCCTGCCGTCGCGAGTCCCGTGATCGCGTCGACGCGGCTGAGCGCGTTCCAGGTGCTGACATTGATGATGAGATCGCGCGTGCGCGTCGCGCGGTTGTATCGGCCCACGCCGCCGCTGCCACGGGGCGTGCCCACCTGCATCGCGGCGAAGATCGAGGTTGCGTTGCCTGTGATCGCGCTGCCCTGGAACTCGCTGTTGATGCCGATCGTGCCGATGCTCTGACCTTGCTGGTAGATCGCAACGCCGCCTGAGTTTTCGTCCCACATCGACGCCGTATAGATGACGCCTTCGGGCGCGACCCACATCGAGCGCGCGCCGTTGCCGACATGCGCAGCTTGTGTGCCGTAGGTATTGGCGAGCCAGTCGGTGGTGTATTGCGCATTGCAGGTGCAGGCGACGGCCGCGAGAAGTGTGCCGGAAAGACGTGCGCCAGACAAAAGCGCGCGAAGCCATGTGCGTGGCAGGGTCATGCGAGTTGTTCTCCTTGCGTCGCGCGCGCCGGCCGGCACGCGATGCTCCGTATTGCGATGCACGAAATGTTAAGCGCCCATTTATTCAATTGACGGCGGAAAAAAACATTTAAAAAGCGCGGTGCCGATAAATGATGTGGATTGAATCAGCGGCCGTACGAATGCAATTCGATGCAATGCGATGGGCATGCGAAAACCCGGCCGTTCACGAAATGCCGCACTAGAATGAGTTACGGCTGCGCGAACATTCGCGACGATGCGGCTTCGCGCACGCATCCCATTCGTCAGCACAGGAGGACGAGCATGCCGACCTATCAATACCGTTGCGAAAGTTGCGGCGAGAAATTCGAACATGCGGAACACGTCGCGGAGCATGCCACGCTGCAACTGAAGTGCCCGAAGTGCGGCAGCGAAAAGGTGCAGCACGCGCCGACGCCGTTCGTCGCGAAGACATCCCGAAAGAGTTGAGCGCGTCGGATTCGCGCGGCTGGCACGGTCGCCGGCTAACCTGATCGAGGTCGTGATGGCATGGCTTGTCATTCTGCACGGCGCTTACTGGCGCGACGTGTCGCCCGAGGTGTTCAAGGAGCACGGCAAACGGGACGACTGGAGCCAGTTGATATGCAATTCCTTCGACGCGAGCGAAGACATGTGCGAAGTGGAGCATGACGGTGTGAAGATCCTGATTCCGCGCAATACCGTCATCGCTGCCGTGAATCTGCAGGATCGCGAGCAGGGCAGGCGTTTCGGCTCGCCTGTCGGCGAAGGCGACGCGCATTCGTGACGCCGCAGCGCATCTGATCCCCTCCCGCGCCCCGCGCAGGCAGCATCGTGCGAAACGACACGCTGCCCTCAAGCCGATCCGTTTTCAGCCGTTAACCCAGAGAGCAAGGATGCAAAGCTGCACCGCGCTGCCCTCGCGCGACGACCGATCACGGCTGAGTCATGTCCGAGAAAACTTCCATCTTCGATTCATTGCTGGCGACGCCGACGCCCGAGCGGGCCGTCGTCGATCCGTCGGTGCGCGCGGCATTGCTCAGCGCATTGTTCGACAACGCGTGGCCGCTGTTCCTGTCCGGCATGTCGAGTATTTTCGTGGCGATCGTCGCGTGTTTCCGCCTGCATCAGACGTGGACGGTGCCCTGGCTGATCGCGGAGGTCGCGGTTCTGGCCTCGCGCCTCGCCATCGTGCGCGTGTATGTGGCGCGCAGCCGTCTTTGCGCGCTGCACCCCGCGCCGTGGGCCGCCCGCTACGCACCGTTGGGGCTGATTGCGTGCCTGCTGCTCGGGCTGGGCACGGCGGCGTGTTTCCTGTCGCCCGACAAGGAACTGGCTACCCTCGCCATCATGGTTGCGGCGGGCATTCTCGGCGGCATCGCGTCGCGCAACGCGGCGCTGCCGCGCCTTGCGATCGCGCAGATTTTTCTCGGCACGGCGCCCATCGCCATCGGCGCGCTGATCGCGCCGCACAGCGGCGCGTGGATTCTCCTTCCGCCGCTCGTCGCGTACAACGCGGCGATGGTCTCGGTCGTGCGGCGCCACTACAAGGGGCTGGTCGCGCTGATGACGGCCGAGCAGCGCCACGCCGAGCTGGCCGGGCGCTTCGACGCCGCACTCGCCTACATGCCGCACGGGCTGTGCACCGTCGACGGCGCGGGGAATGTCGTGATCGCGAACCGCCGCACGGCCGAGCTATTCGGCACGACGGTCGAGATGCTGAAGCTCAATGTCCCGCTGCCGCAATTTATCGGTCATGTGGGCATTGCGCAGTTCGGCGAGACGTTGCACAAGCGGCTGGTCGAGCGCTGCACGGCGTGGCTCGGCGACGAGCGCAGCCCGATGGACCTGGAACTGCAGGATGGGCGCCAGCTGGAACTGACGCGCAACCCGGTGCCCGACGGCAGCGCCGTCATCATCATCGAAGACGTGACGCAGCGGCGTCAGACCGAGGCGCAAATCCTGCATCTCGCGCGCCACGATTCGCTGACGGGGCTGCCGAACCGTCGCGAGCTGCGCGACCGGCTAGAGCGAATCTTGCTGGACCACGCGCGGGGCGCGCCGGCCTCGATTGCGATGATGTATCTGGATCTCGACGGCTTCAAGCAGGTCAACGACCGGCTCGGCCACTGCGCGGGAGACGAGGTGCTGGAGACGGTTGCGACGCGGCTCACGCGCATCCTGAGCCCTGGCGAGCTGGTGGCGCGCCTGGGCGGCGACGAGTTCGCGATCATCGCGGACGAGACCTCGTTGCCGTCCATCGTCGCGCTGGCCCAGCGAGTGATCCGCGATATCGCGCTGCCGTATCACCTGTCGACGGGCGAAGCCGTCAGCATCGGCACCAGCGTCGGCATTGCGCTCGCAGCCAACGACGACTCCGTCGACCGCCTGATCCGCCGCGCCGACCAGGCGCTGTACAGCGCGAAGCAGGCCGGGCGCGGCACGTATCGCGTCGCGAACGCGTAGCCGTCCGCTTGGGGCCGCTTGCGTCGGCGCGGCGCGCCAGACGCGGGTTGGAATGCGCGTTACAGGTAGCTGCAGACGTAGTCGAGCGTTTCGATCACATCGATATCGAAGCGGCTCTTGCCCGGCACCGAAAACGTGTCGCCTGCGCGATACGTGTTCCATTCGTCGCTGCCGTCGAGGCGGATACGGCATTGGCCCGCCTGCACTTCCATCAGTTCGGGCGCGTCGGTGCCGAAATTCAGCGTGCCCGGCAGGATCACGCCGAGCGTCTTGCGCGTGCCGTCGGGAAACAGCACGGTGTGCGAGACGCACTTGCCGTCGAAATACACGTTGGCTCGTTTGATAACGGAAACCTGATCGAATTGCGTTGCGGCCGTCATGGCGTTTTTCCTTGGGGCAGGTGAATGATGGAAGCGGCGCCGGCGATGGTCAGCGCAGGGCGGTCATGATACACGGCGCGCGGCGCCCGCCGCACCTGCTCACGAAGCGTCGACCTTGACGGGGTCCGGCAGCGTCCATGTCTTGTCGAACAGTGGCCGCGCAGGTTGATACGCCCGGAACAGCAATTCGAATTTTCCCCCGCGTTTGGTTGGTATCCAGTTCTTTTCGTGTCCGGCGGGCGCATCCGGGCCGAAGAAAATATCGGTAGAGCCGTCGGCGTTTTTCACCATGTCCGTCGCCTGCGACGACCGGCTCGCCCGCGTCATGTTCCTGATCAGCGCATGCGTGTCGTGGTCGTAGACGGTGACCGACCAGTACTGGCGGACGGGCACGTTTTGGGGCACCGTGAGCCGATAGTGGTGGGAGCCGTCGAGCGCGCCGCCGTTCCTGTCTTGCCACGACAGCAGATAAAACTGGCCTTCGCCGAGCCGCTTGATGCCGACGTAGCCCATCGAGTAGACGAGTGCGCGTGCATCGACAGGATAGATGTCGGGCTCGCTGTAGCCCTTCGATGCGTCCTGCACCAATGCCTGCGCTGCCGGCACCACCCAGCGCGCGCCCGGGAAGTACGGCGTATAGGCGCGTTCCAGTTCGTGCGCAATCCAGTCATGCGCGTCGAGCGCGGCCTGGTCGAGCTTCTTGCGGCGCTGTTCATCGGGCGCGAAGGGCTTGCCCTTTTCGATGCCGATCGATTTCAACTGGTCGATCATGACCTTGTCCCGTTCCAGCCACGGCTCGTTCTGGACGATCTGGCTGAGCGACTCGAAGTAGCGGGTATCGTAGGGAATGGTTGCGTCGAAAAGCTGGTTGGCCGCATCGGTGAACCGCGTGGCGGGCGGATGGGCCGCATCTGCGAGCGCGTACAGCTTGAGCCGTTTGCCATAGGCGACGGCGTTCGCGACGTCAGCTTCGCTGCGGCTGCGCAACGTCGAGCGGATCAGCGCGTAGCCGCTGACGTGGGCGAGCGAAGCACGATATAGCCCGCAGGCAGCTTGCCCTTGTAGCCGGGCGGAAGAATCAGATACTTGCCGCCCGCTCCCTTGTCCGCTCCTGCGGGGCCTGCGTCTTCGAGCGGCATCTGCCAGATGTCGTCGATGTTGCCTGTGAACGAGCTGTCGCTGGTAGCCGGCGGCACCTCCAGCACGATCGGGCCGTGCTTCGTGTTGAAGAACGGCATCAGGTAGATCGCGTCCGGATTGGGCGTGAGCGTCTGGTTACGCCAGTCGACGGGGCGCGACCAGTAGACGATTTCATTTTCTTTCGCGCCCGTCTTGAGGGCGGCTTGCAGCATCAGGTCCGGTATTGACGACGGCCATCGCCCAGATGACGGCCTGGGTGGCGCGGGACGTCATCACCCGGTCTTCGACCGTTTGCGTCTGACCGAAGGCCAAGGTCGCGCCGCTCGCCAGCAGCAATGAAGCAAGTACTGTTTTGTTCAACTTTTTTCTCCCTACGGGTTACATCTGCACAAGCTGACCGCTTAGGAACCTTGATTTTCCTGAAGTCTGCAAACGAAGGTTTGGGCACTGGCGATGCGGTGTCATCAGCCGGGGCAGCGCCACGGCAAGGCGGCTGCGGCGGGCGGCAGGCCGTGCCCGGGTATGTGGCCGGGAACCGGCCGCGATCCGGTCGCGCCCGGGGGCGAGTCGGCAAATGACACGGTCGTTCTGCGCCGCATGACTGTCTCGCGCCACGCGGATCGAGACACGTGGGCTCACGCTCGTGTTGCCGGAACGCGCCCGGCCGCGCCGCCGTTACCGATGCACTGAAACACTCCCGAAGTCAATCGTCGGACCAGCAGATTGGAGCGCTGCATCCGCGTCGGTGGCGCCGTCCCGAACCGGGAGAAACCCTCGGAGCGTTCGATCATCGCGCATCGATGCGCGATGATCGAACATAATGAGGTATCGTTCCCTTGTCATCTAGTGGGGCCGGGCGCTACGCTGCGGTCCATCTGATGACATTCCCATCGTCGTCAGCGTACAAAGCCAGCAATCTTGCACGGGACCAGAGCGAGCCGCTCAAGCGTCGACTCTGGCCTACAGGAGACAACCATGACCGCAGTCCCGGCTCACGAGCCCCAAGGCAAGCACCAGTCAACCAAAGCCGCCGCCAGCGGCTGGATCGGTTCGGCGCTTGAATACTACGATTTCTTCATTTACGCGACGGCCTCGGCGCTGATCTTTCCGCAGATCTTCTTCCCGAAGGGCAACGCGACGACGGCGATCGTCGCATCGCTGGCCACGTACGGCGTTGGGTATGTGGCGCGGCCGATCGGCGCGTTCGTGCTGGGCCACCTCGGCGATACGCACGGACGCAAGAACGTGCTGTTGGCGTGCATGTTCCTGATGGGTTTCTCGACGATCGGCGTCGGCCTGCTGCCCACGTACGAGCAGGTTGGCGTGCTGGCACCCGTGCTGCTGGTTCTGCTGCGTCTGGTGCAAGGCTTCGCGGTGGCGGGTGAAATTTCCGGCGCCAGTTCGATGATTCTCGAGCACGCGCCGTTCGGCCGGCGCGGCTTCTTCTCCAGCTTCACGCTGCAGGGCGTGCAGGCCGGGCAGATTCTGGCAGCTGCCGTATTCCTGCCGCTTGCCCACTACATGCCCGCCGATCAGTTCAATGCCTGGGGCTGGCGCATTCCGTTCCTGCTGAGCTTCGTGGTGATCATTGCGGGCTGGATCATCCGCCGCAAGGTCGACGAGACGCCCGCCTTCACGGATGCCGAACAGAAGCAGGGCCGCGCCCACTCGCCCGTGGTCGACGCGTTCAAGTACAACGCGCCGAACATGCTGCGCGTCGTCTGCATGGCACTGATGAACGTGATTCCCGTCGTCGCGACCATTTTCGGCGCGGCCTACGCCGTGCAGCCCGCTTACGGCATCGGCTTCGCGAAAGACGTATATCTGTGGATTCCCGTGGTCGGCAACATCGTCGCGGTGCTGGTGATCCCGTACATCGGCAATCTGTCCGACAAGATCGGCCGCAAGCCGCCGATCATCGTCGGTTCGCTGCTGTCGGGCCTGCTCGCTTTCGCCTACCTGTACGCGATCAGCATCCACAACGTGCCGCTCGCCTTCGTGATGTCGATCCTGATGTGGGGCGTGGTGTATCAAGGCTATAACGCAGTGTTCCCGAGCTTCTACCCGGAACTCTTCCCGACGCGCACCCGTGTCTCGGCCATGGCGATTGCGCAGAACATCGGCACGGCGATCACCGCGATGCTGCCCGCGCTGTTCACGGCAGTCGCGCCCCCGGGATCGCAGAACATCTGGCTGACGGTCGGTGGCCTTGCTTTCGCGATCACCGTGGTCGCCGCGCTGGCCGCGATGAGCGCCCGTGAAACCTACCGCGTTCACATGGACGATCTGGGCGCGCCCGACGCGATCCCCGTCGACAAGAGCGAGTACGACCGCTTGCGCGCCGCAGCATTCGCACACTAAACGGAACCGCTGTTTTTAAGAGCACCGCTGACCATGATTTCTGGAAAGACCACCCTGATCGCGCACATCGGTTATCCGACTGAGAGCTTCAAGTCGCCGATGATTTATAACCCGTGGTTCGAGCAGAAGGGCATCGACGCCGTCGTCGTGCCGATGGGCGTGAAGCAGGAAGACTACGAGCAGAGCTTCGAGTCGATCTTCCGCTTCACGAACGTGCGCGGGGCGCTGATCACGATGCCGCACAAGGTGACGACCGTCGGACTCGTCGACGAAGTCACGCCCGCCGTGCACATCGCGGGCGCCTGCAACGCGGTGCTCAAGCGTCCCGATGGCTCGCTGCTCGGCGATCAGTTCGACGGCGCGGGCTTCGTGCGCGGCGTGCTGCGCAAGGGGCGTCAGCTGAAGGGCGCCCGCGTGCTGGTGTCGGGCTCCGGCGGTGTCGGCTCGGCGATCGCCGCTTCGCTGGCGGCAGCGGGTGTCGGCGAACTGGCACTCTTCGACACGCGCAACGAATCGGCCGAAGGGCTCGCGCAGCGGTTGCGCGAGCACTACCCGGCGTTGACGGTCAGCACGGGGTCGAATGATCCCGCCGGCTTCGACGTCGTCGTGAACGCGACGCCGCTCGGCATGAAAGAGGGCGACCCGCTGCCGTTCGACGTCGCGCGCATTTCGCCCGAATGCTTCGTCGGCGAAGTCGTGATGAAGTCGGAGTACACGCCGTTCTTGCGCGCCGCGCGCGAGAAGGGCTGCGAGGTTCAGGTCGGCACCGACATGCTGTTCGAGATGATCCCCGCCTATCTGGAGTTCTTCGGCTTCGGAACCGCGACGCCCGAAGAACTGCGCGACGCGGCCACCATCGCGTACTGAGCGTGCTTCCCCGGTCCGGACCTGATCGCGTGCTTCGTCGACGGAGCGCGCGATTCGCCCTTCCGTCACGTTCATCGCCTTTATCGCGTTCGGCGCGTCCGTGACGTTTACCACGCCGATCGAACGCAACCAGATTCGTCTCCTGGACAGCTTCGCATGATTCGCCGTGGCGCCCTGAGCTTTGCGTTTCTCCTGCCGTTTCTGCTCGCGGCACAACCTGTCGCAACCGATAGCTACCTGCCCGCGCTGCCCGAGATCGCTGCATCGCTCGGCTCGGCCAGCTCGAGTCTCACGGTGTTCGCGCTGGCGTTCGGCGTCGGCCAGCTGCCGATGGGCAGTCTCGCCGACCGGTATGGACGGCGGCCCGTGCTGCTCGCCGGTCTCGGCGCCTACACGATCGCCGCGCTGGCGGGCGCGCTCGCCGTGGACGCGTCGATGCTGACGACGGCGCGCGCGTTCCAAGGGCTCGCGATGGCCGCAATTCTGGTGTGTTCGCGCGCGGCCGTGCGCGATCTGTACCCCGCGAGCGACGGTCCGCACGTGATGGCGCGCGGGCTCACGGGGCTCGGCGCGACGGCGCTGACGGCGCCCATCATCGGCGCGTTCGTCGCGCAGCATGCGGGCTGGCGTTGGGTGCTCGCGGGCATGAGCCTGTATGCGCTCGCGCTGTTCGCGGCATGTTGGCGCAGCTTCGACGAAACCATCCGGCCGTCGGAAGGCGTGCAAGCCTCCGCCGGAAGCGTCCGGGAAATTTTCGGCAGCGCGGCGTTCAGGGCGTGGGCGCTGCTCGCCGCGGTCACATACAGCGGCATGTTCTGCTTTCTGCTGCTCTCGCCGATGGTGTACATCGGCTATCTCGGCTTGTCGCCGCAGCTTTACGGCTGGATACCGGCGGGCGGATCGGCGGTGTACATGCTGAGCACGATGGGGTGCCGGCATCTGCTGTATCGCCAGGGCGTGCTGCTGACGGTGCAGCAGGGTGCCGTGCTGAGCCTGTCGGGCGCGGTGATCCAGGCGCTGGGCTGCTGGCTGCTGCCGGGCAGCGCGTGGCCGCTGCTGCTCGGCCACGGCG
>BBSL01000434.1 GCA_001319865.1 Burkholderia sp. E7m39 | reverse complement strand
CGGGATCGTTGATCGTGGCGATCGCCTTCGTGTGGCTGCCGAGGCTCGGGCATTCGGCGCGCGTCGAGGCGCACGCCGCGCCGGTTTCCGCCGGATCGAAATAAGCCGTGCAGCGCGGACGCGACGCGCAGCAGGATGCGTCTGTTCAGCCGACGACAGCCACGATATTGACCGTCCCCTGGCGGGCCATTTTCGCGTATGGGCACAGACGCTCGGCGTTTCGAACCAGCTCTTCCGCGACATGGCGCTCGACACCCGGCATCCGCACGCGCACGTCGATGAGCAGCGCGTAGCCGCCGTCCATCGGATCACGGCCGAACGACACCTGCACTTCGACGGCGATATCGTTGAGTTCCATCTTCGCGCGCTTGCCGAGCAGATTCAGCGCGCCATGGAAACAGCCCGCGAATCCCGCGGCAAAGAGCTGCTCCGGATTAGTCCCGTTGCCGGGTCCGCCGAACTCGTGGGGCAGGCGCAGATTGACGAGCAGATTGCCGTCGTCCGAGCGCGCCACGCCGGATGCGCGCCCATGCCCCGTCTCGCCGCCCGATACGGTCACGGTCGTCGTGTACAACGGGGCGAACTCGCGGCCGCGGTATCGGTCGAGCAGGGAAAGCGGGGGCGCTTGCAGTTTGTCGTTGTCCATGTTGTGGTCCGGCTTGCGGGCGCCGATGTTCCGAACGCATTCGGCACCCGTACTCATGCTACGTGACAGAAACTCGCGGGAGTAGTCGCGTTCTGGGGCTCACCGTGTTTCCGTAATGACGCCAATCCGCGCCGAGTGTCCATGCAAGGCGATGCCTGGCGCGGCGTCAGGAAGCGGTCTCATACCGCCCGGTTGTGTCCTACACTACGAAAGCCAGCTGCAAGCACGCTTGCCAAGCGCACGCGGGGCGCGCTTCTCCGCTCGCATCCGTTGCTCGTTGCCGACTGTCCCCGGATGGCGTAATCGCCCCAGCAACGACCGTGCCGTGTACGAAGGCGCTGGCCTGAAGCCTGGCAGTCCGGGCATGCCTGCGTCCTCTGTGGGAGCATCGATGGATCAAACAGATGCATTGCAGCATGGTTTTCGCGTTGGCTTGCCGAATCCCGCTGACGCCTTGTCCACCTGTTTTTCGACCAGCTACGCAGGCATCATCGCGTTCATGGCGGTCGCCACGGAAGGGAGCTTCGCCAAGGCAGGCGAACGCCTCGGCATTGGGCGTTCGGCGGTGAGCCGGAATGTGCAGAAGCTCGAATCGCAGCTGAGCACGCGTCTTTTTCTTCGCACGACCCGCTCGACGCATCTGACCCGTGAGGGCGAGCGTTTCTTCGAAAACTGCAATCAGGGCGTCACGCATATCGTCGATGCGATGAACGACATGCTGGACCTTCGACAGGGCCCGCCGCAGGGCCTGCTGCGCATCTGCTCGACGGTCGGGTTCGGGCGCAACGTGGTGGCGCCGCTGCTCGCGCATTTCGCCGATCAGTACCCGGATATCGCCGTCGATCTGCTGCTCGACGACAAGCCCGCCGATTTCGCCGCCGAGCAGATCGACGTCGCCTTCCGCGACGGCTGCATCGAAGATTCCAGCATCATTGCGAAGCAGCTGATTCCGATGCAAATGGTGCTGTGCGCCTCGCCGCTTTATGCCGAAAAATACGGCCTGCCCGTGACGCTCGACGATTTGAACGCTCATCAATGCATCAATTACCGGCTCTCGGGCGGGCGCGTGTTCGAGTGGGAGTTCAAGGTCGACGGTCACATGCGAAAGTATCTGCCGACGGCGCGAATGACATTCAACGATGCCGACCTGGTGCTGCACGCTGTACTCGAAGGACGCGGAATCGCGCAGTTGCCGGGCTATCAGATTGCCCGTCACATCGCGCGCAACGAACTCGTCATGGTGTTGCGCGGCCACGTGCCGGACGATCGGGGCCACTACATCTGCTACCTGTGCCGGCAGCATTTGCCATCGCGCATTCGCGTGTTCGTCGATTTCATGACCGAGCGGATTCGCGCGCTCGATCTGCTTTGCCTCGGCGATTTCTATATGGACGATTCCGCAAGCGAGCATCACGCCTAGCTGACGCGCTCGCGAGCCGCCATTGGTGCGCGCGCGGAAACGGTGAGTGTTCCTTCGCATAGCTACCCACGCGCGAATGCGGCGCCTACCATGCAAGCATGTCGACGCAGACCCTCACGCGGGCGACGCGTCGAAGCTGTTCGTGGAGGACATCATGCTTCGTCTCGCGCCGCTGTGGGTGTTGGCCGGCTGGATTGCGCTGGTCGCCGTCAATGTCGGGCTGGCGCTCGCCGTGTCGTTCAGCGGCGCGCTTTGAATGCCGCGCGCGCTTGAACAGATCGTTTGAAGAGATCGTTTGAACGTACCGTTTGAACGTATCGCGATTCGTCGCTCAAAAAGTGTGATCGGCCAGCACCCGCGCCACTGTCCCGAGCGAGCGTCTGAGCGTATCGAGATCGACCGAACCGAGCGCCAGGCGAATAGCGTGAGGCACATGCGCCGACGTCGAAAAGGGCTGCGCCGTCGAAACCGCGATCCGCTCGCGCATCAACGCCATCGCAATCGCGTCCGCGCGCACCTCCTGTGCGAGCGCAAGCCAAGTGAAGTACGACGCAGGGTGCCCGATCCGTTTGATCCCGCCTAGCGCTTCGGCCGCGATTTGCTGACGCAATCGCGCATCGTGTCGCTTGTCGTTCTCGAGGCGCTCGACGGTGCCGTCTTCGAGCCAGCCGCACGCGATGGCCGTCATCGTCGCGGGCGTGTTCCACGTCGTCGCGCGGATCATCCGTTCGAGGCGCGCAATGCATTCGCCCGGCGCGGCGACGAAGCCCACGCGCAGGCCCGTCGCGACGCTCTTCGACAGGCTCGACACATAGACCGTCGTCTCCGGCGCGAGCGACGCCAGAGGCGGCGGAGCGCCTTCGGCAAGGAACGCGTAGGCGGCATCCTCGATGACGAGCAGTCCATGCCGGCGCGCAAGCGCGACGAGTTCGCGCCGCCGCGTCGCGCTCATCACCCAGCCGAGCGGATTGTGCAAGGTCGGCATCGTGTAGACCGCGCGCACCCGCCGTCGCTTGCAGAGAGTGGCGAGCGCGTCCAGATCGGGGCCTTGTCCCGCGGCCGGGATCGGTAAGAGTTCGAGCCGTGCGGCCTCGGCGGCGAGCTTGAAGCCCGGATAGGTCAGGGCATCCACTGCGACGACGTCGCCGGGTTCGAGCAACGACATCGCGACTGTCGTCAGCCCGTGCTGCGCGCCGCTGACGATCAGCACCGTCGCGGTTGTCGCGGCGGTCACGCCCCGCCTGGCGAGGTGCCGCGCTACCGTCTCGCGTTCATGCTCGCGTCCGCCGTGCGGCTGGTATCGCAACAGCGCCTCCAGTTCGCCAGCGGCGGCAAGCTGGCGCAGCGCTGTCCTGAGCAGGTCGGCCTGGCCGGGCGTCGACGGATTGTTGAAGCTCAGGTCGATCGTATTGGCGCTCCACGCCTGCAAGTCGACGCCCTGGCCGCGCGGCAGCGGCTCCCTGACGAACGTGCCGCGGCCCGTTTCGCCGCTCACCAGCCCCATCTCCTGCAACTGCGCATACACGCGCGTAGCCGTGACGAGCGCGAGACCCTCGCGGGCGGCGAGTTCGCGATGCGTCGGCAGACGCGTGCCCGGACGCAGGCGGCCTGCGCGGATATCGGCTGCGAGACGGTCGACCAGTTGCTTGTAGCGGGCTTCGGCCATACGGCAATGTATCCATGACAATTATTTGATTGTATTGATTGTCGGTCCTACCATGAGCCAGTTCAAGCTCTGCAACAAGCCCTGCAACAAGCCTAGCCACCGCACGAGGACGCCATGCACATCGCCATCCTGACATTCGACGGCTTCAACGAGCTCGATTCGCTGATCGCGCTCAACATCCTCAACCGCGTCAAACAGCCCGGCTGGCGCGTTTCGATCGCGAGCCCGACGCTGCGGGTGGTGTCGATGAACGGCCTGGCCGTGGAATCGCACGCAACGTTGCAGGACGCCTGCAACGCCGACGCCGTGCTGATCGGCAGCGGCATCCGGACGCGCAATGTCGTCGCCGATGCCGCGCTGATGTCGCAACTGAGGTTCGATCGCGCGCGCCAGCTGCTCGGCGCGCAATGCTCGGGCACGCTGATCCTCGCCAGGCTGGGCCTGCTGGACGGCGTCCCCGCCTGCACGGACGTCACGACGAAACCGTGGGTCGAAGAAGCCGGTGTCGAGGTGCTCAACCAGCCGTTCGTCGCAAAGGGCAACGTCGCCACGTCGGGCGGATGTCTGTCGTCGCAGTATCTGGCCGCCTGGCTCATCGCGCGTCTGGTGGGCGTCGACGCGGCGCGCAGCGCGATTCATTACGTCGCGCCCGTCGGCGAAAAAGACACCTACGTGACACGCGCGATGACGAATATCGCGCCCTATCTTGCAGCGGACGGCGCCGGAGGCCCTGGCGCCGCGCCGCTCGCCGAGTCAGCACGGTAGGACAGGTTTTTTCCGCCTCAGGAACGGGATTTGCGCAGTGGAGTCGCCTTGTCCAACAAGGTCGTCATTTGTCTCCCGCGCGAGTCGTGCATTCTTCAGATCAGCGGGAGTACCGGAGCCATCCCGACATGATCACGCCAGGTCGACACGTTGCACAGGCGTCGCCCGCTGCGCGCATACGCGGACGGCGCGCGCTGGAGCTAGCCGGATATTCGGGCAAGCCCATCGGTCTGCTGCTGCGCTATGTCGGCCGGCATCCGATAGCGCACGCGCTGGTGCTGGCGAGCATCGTCGCCGCTGTCGGCTGCTCGCTGGCGTCGCAGTTCGCGATCAGGAATCTGATCGACGCACTGCCCGGCGGCCGCGCGCATCCCGCTCAAGTCATCCACGCGTTTCTCGTGATCGTCGTGCTGCTATTCGCCGACAACCTGTTCTGGCGCGTCGCGGGATGGGCGAGCGTGCGCACGTTCGTCGAGGTGACGGGGGACGTGCGCCGCGAACTGTTCGGCTATCTGGTAGGGCATTCGCCGGGCTATTTCTCGAATGTGCAGCCCG
>BBSL01000433.1 GCA_001319865.1 Burkholderia sp. E7m39 | reverse complement strand
ACGCTGGCGAGCCGCATCTCCGCAACGGCAAATGCCGTCTTCACGATGGAAAATCTGTCGGCGTGGAGCGCGCTGCCGCCGTTTCTGTCGGTGGTGGGCGCCGTCGTGCTGATCGGCCTGGTAAGCGTGTGGATGGCGCTGGCGCTCGTCGGCATCGCCGCCTGCATGACCGCGTTTCTGTTCTGGCTCGCGAGTAAGGGCGGCGAGCGCCATATGGGCTTCGCTTCGCGCGCCGCCTCCGTCGACGGGGAGCTGGTCGACGTGATCGGCAACATGTCGACGGTCAGAACGTTTGTCGCGACCGCGCGCGAATGCCTGCGCTTCGGTTCGTATCTCGACGACGAAATGGCCTCGCGCAAGGCGAGCTTGCGGTTCCTCGAAAAGCTGCGGCTGCTGCATGCCGCGATGACGGTGGTGCTGTCATGCTGCCTGCTCGGATGGGTGCTGTGGCTATGGACGCAGGGCCGGGCGACAACAGGCGACGTGGTGCTCGTCAGCTCGCTCGGCTTCGCGATCCTGCACGGCACGCGCGACCTCGCCGTGGCGTGCGTGGACATGATCCAGCACGTCGCGCGGCTCGCCGAAGCGGCGCAATCGCTGCTCGTGCCGCGCGAAATGGAAGAGCGCATCGGCGTGCCGTTGCTGCAGGTCCGCGACGCGAATATCGATTTCGAGAACATCACGTTCTCGTATCCCGGGCGGCGGCGCGTACTCGATCACTTCAGCCTGCATATCGACGCCGGTCAGCGGGTCGGTCTCGTCGGGCCTTCGGGCGCGGGCAAGTCCACCGTGCTCGCGCTGCTGCAGCGATCGTTCGATCCGCAGCCGGGCGCGGGCGCCGTGTGCATTTCGGGGCAGCGCCTGAGCGATATCAGCCTGAACAGCCTGCACAACGTCATCGCCGTCGTGCCGCAGGACATCTCGCTGTTCAACCGCTCGCTGCTCGACAATCTGCGCTACGGCCGTCCCGGCGCGACTGAAGAACAGGTGCTGCGCGCCTGCGAGCACGCGCACTGCCTCGATCTGATCCGCGGCTTGCCGGAGGGCTTGCACACCATCGTCGGGGAGCGCGGCACGCGGCTTTCGGGCGGCCAGCGGCAGCGCATCGCAATCGCGCGTGCGTTCCTGAAAGACGCGCCGATCCTGCTGCTCGACGAGGCCACGTCGGCCCTCGACAGCGCATCGGAAGCCGCGATCCAGCATGCCCTCGAAAAGCTGATGAAGGGGCGCACGGTGGTGGCCATCGCGCACCGCCTGTCGACCTTGCAGAACTTCGATCGCATCGTCGTGATCCAGCATGGCCGGCTTGTCGACGACGGCTCGCCGCAAGAGCTGGCGCGTCGGCCTGGCATCTATCGCGACGTGCTGTTGCGGCGGGAGCGACGCATGTCAGCTTGATACACGCCTGATGCACGTCCGTTTAGCGGGAGCCCCGCGATGTCGATGCATTCGGAAGAACCAGAAGACCTGCAAACGCTGAAGGAGGTATTGCAATGAACGCTCGAACTTCGGCGCGACTGCAGCGCGAGGCGCTGCTGCGGGAGCGCATGGCCGTTTCGCGCGATCAGCTGCTCGCGCAACGTGCCGCGCAGCTGATCGAAGACGCGCGCAGGCCGTCGCTGCCCGCGCGCCTGCATGAGCTGTATTCGACCGCGCCCAACGTGACCATGCTGACGGCCTTCGTGCTGGGCATGCTCGTCCTCGGGCCGCGCCGGGTCGTGTCGGTGGCGGTGCGAAACGGGCTCATCGGCTGGCTGGGGACAACGGTGCGCCGCGTCGCGGGCCGCTGACTGCCGACGTCAATACCGATTCGTTTCTTCATAAAACGCGAACGGGTTGTGATTGGCTTCGTAGAAGCGGCCGTGCGGTTCGAGATCGGCGCGGCGCATCGACGCCGGGAGTTGCTCGATATGCGCGTTGGAATCGGCGGCGACATCGGCGGTGAAAAGGTTAGCCAGCTTGCTTGCGAGTTTGGCGTACATGACGCTTTCTCCTGTGACATGTGACGGGCGTGTGCCTGTCGATGGAGTCAGCGTAACGATCGACACTTATCGAAGAATTATGGGTCTCGCCGGGCGGGCGCGCGGCGACGCTCGCGCACGGCGATCACGCGTTGATGCGCGACGGCATAGATCGCCGATATGTCGGCGCTCTGGTTGACGACGAAGCCGCCCGTGAACGCGCCGAACGCGGGCAGCACGCCACAGTGCGGGCCGAAGCGGAAGCAGGGCACGCGCACGGCGTCCGAGCGGCTCGAGATCACGTAGACGGGATGCTCGTGGCCCGCGAGCACGTACGCGCCTTCGATGGCCTGTGGGTAATGGCACAACGCCCACGGCCCATGCAGCCACGGTTCGAGCACGGTCTCGATGCCGAGCGACGGCGGCAGCGTTCCCGCATGCCGGTCGTGATTGCCTTCGACCATCACGACACGCACCGACGCATGACGCGCACGCCATTCGGCAAGGGCGTCGATCGTCTCGCTGGCGAGCGACGCGCGGCCATGCAGCAGATCGCCGAGAAACACGATCGACTGCGGCTCGTGCGCAGCGATCAGCATGTCGAGCCGCGCGAGATCGCCGGCCGTCGCGCCTGCGGGCACGGGCACGCCGTGCGCGCGGAACACGGCGTCCTTGCCGAAGTGAGCATCGGCGACGAACAGGCTCTGCCGTTGCGGATCGAACGCCGCGCGCTGCGCGCACAGTTGCAGCGGATGGCCAGCCGCCTCGATGGTCAATGTGTCCAAAGCCATCAGCGCACCGCCTTGTCGAGTTCGGCGAGCATGCGCTCGATGCGGTCGGCGAGCTTCTCCGTGCTGAGCTTCTCGCGTATGCGTCCGACGATCAGCGGAAACGCGAACGGCGTCGGTTTTTTCGGCTGCATCAACGCGAGACGGCTCGCGTTCATCGTTTCGAGCGCGCGCTGGATGCGGCTGAGTTCGAGTTCCTGCAACATCACCTCGGTGTCGGCTTGCGTGAGCAGCAGGTTGCTGCTGTCGTGCTTGCGAAAGACTTCGTAGAACAGACCGCTCGACGCCTGCAATTGCCGCGCGCTTTTGGGTTGCCCCGGATGCGCCTGATAGACGAGCCCCGCGACGCGCGCAATCTCGCGAAAGCGCCGCATCGCCAGTTCGGATGCGTTCAGGCTGTCCATGATGTCGCCGGCAAGACGTATCGACGAAAAGAGCCCTTCGCTGATCAGTGCGGCCCAGTCGAAGGGCTGCGACGACAGCAGCTCGAAGCCGTAGTCGTTCGCGGAGATCGAGAACGTGCCCGGCTGGTCGCGCGCCGCGCGCCAGCCGAACAGCGACGCGAGCCCGATATGCGCGATGCGCCCCGCGAACGGATAACAGAAGAAGTGATGCCCCTCGCGCGAGCGCAGCACCTCGACGACCAGCCGTCCCGCTTCTGGCAACGCCGACCAGCTTGCCTGCAACTCCAGCAACGGGCGCACCGCGATCATCTCGGGTTCCACATAGACCCCGCTATCGGCTTGCGCCAGCATCGCGAGCGTGGCGTCCGCGAGTTCGGACGAGAGCGGCATCTTGCTGCCCGCCCATTGCGGCATCGCGCCTCGCGACGAACTCGCGCGCCGCACGTAGGCCGTCATCTCGCGCACGCGCACGAGTTCGAGCGCGCGGCCGCCGAACGTGAACACATCGCCGGGCTTCAGACGCGAGATGAACGATTCCTCCATCGAGCCGATCCGTCCTCCTGTGAGCCACGCGACGTGCAGCGTCGCATTGGCCACGATGGTGCCGACGTTGTTGCGATGGCGCCGGATCAGATCCTCGCGCTCGACGCGATACACGCCGTCCGCATCGCGCGCGACACGGTGAAAGTCGGGGTAAGCGCGCAGCGACGTGCCGCCGCGCTCGACAAACGCCAATGCCCAGTCGAACTCCTGCTGCGTGAGGTCGCGATACGCGAAGGTCGTGCGCACTTCGTCGAACAGATCGGCTGCGTCGAAGCCGCCGCCGATTGCAACGGTGACGAGATGCTGGACCAGCACGTCGAACGGCTTGCGCGGCGTGTCGCGGCCTTCGATGCGGCGCGCCTCGACTGCGCGCCGCGCGGCGGCCGCTTCGACGAGTTCCAGCGCGTGAGTCGGCACGATCGTGATGCGCGACGCGCGGCCCGGCGCGTGGCCCGAGCGTCCCGCGCGCTGCATCAAGCGCGCGACGCCTTTGGGCGAGCCGATCTGGAACACGCGCTCGACAGGCAGAAAGTCGACGCCGAGATCGAGACTCGACGTGCAGACGACCGCCTTCAGCTTGCCGTTTTTCAGGCCGTCCTCGACCCACTCGCGCACTTCCTGCGCGAGCGAGCCGTGATGGAGCGCAATCAGCCCGGCCCAGTCCGGGCGCAGTTCGAGCAACGCGCGGTACCAGATTTCGGCCTGCGAACGCGTGTTGGTGAACACGAGCGACGTGCGCGCTTCGTCGATGCCCGCGGCGACAGGACCCACCTGACGCGTGCCGAGATGGCCGCCCCACGGAAAGCGCTCGATGGTGTCGGGAATCAGCGTGTCGATGATCAGCGTTTTCGGCTGCATGCCGCGTACGGAAACGCGCGGCGTGTGCACGGGCGCGAGCAGCACGTCGGCGGCGAAGTCGAGGTTGCCGAGCGTCGCCGACAATCCCCATACCTGCAGATCGCGACGCCAGCGCGCGAGCCGCGCGAGCGCGAGCTGCGTCTGCGTGCCGCGCTTGTTGCCGAGCAGCTCATGCCATTCATCGACGACGACAAGTCGCACATGCTTCAGCTCGTCGCGGGCATTGCTGCGCGTGAGCATCAGCGACAGGCTTTCCGGCGTCGTGACGAGCGCGCTGGGCAGGCGCCGGCTTTGGCGCGCGCGTTCGGCGGAACTCGTGTCGCCCGTGCGCAGCCCCACGGTCCACGGCACCGCGAGCTCGCGCGCCGAACTCTGCAGGGCTCGCGCCGTGTCGGCGGCAAGCGCGCGCATCGGCGTGATCCACAGCACCGTCAGCGGATCGGCGAATGCGCGCGGCGCGTGATCGCCGAACGCGGCCAGCGCGCCGAACCATACGGCCCAGGTCTTGCCGGCACCCGTCGTCGCGTGCAGCAGGCCGCTGGCGCCCGCCGCGATTTCCTGCCAGACGTGGCGCTGAAAGTCGAAGGGCTGCCAGCCGCGTGCGTCGAACCATTGTTGCGCGCGGGCGCCGAACGGCACGTTGGCCGCTTCGGCATCGGGCTGGTACGTCGCCGACGTGAACGCTTCGCGCGCGGGCTCGGCGCGGGCTTTGGGTATGCGGCGCGGACGGGGCACGCGCGTGCGCGGCGTGCCGGCGGCGGCGTCGCTCGCGGCTTCGCCAGCGGTGTCGTTGTCCGCGTCCTTGCCGCGGGCGGTCTGCGCCTCGGCTGGATGGCGCTCGGGGTCGGTCGGATCGGTCATGAGACGGCAGGCGTGGCAGACGCGCGGAATCGCCGCGTTGCGCGCGGCGATCTGCGTTGCGTAGCATCGCGCGTGCCTGGCCGGGCGGCGCGTTCGGCGCGAACGACGCGCGAATCCAGGCAGACGCGGGCGCGATGCCGCCGCGCCGCGCGCGAACTTACAACGAAGCGTTCTGCGGGAACAGCGCGCGACGCGTTTCCTCGTCGAAGTCGGCCTTTAGCGTGAGCTTGTCCTTCAGCGCCTGCGCGCGGATCGCGGCGGGACGTGCCGAAATCTCATCCACCAAGCGCTTGACGTGCGGATAGTCGCTCAGCCCCTTTTCGCCGAGGATGTAGCCCGCGAAGTTCGCCCAGCCCCACAGCGCCATGTCGGCGATCGTGTACGTGTCGCCGGCGAGATACGTCGAGACGGCGAGGCGCTCGTCGATCACGCGATAGTGGCGCTCGACTTCCTTCAGGTAGCGATTGCGCGCATAGGCAATCGCTTCGGGCGCGTGGTGCAGGAAGTGCACGGCCTGGCCCGAGAACGGCGAGAGCCCCGTGCCGACCAGCATCAGCCACGACAGCATCGCGCCGCGCTCGGCCGCCGACTGTGGCACGAAGCGCCGATGCTTGTCGGCGAGATGCAGCAGGATCGCGTGCGAGTCGAACACGGTCACGCCCTCGTCGACGATGGCGGGCACCTTGGCGTTCGGATTGATCGCACGGAATGCGGACTGATGTTGCTCGCCCTTGAAGGTATCGACGGCGATCAGTTCGTACGGCGCGCCCAGTTCTTCGAGCAGCAGCGCGGTTTTCATCGGATTGGGCGACGGATGGAAATAGAACTTCATGGTGTGTCCTCTGGGGTTGGAAAAGTATGACGGGTTCGATCGAAGCGCGTGGCGGGCGGTGTCGACGGTGTCGGCGTCACCCTCACGTCAACGGGCGGGCGGCAGGAAGCGCACAAGCGCGTCCGTCACGGCGGCAGGCTGCTCTTCGGCGACCCAGTGGCCCGAGCCCTGCACGTTGACGGCCTCGACATTCGTGGCGACGTGTCGCAGATGATCGCCGATGATCGGCCCGAAACTACCCGCGCCGCCGATGCCGAGCACAGGCATCGTCAGCTTTGTTCTGGCAAATACCTGGTTGGCCTGTGCGTCCTGTGGAAATGCGCGGTAGTACTCGAAGCCCGCGCGCAGCGCACCCGGCATCGCGTATTCGCGCGCATAGATTTCTTCGGCTTCGCTGGTGAAGGCACGCGCGTTGACCGCTTCGGAGTTGTGGAACCACTTCAGGTATTCGAGTTCGTGGCCGGCAATCAGCATTTCGGGCACGTCCTGCACGGCGTAAAAGCGGAAGTGCCACGTACGCGGCATCTGCACGATCTGATCCCACGGTTCGATGCCCGGCAGCGGCACGTCGAGTATCGCGAGCGCGCGCACTTCGGCCGGGTGCTGCGCCGCGTACGCATACGCGACCATTCCACCGAGGTCGTGTCCAACCAGATCGATCTGCGAACCGAGATTCAACTGCGCGACGAGCGCGCGGATGTCGTTGGCGACGTTGGCCTTGTCATACCCTGTCGCGGGTTTCGACGTGTCGCCGAGGCCGCGCAGATCGGGTGCAAGCACCGTATAGCCGCGCGCGACCAGTTGCGGCATCACGTAACGCCACATGTACGACGTAGAGGCCCAGCCGTGCAGCAGCACGACGGGCGTGCTGCCCGGCTTGCCCTGCGCGAGCAGGTAGTGATAGCGCACGCCGTTCACGTCAGCCTTGCCGTCCTCGATCTTCGACGTCGCGGCAGCGATGGCGGCCGATGTCGCGGGCAGATAGGTGTCCGGCGTCGCGGCGTGCGCGTGCTGCGCTGCACCCATCAAGGCAATCGACGCGGCGAGCAGGGCGGAAACAACAATATTTCGCATGGGGTTTGCAATCCTGTTGAGCGGGTGACGTGCGGCGCGGCGCACCGAATGGAAGTGATAGTAGGCAGGCGCGAGCCCATTGACGTACGCGTTCGCCGATGAACTCGTTCGATGAGCCTGGACGTGTCGGGGGCGGGACGTTGCCGGTGCAGCCGGTGTCGGATGAGGGGATCGTTTCTTGCTGGTTATCTTGCTGGCTGGTCGTTAGCGACGAACTTGCACGATCGGTTCGATCAAAGCGGGCCGGGAGGAACCGCAATAAAAAAAAGCCCGCGCGAAGCGGGCCAAATAAAACACATCTGCGTCTCTTGACGAAAGGAAGCCGTGCAGCAGGCGTGCTTCCTTCTTTTTTTATCGTCTTCGTTCAATCGTAAAGCACGGCGGCGATCTTCGGATCGGTCATATTCGTTTTGTCGTACCAGTAGAAACCGGTGTCGACTTTCTTCGGCAACTTCTCGCCGTGCAATGCCTTCACAGCCGAATCGACCACGCATTTGCCGATGCCCACCGGGTTTTGCGTAATCGCGCCCGCCATCAGGCCCGACATGATGTCCTCTTTCTGTTCCTTGCCCGAGTCGTAGCCGATCAGCACCAGCTTCTTGCCGGATTCCTTCACGCCGATAGCCGCGCCTTCCGCCGAACCTTCGTTCGCGCCGAAGATGCCCTTGATGTTCGGGTTCGCCTGAATCATCGCCTTCGCGATTTCCGCTGACTTCAGATGATCGCCGGCACCGTATTGCACGGACACGATCTTGACGTTCGGATGCTTGGACTTCATTTCATTCAGGAAGCCGTCGCGCCGGTCGATGCCCGTGCGGCTCGTCTGGTCGTGCACGATGACGCCGACTTCGCCCGCATTGCCGATCATCTCCGCCATCTTGTCGGCGGCGAGCGCGGCGGCGGCGAGGTTGTCCGTCGCGCAGGTGGTCAGCGGAATATCGCTGTCGACGCCCGAGTCGAATGCGATCACGGGAATCTTGCTGGACTGCGCGCGCTTGAGCAGTGGAATCGCGGCCTTGCTGTCGAGCGCGGCGATACCGAGCGCCTGCGGTTTTTTGGCGAGCGCCGCCGACAACATGTCGATCTGCTTGTCGACCATCGCTTCCGTTTCCGGGCCCTCGAACGTGATGCGGACGTTGTGCTCCTTCGCCGATTGCTCCGCGCCCGATTTCACCGCTTGCCAGAACTGATGCTGGAAGCCTTTCGAAATGAGGGGTATGTACGGTTCATCGGCAAATGCCAGACTGCTTGCGCCCGCCAGCGCGCCGACTCCGATCGCGATACTGAGTAGTCTTCTTGTCAACATGGGGTATCTCCTCCTAAGGTAGGCCGTGGTCCTCCAGCCGTTCACGTCTCTTCTTCGATGTTGCCCCTTTCGTGCGCTGCGTCAGCGCTTCCTGCGCCGCAGAATATCCGCATAGACGGCGAGAATGATGATGAGACCCGTCACGACGATCTGCCACTCCTGCGCGACGGACATGATGCGCAAGCCGTTCGTCAGCACGCTCATGATGAAAGCGCCGATGATGGTGCCGAGTATCGTGCCCGAGCCGCCGCTCAGCGACGTGCCGCCGATCACGACGGCGGCAATCGCTTCCAGTTCGTAGCCCTGGCCGAGCGCCGGCTGCGCGGAATTCAGGCGCGACGCGATGAGCAGGCCCGCAATGCCGCAAATGGCGCCGCCCAGCCCATAGATCGCGATCTTCCACCTGTCGACGTTCACGCCCGACAGGCGCACGGCTTCTTCGTTGCTGCCGAGCGCGAAGGTGTAACGGCCGAGGGCCGTGCGATTGAGCGTGATCGAACTCACGATGGCGAGCACGAACAGGATCAGCACGGCATTCGGCACGGGTACGCTAGGCAGGAAATACGCGATCAGCGAATCCTGCGAGATCATGTAGAAGTTTTCGGTGTCGGTGAAATAGATCGGCTTGTCGACCGACACGACGAGGGAAAGCCCCTTGAGCAGCAGCATCATGCCGAGCGTCGCGATGAATGGCGGAATCTTCATCTTGGCCGTCAACGTGCCGGAGATTGTCCCGCACAGCGCGCCCGTGACGATCGCGGCGAGCACGCCTGTCCACATCGGCAAATGCCAGTACGTGAGAAACACGCCGCAAATGACGGCCGTGAAGGTCATCAACGTGCCCACCGACAAATCGATGCCGCCCGTGATGATCACGAAGGTGCTGGCGATGGCCAGCACGCCGTTGACAGCCGTCGCCTGCAGAATGCCGAGGATATTGTCCATCTGCATGAACGCAGGCGAAGCGAAGCTGAAAAAGATCAGCAGCAGGATCAGGCTCGTGAACGCGAGCAGCTTCTGCATGGCTGTCGGCGAAAAGAGCCGGGCCTTGAGACCCGTTGTGCGTCTTTCGTTGGAAAGGGCTGCCGTATCCGATTGCGATGTCATCGATCTGACCTCTGAAGACTCATGCTGCTTTCAAGGATTCGCGCTGCGTGGCGAGATGCATGATGCTTTCCTGCGTCGCCTCGCTGGCGGAGAGTTCGCCTGTGATACGTCCTTCGCACATCACGACGACGCGGTCGCTCATGCGCAGGATTTCCGGCAGTTCCGACGAAATCATCACGATCGCCTTGCCTTGCGCGGCGAGCGCGCGCAGCAGCTTGTAGATTTCGCTCTTGGCGCCGACATCGATGCCGCGCGTCGGCTCGTCGAAGAACAGGACGTCGCAGTCGCGCTCCAGCCATTTCGCAATGACGATCTTCTGCTGATTGCCGCCCGATAGCAGTCGCACCGGCTGCGTCGGAGACGGCGTGCGGATGGCGAGCAGACTGATGAAGTGCGCAGCGCGTTTGCGTATCTGCATGCGGCGCAGAAACACGCGCAAGGACAAAAATTTGCCGAGGTTCGACATGACGATGTTCGATTCGACGTCCATGCTGGTCGCGAGGCCGAAGCGCTTGCGGTCTTCGGACAGGTAACCGATGCTGTGCGCGACGGCATCGCTCGGTCTTTTGATGTTCGCCTTCACGCCCCGCACGAAGATTTCGCCTGATTCGATCGGGTCTGCGCCGAACACCGCCCGCGCGACTTCCGTGCGGCCCGCGCCCATCAAACCCGCGAAGCCCAGAATTTCACCCTTGTGCAAGCTGAAGCTCACGTCCCGCACGAGCGGACCTGCATTCAGGTGCTTCACTTCGAGCGCGATCTCGCCTGTGCTTTGCGTGCCTTCATAAGGTGCGGTATTGGCGAGCGTGCGCCCCACCATCATGCCGATCACGGCCGACACGGTGGTATCGGCCGTCGGGACGGTGGCCACGTACTCGCCGTCGCGCATCACGGTCACGCGGTCGGAGATCTGCTTGAGCTCATCCATCTTGTGCGAGATGTAGATGATGCCGACGCCGCGCTCCTTCAGTTGCCGGATGATGCGAAAGAGTTCGGCGATCTCGGCATCGTTGAGCGCGGAGGTGGGCTCGTCCATGATCAGCACGCGCGAGTCGAACGACAGCGCCTTGGCGATCTCGACCATTTGCTGGCTCGCGACCGTCAGCGTCCCGACTATCGTGCGCGGATCGAGATTCACGTGCATGCGCGCGAGAATCTCGCGAGCCTGCGCATTGAGCTTGTCTTCGTCGAGAAACACGCCGAAGCCTTTGCGCGGCTCCCGGCCGATGAACATGTTCTGCGCAACGCTCAGATGATTCATCAGTTGCAGTTCCTGATGAATGATGCCGATGCCTAGCGCCTGTGCTTCGCGCGGACTCGTGAAATCGACGGGCTTGCCGTCGTAAAGCATCTCGCCCGAATCGCGCGTGTACACGCCCGCTAGAATCTTCATCAGCGTCGATTTGCCCGCGCCATTCTCGCCCATCAGCGCGTGCACTTCGCCCGCTACGAGCTCGAACTGCACGTCGTGCAGCGCCCGCACGCCGGGAAAGCTCTTGCACAGCCGGTTGACGGAGATGAGCGGCGTCATGGCTTGGCAGTGGTGCGAAGAGATGCAGAAGACATTGCAGAAGCCCTTATGCATTGCGGCGCAATTGTTTGTGCTGCTCGCAGGTGATCGAAGTCAAGGCGTTGCGATTCGTGTGCGTCAAATGCATGCGCGGCGCACGGCGTGGTGCTGCCCGCTGCATGGCGCAACGGGCAATGTGTCTCACTCTATGGTGCGAAAAGATCCGGCCTTTCTTTGGCGGACCGATGCAGCTCGGCGACGACTTCGTCGAGATGATCGTGCATTGCTTTTGCGGCTGCGTCGGCATTGCCGGCGCTTATCGATTCGAAGATGCGTTCATGTTCGTCGAGCGTATGCGCGAGCCGCTCGGGACTGGCCAGCAATTGCCTCGCGCGATCGAGCGCGTTGCGCGATACGGCGACGATCTCTTTCACGCGCGGCAGGTTCACGGCGTCGAGCATGATTTCGTGAAAGGCGAGATCGAGCACATGAAACGCGAGGCGTTTCCCATTTCCAGCGACCTTGCGCTGCTCGTCGAGATTCGCGCCGAGCGCGTCGATGGTTGCGCGGTCATGCATGAGCGAGACGGTTCGCACCGTTTCGACTTCGAGCGCGCTGCGTATGAACAGATGCTGACGGATGTCATGCAGCGCGATCGGTTTGACGCGCGTGCCGCGCTGCGGCAAAACCTCGACAAGTCCGGCATGTTCGAGCCGCGCCAAAGCAGCGGAAACAGGAAAGCGCGACACGCCCATCCGTTCGCAGACGGCCAGCTTGTCGATCATCGTTCCGGGTTCCAGCACCAGCGTCACGATCGCTTCTCTTAGCGCCTGTTCCACTGCATCGGTGAGGCTGCCGCGTTCGCCGCCTTTGACCTTTTGCAGTGCGACATACGGATTGCTGGCGGCACTCGCCACATCTGACGAAGAGCTCACGGCATGCTTGATTTTAAGAGGACATGCTAGCATGCTAGGAAGTGGATTAAGCATTGTCAACGCGTGCAAACTCTTAGCGTGAACGTTGGCATCGCTTATCAGGGTGTACCCGGATCAACGCGCGCGTAGGGGTTCGTTTTCGCCAGCAGGTCAACGCCGATCGCCATCTCTGGAGTGGAGAGTGCCCATGACCACGATCACGAAGTTGTCCGTTCAGGACATCCGTTTTCCCACCTCCCGCTCTCTCGATGGCTCCGACGCAATGAATGCCGCGCCGGACTATTCCGCCACTTACGTCATTCTCGAAACCGATTCGCCGCAGAAACTGAGCGGTCACGGGCTCACGTTCACGATCGGCCGCGGCAATGAAATCTGCGTCGCGGCCGTCAACGCGCTGGCGCCGCTCGTCGTCGGCAAGAAGCTGGAAGATATCGCGGAGAATATGGGCGCGTTCTGGCGCGCCTTCACGTCCGACAGTCAGTTGCGCTGGATCGGCCCTGACAAGGGCGCGATTCATCTGGCCACGGCTGCCGTGGTGAATGCCGTGTGGGACTTGTGGGCGAAATCGGCCGGCAAGCCGGTGTGGAAACTGCTGGTCGACATGAGCCCGGAAGAACTCGTGCGCTGTCTCGACTTTCGCTACGTGACGGATGCGATTACGCCTTACGAAGCATTGGCGATGCTGCATCGGCATGCGAAAACCAAAGGCGAACGCGAGCAGGCCATGCTCGCCCAGGGCTATCCGGCGTACACGACGTCGGCGGGCTGGCTTGGTTACGACGATGACAAGATACGGCGCCTCGCGCGTGAAGGCATTGCGCAAGGGTGGACGCACTTCAAGCAGAAAGTGGGCGGCAATATCGAAGAAGATGTGCGGCGCGCCCGCATCCTGCGTGAAGAGATCGGCGAGAACCTCAAGCTGATGATGGATGCAAACCAGGTGTGGGATGTCGACGAGGCGATTGCTAACATGCGGCGTCTGGCCGAATTCGATCCGTGGTGGATCGAAGAACCGACCAGCCCCGACGATATTCTCGGACACGCCGCGATTCGCCAGCGGCTGGGTTCGATTGGCGTCGCGACGGGCGAGCATTGCCACAATCGCGTAATGTTCAAGCAGCTACTGCAGGCGCAGGCGATCGACTTTTGTCAGATCGACAGTTGCCGCCTCGGCGGGCTGAACGAAGTGATCGTCGTGCTGCTGATGGCGGCGAAGTTCGGCGTGCCTGTGTGTCCGCATGCAGGCGGCGTGGGTTTGTGCGAGTACGTGCAGCATATTTCGCTGTTCGACTATATCTGCGTGTCGGCGTCGCTGGAAAATCGCGTGCTCGAATATGTCGATCATTTGCACGAGCATTTCGTCGATCCCGTCGTGATTCGAAATGGGCGTTATATGCCGCCGCAAACACCGGGCTATAGCATCGAGATGAAAGCGGCGTCGCTGGCGGCACACACGTTTCCCGCCGGCGATGCGTGGCGGCCTTGACGACCCGCATTGCTGATATCGCGGCCGCGCGTTGACGCAACGCTTCGGGGCGCGAGCGCGCGGCTCGTGCGGCGCGCAAACGCTTCAGCGCAACAGCACGAGTTGCGCGACGGCATCCGCGCCGCACCAGACGATGGCGTTCTGACCATACGCCACGCCGAGCGCGCGAGCATCATCGCGCGACACGCCCAGCACAAGAAAGCTGGGTTCGCCGGGCCAACCATTCGACGGGTGCTCGCCAATACCCTCGATATACGTCGCGCCGCGCTGTGCAATGTCACGGGCGAGCGCCGCTTGCCTGCGGGCATTGGCCGGAGGCTCCAGAGACTGGCTTAGCGGATTGCACGCGGTGATGAACGCGCCCGTGCTCACATGCTGCGCGCGATAAAGTTCGGCAAGCACCGGATTGTGCTCGCCTATCGTTAGCGTGGTGGGCATCGGGCCGAACAGACGATAGTGCGTTTCCAGATAAGCCTGAATCGTCTCAGGTGAAATAGCGGAATGTGACAACACGAATCTCTCCTGCAAGGTGTGTCAGTGCGTGATGCCGCTTGCCGCAAGCTAGCGACGCCCGCTGCGGCCCCACACATAGCGCACCCAGCGTTGCCATCTGCTGCGCGGCATCGTCATGGCTTCGCGCGATGCCTGTTCCTGGCGGTCGCGCTCCGCGCTCTTTTGCACCTGCTCGTGGATCTGACGTAACGTCAAGCCACCGGGGCCTTTCAGCTTGTCGGGATCGGTTTCGTTTGTCATCTGAATGCTCTCGTCTGGATGGGGCGATTCGATCTTGATACAGACGGATAGCGGCGGCAAGCACATGGCATGCAGTTGCCTGGCGCTGCACTATCCAAACGCTATGCCCGTCAGCGACTCGCAGGCCTGCCAGAGTTGCCTTGCATCGTGTTCGCTACTTGCCCGAGCGGCGACCTTCGCAGGTCCCACGACTTCACCGCGCATTTCGAACAGGCCGAGCGGGCCATAGTAGCCGCTGTCGACGACATCGTCCGCCGTCGCGGCATAGAGCGTTGGAAGCGAGCCCGTCTGCTCGCTATTCAATAGCGTCTTGATCAGGACGCTCAGCGCAGATCGAACCGTCGGGCTCGCAGCAAAATGGTCGGCGCGGAACAGGTTCGTGTCGGCAACGCCGGGATGCGTGGCGACCGACATCACGCGGGATCGCGCGGCGCGCAAACGCCGGCTGAGTTCGAACGCGAACATGAGGTTGGCGAGCTTCGATTGTCGATAGGCCGTCACGGGTCCGTAACGACGCGTTGACTGCAGATCGTTGAAGTAGAGCCGCCCGGTCTTGTGCGCGATGGAGGCGACCGTGACCACACGCGGCCGTTCGGACGACGCCTTCGCCGCCAGCTCGAGCGCGGGCAACAGCATGCCCGTCAG
>BBSL01000432.1 GCA_001319865.1 Burkholderia sp. E7m39 | reverse complement strand
GCTCGCAAAAGCTGCGCACCGAAGCGAGGCTTGCGAGATCGAGCCGTTCGAATTGCAAGCGGGCATCGGGAATTTCCCGCTGCAGACGGCCGAGCGCATCTGCGCCGCGCTGTTCGTCGCGGCAGGCGAGCACCACTTGCGCGCCATTGCGAGCGAGTGCTGCAGCGGCGTGGTAGCCGATGCCGCTGTTCGCTCCCGTAATGATGACGCGCCTGCCGTTTTGCGGCGCGATGTCATCGATGGTCCACTGCTTGTTCAGGGTCATCGGCGGCTTTGCGAAGAGGTCAGATCAATCTGCGTACCTTCGACCGTGATGCCGATGAACCGTTCAACAGGCTTGAGTGAATCGGTATGCCGACATAGTGGGCTGTCTGGATCTCTGCGGGAAAACGCACCAGTCGCCGTCATCGTGCCGGAAGAAATAGAGTTCCCGATGGCCATTGATCCGCGTTGCAGCGATCTGTACGTAGCGCGTGCCGTCCGCCATATGACCGAACCGTGCGACGCGCACGCAATCCGACGGTTCAGGCCTGAGCCATTTCTCGACCTGGTAATGCAACGACGACCGTGCGGTATCCATGACTCGACTCCTGCGACTACGTCTGCGTGGCCATCTCTATGGCACTGGAGATGACTGGAGAGTAGGGCAGTGAAACCATTTACGATAATTAATGATTTTTATGATAACGATCATTAATGGCGTATGGAGTCGCGGGAAAGCGGGGCGTCTATTCCGGGATTTGCGCACCACGCCAGATCTGACACTGCTGACGTGCAACCTCATGCAACGAGTCATGCCTGCCGTAGATTCGGCGTAAGCACATCGCGTCGCTGAAACCGTCAGTCACGGTGCGCCGGATGATTTCGAGGCCTTGCTCCGCGCCCATATTGCGTGCATGGCCAGCGATTGCCTCTAGCGTGGCAAGGATCTCGCCGCGAATCGGCCCGCGATGCCCCGTCTCCGGATTCAGGTATTGTCCGTCGAGCCCAAAGCGGCAGGCCATGAACCGGTTCGTCCGGTATACCTCGTAATCTTGCTCACTCAGACGCAAAGGCTTTTCAACCAGCAAATAGCAAGCAAGCGCCTGGATATAAGCGCCGATGGCGGCCGCTCTTTCGACACATAGGGGTGTATCCATGACGCGTATTTCAATCGTGCCGTATCCAGGGCTTGGGCGGATGTCCCAGTAAAAGTCTTTTAGACTATTGACGAGCCCCGTCTTCGTCATGCGGTCGAAGTACGCTTCGAACTCGCTCCACCGTGTCACGAATGGCGCGCGACCAGACAAAGGAAAGGGGGCAATTGAATTCAGCCGGGCACACTGAAACTGCGTATCGGTGCCCTGGACGTACGGCGAGGAAGCGGCCAAGGCGATGAAATGCGGGATGTAACGCGAAAGCGAATGCAAAAGAACGAGCGCTGAATCCGCATCGGGGCAGCCGACATGCACGTGTTGGCCGAAGATCGTGAATTGCTGATATAGCGCCCCGTACAGCCCCATCAGGTATTCGGAGCGTTCGCGCCCGTCAGATCGCTGCTCGTACCAGTTCTGGAAGATATTTGTGCCTCCTCCGCAAACGCCGACATTCAGAAAGTCGGCTGCCCAGACCAGCGTATCGCGAAGTACCCGGAGTTCATTGTTCACCTGATCGAAATCACGACACACGCCTGTCGACAACTCGATCATTCCCTCCGTCGTTTCCGGCTTGATCGACCCGGCAAAGTTCCGCTCGCTCACCTTGCTCAGCAATTCCGTCGCTGCCTTCGTTAGCGTGTAGTCGTGGGTATTGACGATCTGTACTTCAAGTTCGACTCCCATCGTGAACGGATCTGATGACGCAAATGGCTGCAGCATGCGATATCCCTTTTACACGATGATGCCCGCGCCGAACGGTGACGCCTCCAATAAGAGTGCGCTTCAGGCGAGTCAACGCCATCGCATGTGCGGAAAATCGGGCAATTTGACGGCGCCGCATTGTGCCGATACGGCCAAGCTTCACTCTAGGAAACTGTAAGCTGCTTATCAAGCTTGACGACAGGACGCGGAGGCTAGCGGGCATTGCCACCACGCCAGATGCCGTCATGCCCGCACGTTTTCCGCCAGCGCGGCAATCTGCACGAATTCGACGCCAGGGCGTACACCGTAGAGACCGGTTACGCGTTCAATAAGCGCTTCCGTGAAGAACGCTTTTGCCGCATCTTCCGATTCCCATACGTAGACGTTCGTGGCCTCGCGCTTGCCGGAATTGAGCGTGAAAGCCTTTGAACGTAACCCAGGCACGCCCTCGAATTTTGCACGCGCGGTTTCAGCGATGGTCCGCAGGAATTGTTCATTGAAATCGTCGCCATAGCGAAACGTAACGAATACGCCGATCATGTCGCTCTCCTATAGAACTATTCAGCTAGGTTAGCTTCGACGGAAAAGCCCGTGTCGAGACAGTTCGCACGCTTGCACACGAGAAAACGCTAGCGTCGACATTCGATTGCCTCGCCAGACGCGCCATGCAATGGCCGGGCTGAGCAGCGACGTTGGCGGAGCCATCAGGTTGACTACGTTAAGAAACGCGGTTGCCAACGTGCTGTCACGGGTCGCAGCAACATGAAGCCGTCCGATGTACCAGTTGATGAAACGCAGCATCGGCGGCCGCGGACCGTCTACGAGCGGATTGCGAAGGTCGTTGCCAACGGAAATGTCCCACGCCATGTCGACGATCTTCGCGGCCTCTCTGAAGAACCGCTGCGCAAGGTCTTTAGTTGCCCCGCTCGCGAGGCACCGTTGCAGCGTGAGCGCCTCCTGCGCCGCGACCGTCATACCCTGTCCATAGACGGGATTGAAGCTGCAGATAGCATCGCCGAAAACCAGGTAGTTCGCGGGAAAGCGCGAAAGCGCCTCGTACCGACGGCGCAAGCTGTGGGCGAAGCGGTAACGCCGGTAGCCGCCTAGCGGCTCCCCTTTGGCCACCATGTCGTGAATCTCCCTGGTGGGCAGTGTCGCCAGATACGCGAGAAAGCCCTCGTCGTTGTCAGGTGCCCCGTCGCCGAGAAAGCCGCCCGTACTGACAATCCAGCTGTCGCTCTCCTGCGCGAGCATGACGCCGTTGCGCCAGTTCGGCGCACTGCCTGCGACGACGATGCCGAGCTTGCCGTCAAGATCAGTCGGCCGACGCCGGTAAGTACGGGTCGTGTAGCCAATGCCGACCTCAACCTTATCGCTGGCGGGCGGCGGGTAACCGAGATCTTCGAGCCACTTCGCGCTGGCCGAGCCTCGGCCGCTCGCATCGACGACAAGATTCGCGTCGACGACCTTTTCCCCTCTGCCGTCGACACAGATGCGCACGCCCGTCACGCGCTCGCGGGCGGCGTCGCTGACGAGTTCTCGCACAGCGCAATTCTCGATAGCACGCACGTTCGGCAGTTGCAGCAGCCGCCGTCGCAAATGGCCTTCGAGCACGGGACGGCTCGCAAGCAGTCCCGTCAGGTCGCTCTTGCCGTTGGCGAGCGTGACGTTGCGGCCGATCCAGATCACATCGTTGGCGACATCGCCGAGCAAGCCGCCGTCGTGTGCGACGACATCGTTGCGATAGCCCGGGAAGAATTCCTCGAACACTGCGCTGCCGCGGGCGAGAAGCCCATGAGTGTGACGACCCTGCGGCACGCCCTTGCGCCAGGTGTCTGCCGCCGGAAACGCATCGCGTTCGAGCACGGTCACGGTGGAATAGAAATCCGATAGCGCACGTGCAGCCAGCAGTCCACCCATTCCGGCGCCTATCACGATTGCATGCTTACCCAGGTTCTTCATGGCACTCCTCCAGTGCGATCCGCTGCAATGCGTGCAGCGATGATCGTCTGTCGTGCATGTTAGGATCGACGCGTCCCCTGAGCGTCCCCTCGACGCCGTCATGGAGGGTTGCATGACGATGACCTTGTTCAGCGTGCGCACGCTTGGGTATCCGGAGATCCGTCGCGACGACGTGCCTTGTCCGATAGCCTTGCGCAAAGGCTTGGCCTTGCTGGTCTATCTGGCGGAAGCGAAGGGCCCCGTCGGGCGCGACATCATCGCGACCATGTTGTGGCCGGATAGCGGCGAAGATGTCGCTCGGGCACGGCTGCGGCGTCTCATGTACCGTCTCTCGTTCACGCTCGGCGACGATGTCCTCGCAACCGACCGGTCGACAGTTCGCTGGTCATCGTCTGTCGATCTGCAAACGGATTCCCAACTGTTCGAGCAAGCCTGTGATGCCGGCGAGTACGAACGGGCATGCCGTTACTATGCCGGCGACTTTCTCGAAGGTTTTTCGCCGGGCGATTGCCCGCAGTTTGAAGAGTGGGCCTTCTTTCGCCGCGAGGCCTTGCGGGGCCGGACGATCCACGCGCTGGAACGGGTGGTGCACGACAGACATGCGGTGGGTGACTACGCGGCTGCGGCTGAACACGCCGGGCGTCTCGTTCAACTCGACCCGCTCAGCGAAACGTTCGCCCGGCACCTGATCCGCAATCTCCTGCTCGCCGGGGACCGCACCACGGCCGAACGCCACTTCGATGCGCTGACGCAGCGCCTTCGCGACGCACTCGATGTGGCGCCGGAAACCGAGACCCGCGCGTTGCTGAACATCGCTACCACGTCCCCCGTCGAATCCCCGCCGCCGACGCGCTATGTCTGCGGCGACGGCGTCCATCTCGCGTTTCAGACCTATGGCGCTGGCGACATGGATGTATTGCTGCTGCCCGGTTTCGTGTCCCACGTCGAACGGCTTTGGGAAGAACCCCGGTGCCGGGCGTTTCTATCTTCTCTCGCTGAAATGGGCCGGCTCATCCTGTTCGACCGTCGCGGCGTCGGGCTTTCCGACCGGGTCGGGTTCAAGCCCGGCGTCGACGCAACGGCGCAGGACATCGGCACGGTGCTCGACGCAGCGGGGAGCCGCCGGGTGGTGTTGTTCGGTGCGTCCGAGGGCGGACCGGCATGCATCAAATTCACCGCCGATCACGCCGAGCGGGTTGCTGGCCTCATTTTGTTTGGCTCGCTCGCCAAGGGAAGCGCGACGCCCGACTACCCGCATGCGCTGCGTGCTAACCACTACGACGTGTGGCTCCAGCAACTCGTCGCAGGCTGGGGCGGGCCCGCAGGCATTGAAACGTTCGCGCCGAGCTTATCGCGCGATCCTCAGGCGAGAGCGTGGTGGGCGGGCTTGCTGCGGACCGCGTCGAGTCCGGGAGGCATTCGGGGCGTGCTCGAGGCGTTGCGCGATATGGATGTGCGCGATCTGTTGGGACGCATTTCCGTTCCAACTCTGGTGCTCCATCGTCACGACGACCAGGCCGTTCGCGTCGGCGCTGGCCGGCATCTTGCCAGCCACATTGCGAACGCGCGATATGTCGAACTCGAAGGCGCCGATCACTGGGCTTTTGCCGGCGACCAGCGAGCCGTTCTGGAGAGCATTAGGCAATTTGTCGGCAGCCTCGCGCCATGATTGGCGTAAGCGGCACGCCGATCACGATGGCGCCGCCGTCCGCTTATACCTTCGGCGTCGTGGGGATGCAATGACCCCGGCACTCGCGCACTATCTGCGCGCGCTGCCATTCGACTCCGATTGTCGGGATACACAGCGCGTCCGTCGCGCACCCGATCAAGATCGCGCAATTCGCGCCGGACTTCAAAGGGTTCGAAGACAGGCGGCACTACGCGGACTGGGTATTTGTCGCGCCTCTTCGCGCGCCGATGAGTCCGGGTACCGCCAACGCTTCGATGCGGCCTTGACGGTCGTGTCTTAGGAAGGCTTTTGACTGATACGCGGAGCCGGAATCACTCGACGCGGGCTTTCGCCGCCTTGAATGCTTCGCGCCGCTTTTCGCGCTCGGTAGCAAAGGTGGCACTCAACACGGAATCGAGATCGCGTCGCTCGACATATTCGCCGCACACGGGGCACACGTAGTCGAGTCCCACCTCGTGGCCGCATTTGCGATGCGTAAACCGTACCGCGACTTCTTCGCCTCGGCTCTTGCACCAGGTCTCCCCCCACGTGCGTAGCGTCTGGATCACCGGATAGAACGCCTTGCCTTTCTCCGTGAGACGGTACTCATGGCGCAAAGGCCTTTTCTGATAAGGATGGCGCTCGACCATGCCGTCTGCCTCGAGCGACTTCAGGCGCGTGGCCAGCATCTGAGGTGTCGCCTCAGTCTGGATCTGGATTTCCTCGAACCTGGTCGCGCCCATGTAGAGTTCGCGCAGGATCAGTATGGTCCACTTGTCGCCGACGACTTCCGTCGATCGAGCAACCGGGCATACCGTGGTCACCAATCTCTCTCTGCGTTTCATCTCGCCTCCGTGTAACTACTATTTTCATAGTACCACAGGGCGGAAATTTCGTGAAGGGTTCAGGAAACGTGATGAATTAGGTGAAAAAGTGCCTGTGTATCGGCGAAATTCACGCGGAATCTGGAACTATGAGGTTCATATTGCGAGCGACGCGACGCGACGCGACGCGACGCGACGCCGCGCCGCTTCAGCCTGACGACAGGCGAGCCCGCCATATGGGCGGACTCGCCTGCGACGCGCGCAGGGCCGACTATGCTGCCGCTCTCGCAGGCACATTCGACAGAAGCGGCCCCAGTCCTTCAGCAAAGGTCAGATGTGAAATGACGGCGTCACGCAGCTTCTGATACGGAAGGTTCGCGAGCATCGCCGTCTGCATCGACGCCATCACTTCTCCTGCTTCCGCTCCGATCATCGTGAATCCCACGATGCGATCGTCGTCAGCGCTGACCAGAACCTTCATAAAGCCCTGAGTTTCATCCGTCGCTTCTGTGCGCAGCACATGGCTCATCGGGAGTGTCGCAACGCGAACCGCGATACCGCTGCGATGCGCATCGCTTTCATTCAAGCCAACGCGCGCAAGCGGCGGGTCCGTGAACAGCGTGTACGGCACCAGACGGTCGGTGGTCGCGCGATTGCCGCCCGCCATGTTGTCGCGCACGATCCTGAAGTCATCGACCGATACATGCGTGAATTGCGGACTGCCCGCGACTTCGCCGATCGCCCACACACCCGTCGCCGTTGCCTGCAACCTGTCATTGACACGAATGTATCCGCGTTCGTCGAGATCGATGCCTGCCTGTTCGAGTCCGATGCCGGCGGTGTTCGGCACGCGCCCCGCCGCGACCAGAATATCGCTGCCGTCGATCATCTGTTCCCCTGAAGCGGTGCGCAACGTAATGCGCACATGCTCGCCGGAGCGGCCCTCGACACGGACAGTGTCTGCGTTCGTCACGACATCGATGCCTTCGGCACGCAGAATTCGCAGCATTTCTTCGCTGACGTCGGTATCTTCGCGGGCCATCAGTCGTGCGCCGCGCTCGACGATTGTCACGCGACTGCCGAAACGCCGATACGCTTGCGCCATCTCGATGCCGATATAGCCGCCACCGAGCACGATCAGATGGGCCGGCGCGTAGTCGAGCTCCAGCGCGCCGATATGCGTCAGCGGGTCGGCGGCCTGCAAACCTGGCACATCGGGAATGGCGGCGTGCGTGCCGACATTGACAACCACCTGGTCGCCGCTGAGCCGACGTGTGCCGCCATCGTTGAGTTGCACTTCGACCGTCTTCGGTCCGACGAACCGCCCGGTGCCCATGATCAGTTCAGCGCCGCTCGAAGCGTACGCTTGTACGTGGAAAGCCGCTTCCCGCTCGACCATGGCGCGCTTGCGTTCGCGCACTTTCGCCATATCGATGGCAACGGGGCCCGTCGTCGTGCCGAAGTCGCCGGCATGTCGCGCCAGATGCGCAACACGCGCGCTCCATATTTCGTTCTTGCTGGGCAGGCACGCGACGGCAGGGCATGAGCCGCCCACCCACTGACGCTCGACGACGGCGACGCGTTGTCCTGTCCGTCCGAGATGCCACGCCAGCAGCTTGCCGCCCTGGCCGCTGCCGAGAATCAACGTATCGAAATGTTCAACCTGCGACATGAAAGCCTCCAAGGGATGTGAGCATGGTTCGACCTCATTCGGTGGTGCTTGGGAAGCCTCCACTTTACGGGCGCACATTGATCCTGTTGAGCCTTCAAAGTCGCAATAGCATGCTCAAAAGTATCATTCGATCAACGTATGGCGCTCACGCTTGATTGAGCGTGACGCGCAGTCGGTGCTGGCTGATAAGACGTGTCAGCCGCGTATCGACTGCGCGCGCGGTGGGCGGCGTGGGTGGTGACTAGCGCTCAGGAAACTGTCTGCATCGAGAGCTCGGCGTCTTTGATGTTCGCGACTGGTTGAAGAATCGAACCATCGAATATTCTCGGTTCGCGTTTGCGTTCGAGCATCTTTGGCAGGTCGGGGTTGGCTAGCGCGCCGCGTCCTATCGTCACCAGGTCCGCACCGTCTTGCAGCGCATTGGCGATCCGGTCCGCCGTATGCAAGCTGCCGTTTGCAATGATCGTGACGCCTGGTGCATAGCGACGTGCCAGCGCGACCAGGCTGTCCGTCGTGCCTTCGAATGCAGGCTGCCACGCTTCATATTCGGTAACGTGGATAAAGTTTGCGCCCGCAGCCGCCAGCGTGCCGAAGATCACTTCGGCGTCGCGCTGCGCGCCCGGCCACTTCGCGGTGAAGTCATTCACCTTTCCCTGAGAAATCCGTATGCCGACAGGTACCGCGTTTCCAATGCCCAGTTTCACTTCCTTGACGACGTCGGCGAGCAACTGGACACGCGCCTGTGTGTCTCCGCCCCAACGGTCTGTCCGGCGATTGGTTTCCGCCGTCAGAAACTGGTCGAGCAGATAACCGTTGGCGCCATGAATCTCCACGGCATTGAACCCGGCAATGTTCACGGCGCGACGCGCAGCATTCACAAAGCCGTCTACTGCATCGTCGATTTCATGCGCGGTCAACTGCCTCGGCTCGGGGTACTGTCCCTCGCCGAAGTAGAACTCCATCTGCTTGCCTTTGGGCCGCACCGCCGACGGCCCCACGGTACCCGTTCGATGGAAATTGCCCTGACTCAGCGCGCCCGCATGCATGAGCTGCGCGACGACGTGTGCGCCCCGCGCCTGCATGTCGCGAAGGAAGGCGGTCCAGCCCTGCGCCTGTTCGTCGTCCGCCAAACCCGGCTGAAACCGGTATCCTTGCGAGAACGCCTTGTCGGTATAAAGTCCCTCGGTTGTCACCAGACCGAAGCCACCTTCCGCAAAGCGCAGGTAGTAATCGAACATGGTTTGCGTCGGGTGTCCATTTTCGGTAGCGGTAATGCGAGTCATCGGTGCGACTGCAATGCGGTTGCGCACTGCGATGCCGTTACGTTCGTACGGGGAAAGGATCAGGGAAGTCGTGTCGGTCATTTTGCTGCTCGCGTCGAAGAGAAGGTGAGTGCATGGTAGGTGCCGCGAGCAGCGGGAAACAGATGTTGGAACGTGAAGCCGCCCTAACACTTTTGGATATAAACGATGCTTCTTCCTGACGTTCGAACCTTTCTGGCCGTCGCGTCGGCGCGGAGCCTGTCGGCTGCGGCGCGACAGCTCGACGTGGTGCCGATGCAGGTATCGCGGCGAATCGCGGCGCTCGAAGAGGATCTTGGCGTGCGTCTTTTTCATCGGACGACACGTTCGCTTACGCTGACCGCGGAAGGCGAAGCCTTCATCCCGTTTGCGAGGGAGATGGCGGACGCAGAGGCGGGCGCACGAGCCGAACTCAGCCCTTCGCCGGGCAGGGCATCGGGCGTGCTGCGCATGACGGCGCCTAGCGGCTTCGCGCAATCGGTCTTGTTACCGATGCTTCCCGCCTTGCTGGCAGCAAATCCTGATCTTCGTATCGACCTCGATCTGTCGGATCGTCAGGTTGATATCGTGGGTCAGGGACTCGACGTGGCGTTGCGGATTGCGCCGCTGGAAGACTCCGAACTGGTGGCGAAGAAGATTGCTCCCAACCCTCGCCTGATCTGCGCTGCGCCTGCGTATCTGAAGAAGCGTGGACGTCCCACGAAGGTTTCCGATCTGGACGAGCACGCGTGCATCAGATTGTGTGCGGTGAGGCAATGGCCGCTCGTCGTCGACGGTACGTTGATACGCAAACGCGTCGACGCTTATGTCACGACGACCAGTGTCGAAGCGGCGCGCACGGCTGCCGTGCAAGGTCTGGGGCTTGCCCAGTTGACCTACTGGGATGTATTCAGGCAGTTGGCGGACAACTCGCTGGTGAAGATCGAACTGCAGGACGCGGCGATGGAGGATCTGTCGATCTGGGCCGTCATGCCGAGCCGACGCTATGTGCCAAACCGGGTGAGCGTGTTTCTCGATGCGCTTCAAAGGGAGATTGCACAGCTTGGCCGCAGCCTCGGACACGCATCCTGATGGCTTTCGGCGCGCAGATACTTTCGCTGCTAGTCTCCTTGCCCGGCGAGTTGTCATATCAACGCGTCACGTGGACAGTGATTTGAAAATCTGCTGAGCCAGTACTGTTGCTTTCCCATGAACGCGAGCGCTTTAGATAAAGCCGGCCGTCCCCTGAACCCAACGCTTCAAATGTCCATTCACTGATGCCAGGTTTGCCCAACTGCGCACCCGTTGGTGCAATGTATCGCGACTCGATCAAACGAAGTATTCGAGGAACATCCGCAGCGAGTGCCCACCGGTAACCCGTGCCAGGCGTTTCCTCCAGCCTGATTGTCACGCGTTGGCCAGACTTGATTACAACGTCACGACCTTTGTCGCTTAAGGTGATCTCAGTTGTGGCAATGTCCACTGATAGGACCCCGTCTTCTCGGTGAGTGCCGATCGCGCTGCAGCCGACCAGCCACGTGAATGCGGTGCAAAAGACCACTCGACGCACACCAACCACCATGGTCGAACTCCGAGCGGCCGGCCCTCCCAAGAGCCGGCCGAAGACTTGTGACAGTCAGAGGCAACTCAGGCGGAAACGAGGCGAACCGTCCAGAAATCCGAAGAGAGATTGGGGTCGATCAGATAGGCATATGGCATGGTGCAATAACCATCCATTCCCCAGGTCGTTCCCCAAGAGTTCCTGACGATAAACCGCTGGTGAGCGTCGTCATATCCCACGGCGACGACACAATGCCCGCCTAGCACCTGTTCCCCATGCGCGGGCATGGGCACGACGCCCGTCTGCGTAACCTGCGGACTTTCAAAACTTTCGTAGACGGTGAAGCCAAACACAATCGGATAGCCGCTTGCAAGACACCCTTTCATCTGGCTCAAGTTCTGGACCAACCTCTGGTATTGAACCACCCTGTCCTTGAGCGCCTCGCTATAAGCATTGGATGGCGGCTTGACCGCAAACTTCGAGATGTCATAAGGCCATAGGGTTTCGGGGCAATCCCCGTGCTTTGCGACGCTTTTCATTCCATCGCGAATCATTGCGCCGCTATCCGAATTGACCGTATGTTCGATGACGCGTTCGTTGTAGTAGATGAACAGCCGGGACGGAATGAAATTGGGCGTCAGATTCTGCTTCATCCGCTCGAACTGCATCGCGGCCGCAATGCCGTTTCCGGTGCAACTCCCTAGGTCGCCTTGATCGTAAATGGGAGGACATTGAGTTCGAAGGTCGACACTCGGGGGCAACGCCGCCAACGCAGTTACTGGCGCAGCGTAGAGGTGATCGCGTTGATCGGGCAGATCGCGAACCCACCCGAAGCGTTTGACAGAATAGGGCATGACTACCTCCTTAACTTCGATCGAAGCTGGATATGGCATTGGCACTGTCCGCGCGGAGATTGTTTCAACTTGTTCTGCGTCGCGCGTCAGTTCTTACTCTGGCGTGATGGCGTCGTGGTTCGAGCAATCGACAAAACCACGGACGATGTTTTGGTGTCGATGATTGATCTGGAGAGCACCAGGTGCCGGGAACTCTGGTAAAGCTATAGACGAGCTATGCCCGGTGTTTTTAATGGTACGTACGTCGCCAAACGACAGTTGTAGTTCCGGAGTACGTATTTAAAGTGGACAAGATTGCACTACCGTCTGAAACGGTTGATCCACGAAGAGCGGATTAGTGCTTTCATCTGGCGCGTCATGCATCAGCGCCTAGTGAAACCATTGCCTATAAGAGCGCCTGCGTTCCGTTCGGCGTCGCGGGCGTGGACAGATCGAGGCGCCGGCCGCGCGTGCGATAAAGCACGATGCTCGCCGCAAGCGTCGTCAACTCGGTGACGGCGACGGTCATCCAGATACCGTTCGGCCCGAGCCATCCGGTCAGAAGCCAAAGCATGGTCAGCAGCAAAAGCCAGCTGCGTAACAGCGCGACGATCATCGATGCGAGCGGCGCCTCGATGGCCGTCAAATACCCGCTGATCGCGAGATTGATTGCAGCGGGCAGGAACGCCAGCGCACACCACGGCAGCGCATCGCGCAGGATCGTTTGCGCTGCCGGACTGTCGGGCACGATGAGCGCGCCGAGCGGTGGCGCGATGGTAAGAATCGCGAAGGCAGCGGCGAGCGCGAATCCCGCCGTCGATGTCATGCCGATCGCGAATGCGCGCGAGACGGCTTGCCGATTGCCGGCGCCGCGCTCGAAGCTCACAATCGGCTGCATGCTTTGTACGAGCGCGACCATCGTGACTAGCGCGATCATCGACATATATTCGACCACTGCAAATGCGACGAGACCTGTGTCGCCAAGCCAGCGCAACACCGCGTGATTGAACGCGAACAGCGTGACGCTCGGGGCGATTTCGCCGAGAAACTCCGAAGTGCCGTTATAGGCCATGCGCCAGGCGTGATCGAGTCGAGCGAAGGCACGAGCGATGGGACGAACGCGTTGCGCCTTGATGAAGTGATAAAGCAGCATTGGCATGCATGCGAGCGCCTGACTGATGCCCGATGCGAGCGCCGCACCGCGCATGCCCCATTGCAGGTGGTCGAGCGCCCACCACGTCAACATGACATCGGCGATACCGCCAGCGATCAGGCAGCCGAGTCCGAACCTGGCCGCGCCTTCGATGCGGAGGAATAGTTCGAGCGCGTAGCATGCCGTCGGGAACAACACGAACGGTGCATAGGCGTGCAGGAAGTCTTTTGCGAGGCTCGCGAGTTCGCCGCGCGCGCCTGTCCATTGCACGAAAGTGTCGGCATGGAAATGGATCGCGACTGCAAACGCAACGCCGCACAAGCCGAGCAGACACAGGGCCTGCGTAAATGCCGCAGCGGCGTCGCGCTCGCGCCCTTCGCCGAGCAATCTGGAAACCAGGGTCGACCCGCCGACGCCAATCATCACGCTGAACGCGTAAGGCAGGTAAAGCAAAGGGACGAGAAGGTTCAATGCGGCAAGCGCATCGGCGCCGATATAACGTCCGATGAATATGCCGCTGATGATGGAATGCATGCAGTACGTCCATGCTGCGAGCACGGTAGGCACTGCGTAGTTCGTGTATTGACGAACGAGGGAAGCGTTGTTGAACGAATGCATGATTGACAACCCAACGTTACTCGCCAGGCACGCCAGGATGAGCACGCGAAATGATCGAGGTGCGAGTCAAAGCGCTGGCATGGCGCGAATGCGCGCTATGGCGCACCCGAGGAAAACCGCGTGAGCCACATATGAATGACAAGACTGTGTAGCGCGCGGACTGGCGGCGCGAGAATACGCCAGCGGGCTACGAGAGGAAATGCGTGACGGGCTACCGGCGAATTTTCGCGGATGCCGCTTCAAGCTTTCACGATGCATCGGCTGCGATGCGGTTTGTTAGAGTGCCGAAGGCGAATAAAGGTTCCTTGCGGTGTTGCCAAGCGAATCATGATTCGCGCGCGACGTGTCGCATGCGACTTTGCGGAGACAATCGGAACCACTTGTTCCGCAGTGGAAACAGTGGCTTCCCAATCGACGGTTATAGCAACCCCAGGGCCGGCGTCACGCGCGCGGCCGCAACAACAACGTCCGCGCCTGCACGTGGCGCTTCATCTCGAGCACTCAGAAAAACGAAATGTCGTAGCCGAACCGCGATGCGGCACTAACGATATGCTGCCCCATGAGTTCGCGTGCAGCCGCTGAATTCTTGTCGATAAACGCCTGCACGAGCGTGTCGTGCTCCGCGCGCGCCGCATTCGGGATGTTGCCGAACATCGGACCCTGTCGCGCAAAGTTTGCAGCGATGAGCGGACGCATCGGTTCGAGCACCGTACGGATCATCGCGGCGAGGTAGTCGTTGCCCGACGCTGCAGCCACCGCGCGGTGAAAGTCCAGATCCGCGTTGACGGTGGCCGCAGTCGGCGCGCCCTCATAGCGCATTCGCTCGACGGCGTCCTGGATGGGCTTCAGTTTGCGAGACGTCATGTGCGCCGCCGCGAGCGCGGCGGCCTGGCTCTCGAGCACGGCGCGCACTTCGAACATGTTGCGGATCGTGTTGTCGCCTTCGAGCAGCTGCGTGCTGCCGCCCTGCAAGGGCTCCGAAGGTTGGCGCGTCGCTGCGACGAATGCGCCGATCCCCTGGCGCGACTCGATCAGACCTTGCGCGCGAAGGCTTGCAATCGCCTCGCGCACGACGTTGCGGCTGACGCCGTAATTCTCCGAGAGGAAATGCTCGGTCGGTAGTCGGTCGCCGGGCTTCAGCCGCCCTGAAACGATCTCGTCGTTCAGCGAGCGGGCGATGTGTTCCGCGAGATGTGGCCGCCGTTCGACGGGCCGCACGTTCAGTTCGCTCATGGTCGTTGGTACCTGTTCCTTGTCTTCTTATTCTACATCCTGAGCACGGGGCCGGGACCTTCGCGCGAGTCCTCCGTTTCGCCGCTCTACCCGCAGATAGCCGTTCTGTCAAGCAGTCCGGTTCTGCATTGCAGTTAACGCTCAGCTGTATTCCTCAAAAAGTACAAGTTGTTCACTTGAAGGACAACAGGATGTCCAATATGATTCGTTGCAAGGAGACGTGCAGCAAAACGAAGCGGGCTCCGCAATCCCTTCGAGGAAACATCCAGATGAAAATCGCCAGCATTGAAACCATTCCACTTCGAATTCCCTTCACGACAGGCGGCAAGTCGGCCGGTGGCGTATGGGGACCCAAAGACCTTCAAGTGGTCGATTCGCTCGTCGTGAAGGTCACGACGGACGACGGCACGGTCGGTTGGGGCGAAACCTTCGGCTTCACTGCAATCCCGTCGGTCAAGCTCGTGATCGACAAGATTCTTGCTCCCGAACTGATCGATCGCGACGTCACCCTGCGCGAGAAATCGATGGTCGACTTGCAGAAGAAATTTCATGTCTTCGGTCGAAGCGGCACATTCATTTATGGCCTGTCGGCAATTGATATTGCGCTGTGGGATATCGCGGGCAAATCAGCGAATAAGCCGATCTATCAATTGCTGGGTGGAAGCGAGGCGACGTCGCTCGCTGCGTACGCAAGCCTGATCCGTTATGCCGATGCGGAACTGATCCGGCGCAACGTGCGACGCGCCGTCGAGAGCGGATACCGCTATCTGAAGCTGCATGAAGTGGATGTAGAGGTGATTCGCGCAGCACGCGAGGCGGCGGGCCCCGACATCGAAATCACACTCGACGTCAACGCGCCGTGGACCGTGCGCGAAGCGATCGACATGACTGAAAAACTGCGCGAGTTCAATCTGCGCTGGATCGAGGAACCTGTGTGGCCGCCCGAGAACTATTCGGGTCTTGCAGCGGTGCGAAAACAGGGCGGCATTCCCGTCGCGGCAGGCGAGAACGCGTCGACGGTGATGGACTTTCAGCATCTGCTCGAAGCGGGTGCCGTCGATTTCATTCAGCCCAGTCCCGCGAAAATGGGCGGCATTACCGAGCTGCAAAAAGTCTTTGCAATGGCGAACGCGCACAACGTTCCCGTTATGGTTCACACCTTCTACGACGGCCCCGGACTGCTCGCGAGCGTTCATGCGAGTGCGGCGCTGGGTGGTGCGAAGGCGCTGGTCGAATGGCGCTATTTCGACCTCGAGGCTCAGCTGTATGGCGACGCCATCATTCCCCGCAATGGACACATCGATGTGCCGCAAGGACCTGGACTCGGGATCGAACCCAATCCCGATGTGATCAGGGACTACCGGATCGATCTTTAACCAGCCGCCGCTTCGACATTCAACGGTCGATCAGGTCCAGCGCAAGCCCGGCTCGCGGCGGTACGTGATCGGCCAGTACGGCATTCGCATAACAAAGGAAGGAGCAAGGAGAACATGTTAGAAAGGATCGTTGGACCACTTTTACCGGTTGCATTCGTTATCGTGCTTGGCTTCATTGCAGGCAAGCGCGGACGTCTCAATCATTCGGACAGCCTGCTCATCAGCCGGCTGGTACTCGGCTGGATCTTCCCGTCGCTGCTTCTGGTCGGCATGGCAAGCACGCCGCGTTCGCAGCTTTTCGACGTGAGGCTGATCGTCGCGACGTTCATCGGCATCATGGGCATGTACACGATCGCGCTGGTGATCGGCTGGTGGCGCTATCGTGAACTGAAGGCGGCCACGCTCAAAGGCTTTGTCAACGGATACCCCGACGCGGCGTTCATGGGCATTCCAATCCTGCAGGCAATGTTCGGTGCGGGCAGCATCTATTCGGTGCTCATCCTCAACCTGATCGCGAGTCTGGTGATGATCCCGCTGACCACCATGCTGCTGACTGTGGCAAGCGGAAAAGGAAGCGGCGCGCAGGCGTTTTTGTCGAGCATCAGGAGCGCGGTGCGCCGTCCGCTGATGTGGGCGCCGGCGCTGGGCATAGTGATTTCGCTTTTGCAGATCAAACTTCCTCCCGTACTGGCCGAGTCGTTCAATCTGCTCGGCAAGGCGACGCCCGGCGTGTCGTTGCTGTGCCTCGGGCTGATCATGTCGTCGGTCAAGCTGAAGCTGTCTAGCGAGGTGTGGGCGAACCTCGGATTGAAACTGTTCATCCACCCCGCGCTGATGTTCGCTGCAACCGTCCTTCTCGGCGTTCACGGCCTTTACGCACAACAGATGATCCTGCTTTGCGCGCTTCCGTCCGCGACTATTCCGGCCATGTTTGCGAATGAGGCGGGCGCATACCAGAGTGAAGCGGCGACTTCCATTCTGGTCAGCACGGTACTGTCGATCATTACTTTCTCGGCCGCGATCTGGCTCGTCGATGGAGGGCTTGCCGCCGCGTGAAGCCGATGAGAGACGGCGCGCCTTGTGAAATCGCATGGCGCTCGTCTTTCGGCTTCGCTAGCGGTACGCCCGTTTGCTTTTCAACGGCTATACACGGTTGCGTGGTCGAGATTCGTCGACGTGAACGTACAGGCTGCGCACGAACGTGCTGCGGGACTTGCGTGTTGGCTGTCGAGAGATCAGCGGAATCCACGTCAATGCGAAAGAAGTTATGCGCTTTCTTCCGCTGCGCGCAGAGCGGTTTTCGCAGTCAACGCGTGGCACACAGAAAGGACATCCGCGTATGAACGCTAAAAGAATCGGTCGGACGTGGCGAGAGAGGTATCAGTTCGATCAGGCGTCAGTTGCGAGATGCCGCAGCTGTTACCGTCGCGCAAGCGCCGACGGTTTCCATAGACGAGCGCTTGCAGTCCTCAAGGCGGCGGGGCATCGCTCAACTGCGATTGACGCTTTTGCCCCGTTCGTTCCGTCCAGTTCAGCCCTTCGTACGACCATTGACGTAGGGAGACAGTGCATCGGTGATCACGGTGTTGACGGGCACGGGAACATCGACCTCGCGGGCAAGCGACACCACGCCTCCGCCGAGCCAGGGCAGCTCGATGCGATTGCCTTTCTCCAGGTCATGGAACATCGAAGACGTCATCGTGTAGGGCAGATTGTCGACCAGATCCATGCATTGGTCGGCGTAGTCTTCGGGCAACGAAATGCCGTGCGCGCGTCCCACGGACACGCCCTCCGCGATGACGGAACGAAGTACTCCACGGCTGCCTTCGCTTTCGCGAATCGGCCCGATTGTCAGGTGAGTAAGGCAGGTCATGGAGGACAGTCCGACCAGGAATACGAACTTCTCCCACAGCACTCGCGCGATATTGTCAGACAGTGTCGCCTCGATGCCGGAGTCCGCGAAGCTGCGCACCAGTTCTTCCGTGCGCGCGCGTTTTTGTCCGTCGTATTCGCCGAGTTTGATGCGTTGCAGGGCGCCGACCTGCTTGATCACACCCGGGCGGCCAATGGATGTCGCGACATAGCCGACGCCGCCGATCACGTTAGCCTCGCCAAACACACGTCGCAGGACGTAGTCCTTGATGACGCCGTTCTGCAACGACAGTACCGCCGTGTTCGGGCCGGCGATCTTCTTCAGACCATGCGCAATAGCCTCGAGGTCCCACATCTTGACAGCGATGATGATCAGGTCGGGTTTATCCAGCGACGTTATGTCGTCGGTCGCCTTCACCTTCGCAAAGCTGTTGTTGCCAAGATCGTTTTCGATGCGGAGGCCGGATTCCTGCATGGCCTGCAGGTGTGCGCCACGCGCTACGAACGTGACGTCGTGGCCGGTTTTCACCAGCTTCAATCCATAGAATCCGCCCACGCCGCCTGAACCAATCACTGCAATTTTCATAGATCTACCCACCTCTATTTGGCTACCCAATGTGTCGATTGGTCAGATTTTGCTCGAACCAATTCAGAGTGTCAAACGAAAGTTGGCGGCGTAGGCGGCCCAGCATGAGGGCGGCCCGACTGCGCGGCGGCGACAGGCTACGGATGCAGCAAGGCCGATGTGATGTGTTGCAGATGCTCGCGCGCGGCGTCGAATGCCGCCGCCGAGTCGCGATTGCGGATCGCTGTGAGGATTTTGTCGTGTTCCTTGCGCGACGCGACGCGACGCTCGGCGGTCAGGAAGCGCTGACGAATGCCGCCCCATTCCGCTTGCTCATCGGCGGCCATGAAGCTTTCATATGCGCTGATCAAGAGCGGATTGTGCGTGGCGGTGGCAATCGCGCGATGAAAACCTGCGTCGGCCTCCTCGTAGGCTTCGAAGTCGTCTGCGCTGTGGTAGCGCCGCGCGCATTCGGCGAGCCGGTCCAGGTCGAGCGTCGTGCAATTCATGGCGGCGAGCGCCGCCAGGTTGGGCTCGAACGCAAACCGGGCCTCGACGATCTGCCTCGGGTTGACATCGCGGGCTTCCACTTGCGCGCGCGAAGCGGTTTCCTGGCCGGCCGGCGCCGCAGACGCCGGCTTGACGAGATAAGTGCCGCTGCCCACCTTGCGCACGACGCGGCCCTCGATCTCCATGATGGACAAGGCCCTGCGGATCACGTTGCGCGAAACCCCGAGCTGTTCCGCCAAAGCGCGCTCGGTCGGCAGCTTCGCGCCCGCGGTGGGACTGGTGTCGAGCAGATGACTGCGCACCCGCTCCACGGTTACATCGTTCTTCACGTTGCCTAAACTCCAAAGCGTAGATTGCCCGGCGGCTTCCCCGTCGATCCAGACGGGCCGCGCAGCTGTCATATTGGGTAACCAATGTGCGGAATTATCCCTCACTTGGTTAAGCTTATCTGACCATTTGGTTCAAGATGGTTTATAACTCTACCATTGCTACCAACACGGAGAAATGACGTGATCGCTGCTGGTTCCTCGTCTGGCGTTTCGCCTGTCTTGCATATTTCGGCCATCCGCTCCCGCTTCGTAAAGGTGCCCATGCGCTTTCCGCTGGGCACCAGCGCTGCCAGGATGACAGCCGCGCCCTTGCTGCTAGTCGATCTGGAAACAAGGGAAGGGGTAGTGGGCCGCAGCTATCTCTTCTGCTACCGGGAGAGCGGCGCGAAGGCCATCGCGGGAATCATGCAGGAAGCGGCGGAGTTGATCGACGGCATGGCCGTGGCGCCCGCAAAAGTTAGCGAACTGCTTGGGCGCCGCTATGCGCTGCTTGGTGTGTCAGGTGTCACGCGCATGGCGCTGGCGGCGATCGACATTGCGTTGTGGGATGCACTCGCGGTTGCAGCCAACATGCCGCTCGCCACCTTCCTGGGCGGCAGTCTGGACCCGATTCGCGCCTATAACAGTGACGGGCTGGGGTTGATGCCGGCGAAAGAGGCTGCGGAAGAAGCCCTCAAGTTGCTCGAACCCGGCTTCGACGCAGTGAAGCTGAGGCTTGGCCATCCGGACCGTCGCGTGGATCTTCAGGTTGCAGCGGCCGTGCGCGCGGCGATCGGCGTGTCGGTGGAACTGATGGTGGACTATAACCAGGCACTGACGGTGCACGATGCGATCCAGCGAGGATTGGAGTTGCAGGATCAGAACATCTATTGGCTGGAGGAGCAGATTCGCCACAGCGATCTGCAAGGGTATGCAGCCATCGCAAGTCAATTGGCGACGCCCGTCCAGCTCGGCGAAAACCTCGATGGCCCGGAGTCCGTTTATGACGTCGTGGCGGCCAAGGCCGCCGACTATCTGATGCTGGATATCGCGCGTATTGGGGGCGTGAGCGGTTGGCTGCGTGGTGCAGCGATTGCAGCTGCGCGGGGCGTGCCTGTGTCGTCCCATTTGTTCCCCGAAATCAGCGTGCATCTGCTCGCTGCAACACCGACTGCCCACTGGCTCGAATACACGAGTTGGGCGGACTCGATCCTCGAAGAGCCATTGCAGGTATCGAACGGATACATCACGCCACCGAACAAACCCGGTTTGGGACTTCAATGGTCAAAGGAGGGCATCGAGCGGTACCGCGCTGATTAACGGGGGCGCCTGGTTTCCGGCGCGTGCGCTCAGGCCACGCGCTTGATGACACCGTTCGCACGAACGACCGTCTTTGCGTATCGATTGCAAGCAAAGACAAGTGTCATGAGGCAGAGCCCCGAATGACGCCCAAATGCTCTGGCAGATAAAGCCATACTTTTTTCTCTAGCGTGACACCGATCTTGGTCAATTAGGCATGCGAAGTAACGTCCACGATGAATCGAAATGCGGGCAACACAAAGCCTATTCCTTAAGGGAAAGATTCTTTTTCCACTCGATGGCTTTATCGCCAAAAAAGCGACCCCTAGTATCTTCTCTGCGGTTAACGAACCGCATCACAACAATTTGATTAAGGAGAACACACATGTCATCCGTGACGCGACCTTGGGCGGCGTTGTCGACTGCCATTATTTTGCTGGCTGCTACGGGAGCGAACGCACTTGCTCAGGAGCGAACGGCACTACAGACGATCGACTTTCCACCGGGCTACGAGACAGAGATGATGCTTGCCGAACTCCCGCCAGGCGGCTGCACGGGCCGTCATTCTCACCCCGGGATTGAAAGCGCCTATGTCATGGAAGGAGAGGCTGTCGTGAAGTTCGACAACAAGCCCGACTTGCCGCTCAAAGCCGGGCGACCGCTGCAATTCGCGCCCGGAGAAGTGCATAACGTGTGCAATGTCGGAAGTGGACGGTTCAAGGCGCTGGCCCACTACATCGTTGAGAAGGACAAGCCGCTGGTAACGCGCGCTCCGTGACGCTCATCTGATCGCCGCACGAGGAATGCGATTGGGTTTGCTTCAGCCGTTATCCACTGCTTACGTTTTGCGGCGTAACGGGCTCATTGAAGCGCCCAGTCAATCGATTTCAAGTTGAGAGGGATTTTATGAAATACGCAAAACTCGCAGCACTCTTTTTCGGAGTGTCTATCGCATGCATGTCCGCGCAAGCACAACAGGCACCGCAAGCACAGCAGGCGCCGCAACCGGGATACCACTACACGCTTCCGCTCAGTATTGCTATTGAGGCCGCGCAAGAGGCACTGCGTGTCTGCGAGCAGAATCATTACTGGTCGACGGCGACTGTCGTCGATATGGACGGCATACCTCAAGTCGTCTTGCGTGGCGATCATGCACCCGTGGCCACGGGTGAATCGAGCTTCCGAAAAGCATTTACGGTCATCACGCTCGGACCGGAGTTCGGCTTCGATCGCTCAAGCGGATTCTTCGAGCTTGTGAAGAAGAACCCGTACGCGCCGCAACTCGCGACGGTCCATAACGTCATTGCGCTCCCGGGTGCCGTTGCATTCAAGGCGCACGGCGAGATCGTGGGCGCGTTGGGCATCGGCGGCGCACCGGGTGGCGATAAGGACGAAGTCTGCGCTGCTGCGGGTATCGCGAAAGTCGCTGACAAGTTGCCCCAGTGAGCGCGTGCGGGTTGGCCAGAGCTTGACCAGCAAAGAAGGGTGACGGTCTTCGTATTACGAGGCAGAAGCTGGACCTTTGAACACCGTCATCCCCAGGCTATTACGATTCGGCGGCGACGACCTCCGCGTCCTCGCACGGATAGCCGAGCGCTTCAGCCACTTCAGGACACGTCACCTTGCCGAACGCGACATTCAGACCATGACGCAGATGTTCGTCGTCTGCGAGCGCCTTGCGCCAGCCCTGGTCGGCAATCTGCAGCACGAAGGGCAGCGTCGCGTTGTTCAGCGCATAGGTCGAGGTGCGCGGCACGCCGCCGGGCATGTTCGCCACGCAGTAGTGCACGACTTCGCCGACCTTGTACGTGGGCTCCGCATGAGTCGTGGGACGTGCGGTCTCGCAGCATCCGCCCTGGTCGATTGCGACATCGACGATGACGGAGCCCGGGCTCATTGCCCCGACCATCTCGCGCGTGATGAGTTTGGGCGCAGCCGCACCGGGCACGAGCACGCCGCCGATCACGAGATCGGCACCGAGCACATGGTGCTCGATATTGTCCTGATTCGAATACACGGTGATCACGCGTGCGCCCAGCAGCCGGTCCATGCGTCGCAGCGCATCGACATTGCGGTCGATCACGACGACCTGCGCACCCGTGCCGACTGCGATCTGCGCGGCATTGCTGCCCACCACGCCAGCACCGAGGATGGTGATCTTCGCGGACGGCACGCCCGCCACGCCGCCTAGCAAAATGCCCTTGCCGCCATGCGCGCGCTCCAGGCAAAATGCGCCAGCCTGGATCGACATACGGCCCGCGACTTCGGACATGGGCGCGAGCAACGGCAGTCCGCCGCCGCGCTGCGTGACCGTTTCATAGGCGATGCAGACAGCGTTGCTTTTGACGAGATCGGCGCACTGCTCGGGGTCCGGCGCGAGGTGCAGATAAGTGAAAAGGATCTGCCCTTTACGCAGCATGGCGCGCTCGCGCGGTTGCGGCTCTTTCACCTTGACGATCATGTCGGCGGCGGCAAACACCGCTTGAGCGTCAGGCGCAACTTGTGCGCCCGCGGTACGGTATGCGTCGTCCGTTGCGCCGATGCCCGCACCCGCTCCCGTTTCGACACTCACGCTGTGTCCGTGCGCGACGATCTCGCGCACCGACGACGGCGTGAGACCGACGCGGTACTCGTGGTTCTTGATCTCCTTCGGAATA